>JBKJMH010000044.1:0-56699 GCA_046596625.1 Vicinamibacterales bacterium | reverse complement strand
GCCGAAGCGGTCGCGCATGATCGTGGCCCACAGCCGGCGTGCGGCGCGGAACTTCGCGATCTCCTCGAGGAAGTTGTTGTGGGCGTTGAAGAAGAACGAGAGCCGCTGGCCGAACTGATTCACGTCCAGGCCGGTGTCGAGCGCCGCCTGGACGTAGGCGATGCCGTCGGCCAGCGTGAAGGCCACTTCCTGGACCGCCGTCGCCCCGGCTTCGCGGATGTGATAGCCGCTGATCGAGATGGTGTTCCAGTTCGGCAGCTCGCGCTCGCAGAAGGCGAAGATGTCCGTGATGATGCGCAGCGACGCCCTCGGCGGGAAGATGTAGGTGCCGCGCGAGACGTACTCCTTGAGTACATCGTTCTGGATGGTGCCCGACAGCTTCGAGAGCGGGACGCCCTGGCGCCTGGCGACGGCGATGTAGAGCGACAGCAGGATGGCGGCTGTCGCGTTGATCGTCATCGAGGTCGAGACCGTGCCGAGCGGGATGCCGTTGAAGAGCACGGCCATGTCCTCGACCGAGTCGATGGCGACGCCGACGCGGCCCACTTCACCTTCGGCGAGCGGATGATCGGAGTCGTAGCCCATCTGCGTCGGAAGGTCGAACGCGACGCTAAGGCCCGACACGCCCTGGCCGAGGAGGTAGCGGTAGCGGACGTTCGATTCGGCGGCGGTGCCGAAGCCGGCGTACTGCCGCATGGTCCACAGCCGGCCACGGTACATGGTCGGCTGGATCCCTCGCGTGAACGGGAATTCGCCGGGGAAGCTCTGATCGGGCATGCGCGGTTGGCCGATTGTAGCGCGACGCACGCACAGGATACGCCGTGCGCCTCTCAGCTTCTCCCATCTAGGCGCTCGAAGCGGACCAGTGACGTGCTCCCGGTGTGGTCACATCATGTGCTCCGTACAGGAGCGGCATTCCGGGTTGACAAGTCGTCGGCTGCAGTCATAATTGCCGTGGCCGGCCCGCCCGACCGTCGTCAGCAGCTGGCAACCAATCATCTGACAGATCTCACGCTCGACGTGCGGACAGGGTACGTCGATCAGACGTGAATCGAAAGGGATCGCAGTGAGCGAAATTTCCATCAAACAAAATGCCGTGCTCGGGGATGCCGAGTTGCAGCGGGCATTGAAGTCAATCAACCCCAAATTCGGCGACCTGGTCACCCGGGTGGCGGGAGAGGTGTGGGGGCTTCCCCTCATCGATCAGCGAACCAAGTCGCTGATTACCATCGCCGTCGACGTCGTCAACGCGAATGAGTCGGGGCCAGGCGCGCCGTTCGAGGCTCACGTGCGGATGGCATTCCAGCAAGGGATCACGCGGGCCGAGATCGAGGAAGTGCTGCTGTTCATGTGCGTGTACGCCGGCTTCAACAAAGCGGTCGGGGCGTTCGGGCGGTTGAACGAAATCAAGGACTGAACGCCGGTCCGTCCGAGGCCGTGACACGATGCGCTCGCGTCGTGTGTCGCTTTGCAAAGACGCCTGCGAGTGCGTCGGTTTGGCAGGGGCGTTCATCAGTCGGGAAAAGAGAGCCATATGAGCATGGAAATCCTGAACAGGCTGTTTAGTGCGGTCGAACACAACGATGTGGATTCTTACCTAACGTGTTTCCAGGAGAACGCCGAATACAAGGCGGGAAATTATCCTGCCGTGTACGGTCATGCCGCTATCAAGGCATTCGCCCAGCAGGTGATTCCGATGTTCGACAAGGTCGAGCACAAGGTGAAGAACACCTGGCAAAACGGTAACGTCATCGTCTCCGAGATGGAATTGACCTACCACCGCAAGGACGGAAAGGTTGCGATAGTCCCCTGCGTCGACGTCATCGAGCTGGAGGACGGGAAAGTGAAATCGCTTCGCGCCTACCTCGATGCCGGTCCCGCATTCGCCTAGGCCGCCGGGATGGTGGTGAACTGAAGTCCCTGCGTCGGCGAACCCTCGATATGCGGCTGCTCACATCGACAGTGCTTTGCCTTCTGACGGTCGGACCCGCGTCGGCCCAGTCCGCGCTGGATGCACAACAGGCTGGCAGACCCCGACTCGTGTCGGCCGCTCCAGCAGTGGATGTGCAACAGGTTGATGCGTCATCCGGTCAGCGACCCCCGTCGGGGGCTCCGCCCGGCGGGCCTCCTGGTGGTCCTCCACCACGAGGTCAAGGCGGTCCCCCACCCGGCGTACCGCCCGGTCAAAACGGTCCCCCACCCGGAGTACCGCCGGGTCAGGGTGGTCCGCCACCTGGCGTATTCCCAGGCCCCGGCGGCCCGCCACCTCCGTGGGTGATTCCCCGTTACCGGCTGCTCCGGGACGACGAGGACTGGAGCTATCTGGCCGACCCGGCGACGCGCGGCCATGACTGGTGGGACCCGTGGAAGTTCATTCCATTGGGAGGACGCCCGAATTGGTACCTGACCCTCGGCGGTGACGGACGGCTCTGGTTCGAGAACTTCAAGAACGAGGGGTGGGGCGTGCTGCCGTATTCGCCGCCCGACGCCGATCAGGTCGAGGCGCGGAAGAACAGCTATCTGCTGCAGCGCTGGATGTTCAGTGGCGATGCGCGCTTCGGAACACGCCTCCGCGCGTTTGCGCAGATACAAAGCAGCATCATCAACGGCCGTACAGGCGGACCGCGGCCGATCATCGACAGCGACGAACTGGATGTGCACCAGGCGTGGGTCGATGTGAACGTCCTTCTCAATCGCCGGAACGCCCCGGCGCTCACCGTTCGGCTGGGGCGTCAGGCCATGTTGTTTGGCGCCGGACGACTGGTTGCCAACCGCGAAGGGCCGAACGTGCGTCTCGCATTCGACGGCGCCCGGGTTATTGCCAGGACGCAGAGGTGGCGCTTCGACACGTTTGCGGTCAAGCCGGTCATCACTCTCGGCCGAGGCGTTCAATACCCGCCGCTCCCGCGAAATCCCGATGCGACACGGGCGCGCGGCTACTTCGATGACCACGCCGATTCAACCCAGACATTCTGGGGCAGCTTCGCAACCGGTTCGCTCAGCGGGGTGCCGTTCAATCTGGATCTGTATTACTTCGGGTTGAAGCGGCAGGCCGGCGTGTTCGACCAGGGGATTGGCCCCGAGACTCGGCAAACGGTCGGTGGGCGCCTCTGGAAGGGCGGCATCCCGTTCCTTCTCGGGCGTGGCTGGGACTACGATCTCGAATACGCCTATCAGTTCGGCAAGTTCGGCCCGGGGCCACTCAACGGACCGACTTTTCCGTTCATACAGTTCGGCAAAGGCGACATTCGAGCCTGGACGATTTCGAGCCAGGCTGGCTATACGTTCAACAACTGGCCGCTGCAGCCGCGGGTAGGCGTCACGACCGGTATAGCCACGGGGGACAAGGACCCCAAGGACGCGGACTTTCAGACGTTCTTCACGCCGTTCCCCAATGGGCGATTCTTCGGCCTGGCACAACAGATGGGTCCGTTGAACATCCAGGGTTTCCGGCCGAATGTCACGATCCAGCTGCCGCGGCGCGCCACCCTGACTGGGGACGTCTTTTTCTTCTGGCGCCAGAGTCCGAACGACGGCATCTACAACGTGCCCGGGTTTCTCATGAGGACCGGCCGCTTTTCCCAGGCTCTGTACATCGGTACTCAGCCCGGCGCGGAACTGTATTGGCCTGTCACGCGACACTCCACCATTGGTGTTGCCGGAGCGTACTTCGCCACAGGCAAGTTCCTGCATGAGAATCCACCCGATGGCAACCTTGGCTATCTTGGAGTAATCCTGAGCTACCGCTTCTGAGTCGATCAAACGATGGGACGCCTGCGCGTCTTGTCAGAAAACACGGGGACGTCACATGGATGTGAAAGAGACTGACAACGTCGAATTCGTCAAGGAACTGTATGCTGCGTTCAAACGTGGCGATGGCGCGCCGTGGTTCGCGGCCATGGACGAAAACTCGACGTGGCAACTCTATGGTCCACCGGAACTGGCCCTCTGCGGCGTACGGACCGGGCCTGCGGAAATAGGCGCTTTCTTTCAGACTCTGATGACCACGCTGGAATTCAAGGAATCGATCCAGCACAAGTTCCTGGCCGATGGCGACACCGTGGTCGTCCTCGGGTATGTCCACAGCATGGTCAAGGCGAACGAACGGCATTTCAAGTCCGAGTACGCACACGTTCTGACGGTGAGAGACCGGAAGTTGATCAGCTATCGAGAGTTTCTCGACACCGCGCAGCTGCTCGACGCGTACGCGGGAAGCTAGGCGTCCGGCCGGGTCCGTCAGAGCAACGGCCCGGTGCTCAACGCCAGGGCCTCGCATGGTAGGATCCCGGCACCCGAGTTCAGAAAATCCGCGACGAGTATGTCGGCCGCCATGGCGGTGGCCGGACACGAGGAGGCTCACACATGTCAGCGCAACTAGATGCCCTGAAACAAATGTCGGATGCGGTACTCCAGCAGGATTGGGACAAGGTCAAGTCCTACCTGACTGACGACCTCATGTACAAGATGGGCTCTGAGGAGCCGAAGTTCGGAAAGGATGCTCCGGTCAACGCCCTGCAGTGGCTGTTCAAGAATGCCGCCCTGCTCGAGGGCGAGGACGTCAAGAAGCTCTGGGAAGAGCCCGGCATCATCACTGTGGAAATGGACGCGAATTACAGGCGGCTGAAGGACAACAAGCTGATCAAGATTCCCTGCGTCGACGTCTACCGCATGAGAGACAACCAGGTGTACGAATGGCGCGTCTACACCGACGGCCGTCCGCTCTTCGAAGGCCTGCACTGATCCCGCGCTGAACGACGACGTCGGAGGTTTGCGACGGAGAAAGGGCTCGTGTCGACTAAACCGTATTCATTGGAACGCTTCGCCTACCAGAAACAGGCGCCCGTTGACAGCATTCTGAACATCGTGATCAACGTGGTGATCGTGCTGGTGACCTTGCGGGAGCTGGATTCTGTGTATGTCATGCCGCCGCCCGTTGGTGGCGGCCCGTCATTGTTCGGCAGCCTGTTCCCGGTGGCGGTCATGACGACCATGATCACGACCGTCATGGGAGTGCGAACTACGGTCAGCAAGCGGATTGCCGGAGAGGTCCTCCCACCGCTCGCGCCGGGCGTGAAGTGGTTCAGGCGGGCCTTCGGTGCCGGCCTGCTGCGCGCGTTTGCGGCGCTCGGAGTAATTTCCACTTTTGGCCTCATCACCCACAACAACTGGCCGCAAGCCACCATATCGGTTCAGAGCGCGGTGATCGCAGTGGGAGTGATATCCGCCGTGCTCGCATATATCGAATCGGTGGCTGCGGCATTCACGACTCGCGAGTTCTGACGAGGCCACGGCTATTGTGATCCTGAGGGCTCGGGGTTGGTCCCGTCCCACCGACATCTTGGAGGCTCCATGGGTAAGAATTTAGACGTCGTGCTCCACTCACTTGAAGCGGCTCACGAACTGAAAGTCGATGAAGCGCTGTCCTACTACGCCCCGGATGCGTCGTACCGATTCGGAAATTTTCCAACTGTCACCGGTGTGCCCGCCATCCGCAAGAATCTGTACGACACCCACGTCGACATCATGAAGTCACTGCACGTCGACATCGCTGGAACCTGGGAGTTCGGCGACACGGTGATTGTCGAGATGGTCGTGAAGATTACCCGAACCGATGATCGCGTCGTGGAGATGCCGTGCGTCGACGTCGCCCGTCTTACCGCCGACAATCAGATCCGCGATCTTCGCGTCTACATGGACATGGCGCCATTCTTCGAGGGCATCGAGCTGCCCAACCTGAAACGCTGAACCCGGCTCCCACGACCTCGTCACGCGCGATCCGGAGTTGATCCAATGCAGAATGCAGATCTCGAACGCAACAAGCAGTTGATGCGCACCGTCACGGAGGAGTTCCTCAACCAGCACGACGTGAGTGCAGTCGACCGGCTCTATCACCCGGGTTACATTCAGCACAATCCTCAGGCGCCGCCTGGCCGCGACGGCGTCAAGACCTTTTTCTCGATGCTCTTCACCGCCATCCCGGATCTACATGCCACGGTGGATCACCTGTATGCCGAAGGCGATAAGGTGTTCTCGTTCATGACATGGAATGGGACACATCAGGCCGACCTGATGGACCTGCGTTCATCCGGTCAGCCCATCGTGATCCGGACGGCCGAAATCTTTCGGATCGAGGACGGACGTCTCGCCGAGCATTGGGACACCGTCGACATGACCGATCTGGTCATGAAGTCGAACGCCGCGAGGCGCTAGTCCGCCGCGGCGCGATCCGCGCACTCGCTGTCGATGGGCGCGCGGGCCGCCGACGTCGTCTGCAGTGCCCCCTCGGCAGTGCATCACCACGCTCTCGACCCGAATCAGAACCTGCCCCACGATTTCGCCGACGCCCGCCGGGTGCGTCGGCGCGGTCGTGATCAACAACCGCTGTGAGGAGACCTGCGTGAGCGATAGGCGAACATTCTTGAAGGCGATGGCTGGTGCGGTTGCGGGAGCTGGCGCGCTTATCGCGACCTCACAGCGAAGCGGTGTCACCCTGGCGCAGGGGCCGCGCAACTGCACACCCTTCCCGCTGCCGCCGGCTCCGCCGTCTCCGGGCATGTTCCCGTTCGTCGATCCGTTGCCGCTCCCGTCAGTGCTGCGCCCAGTCGGCGTGGCGCCGAATCCTCATGGCCGCGACCGGCTGAGCCCCTACTACGAGGTGTCGATGCTGCAGGCGCAGCAGAAGCTCCACCGGGATCTCCCGCCGACCACCGTGTGGGGCTACAACGGTTCGTACCCCGGTCCCAGTTTCGAAGTCCGGCGGGGCCAGCCGATTGCGGTGAAGTGGATAAACAGTCTCCCGCAACAACATATCTTCGCCGGCTCGATCGACCGCACGCTGCACGGCGCCAATGACGGCGAGCCTGACGTCCGGGCCGTGGTCCACCTGCACGGTGGAAAGACAATGCCCGAAAGCGATGGACACCCTGAAGCCTGGTTTACGCCAGGCTTCGAGCAGACCGGCCCCTTCCCGAACAGCGGCATCTTCTACTACACCAACGATCAGCCGGCAGCCATGCTGTGGTATCACGACCATGCCCTGGCGCTGACCCGGCTCAATGTCGCGGCCGGTCTGGCCGGCTGCTATTTCATCCGCGAAGACGGCGAGGAATCGCTGGGGCTGCCCCGCGATGAATTCGAGATCCCGCTGGTCATTCAGGACCGCCGGTTCAATCAGGACGGCTCGATCTACTACCCAACTGTCGGCCTGCCTCCGTTCACGCATCCCGTGTGGCAACCGGACTACGCCGGTGACGTTGCGGTCGTGAACGGCAAGGTCATGCCCTACCTGGAGGTGGAACCGCGCAAGTACCGCTTCCGCATGCTGAACGGTGCCAACAGCACGTTCTTCAATCTCCGTCTCGAGAACGAGTCGGGCTCTGGTCCGGAGTTCGTGCAGATTGGCTCCGATCTCGGGTTCCTGCCGGAGCCGGTCGCGATGCGTACCCTGATGCTGGTGAACGCCGAACGGGCCGATGTGATCGTCGATTTCGCCGGCTTCGAAGGCGAAGACCTCATCATGACCAACGATGCAGCGAACCCGTTCCCCATCGGGTTCCTGGGGTCCATTTCGCGCATCATGCAGTTCAAGGTACGCGGCAAGCGAAATGGCCGCGACCAGGGCCGCATTCCCGCCCGGCTGCCCGCGGAACCCTTCAAGGTTGCCGGCACCCCGCCTACCCGCGACATCGTGTTGACCGAAGAGACTGCCATGCTGCCCGTGCCTGCGGGCTTCTGCGAGGTCCACCTGCCGATTCGGCTACTGGTAGAGGGCCGCCCGTACATGGATCCGGTGATTACCACCCCCGTGGCAGGGCGTACCGAAATCTGGCGCTACATCAACGCCACTGCTGTGGCGCACCCGATGCACATCCACCTGGCAACGCTGCGGGTGCTCGACCGCCAGCTGTTCGACATCGACAAGTACCTGCAAACCGGCGAGATCGTCACGGTAGGACCCAGAACTGGCCCTCAGCCCAACGAACTCAACGCGCCCAAGGACACGGTGCGGGTGGACTGGCGCACAGTCACCCGAGTACTGGTGTCGTTCGAGGTGCCCTCGGATGTCCGGCTTCCGTCCGGTCAGCGACTGCGCTACGTCCACCATTGCCACATGCTCGAACACGAAGACAACGACATGATGCGACCGATGGACATCGTCATTCCATAGCCGCGAGGAGATAAAGCGTGAAGAAGCACACATGGTCTATCGGCTTGCTGGCGGTCGTCAGCTGCGGCCTTCTCGCGCTGGAGCGAACGTCGACCGCGCAGTCGAACCCCCTGCGCATGATCGCCGGCGAAGAGCGAGCAATTGGCAACGGCGTGGTGCGCACATGGCTGGCCGTTGATGCCACGACTCGCGAGCCGCGGAGCCTCGGCGTGACGCTGACGGACCAGGCTCTCACCGGGCTGCCCGGCGATACCGATTCGGCGCAGGCCGGTTCGACGAAGATGCGCCTGATGGACGGCGGGCCGAACCACACCTTCGAGTACGAGGTGAAGTTCCCGCCCGAGGCAGCGGAAACGGCCTTCAACCACATGGGGTTCAATTGGAATCCTGATGGGCACGGGCCCAAGGGCATATTCACGTCCGCTCACTTCGACGTGCACTTCTACATGGCGACGACGGAATACCGCCATGCGATCATGGTGGATCTGCAGGATGCCGATCCGACGCACCTGAAGACCTCGAACCTGGAGCCACCGAGTCAGTTCCTTCCGCCCGACTATCAGCTGGCACCCAATACCGCCGAGCCGCGAATGGGTTCCCACTACGCGGACATGACGTCGCCGGAACTGAAGCCTGGGAAGTTCGCCAACATCTTCCTGATCGGTGCTCACGGAGGCAACATCCTGTTCTGGGAGCCGATGATCACGAAGGCGTACTTCGAAAGCAAGCCATCGTTCTCCGCCAAGTTGAAATTGCCGGAGGCGTATCCGGTGAGCGGCTACTATCCGACCAGTTACAGCGTCCAGTACGACAGCGCGCGGCGCCTGACCAACGTCGCGCTCGACGGGCTCACCTTCCGCCTGTCCTCGTACCCCAAGAACGTCTACGGCGTCGATCCATGCGTTGATTCGCGCGTGGCGCAAATCATCGCGAAGTACAAGAAGATTCCTGACAATGCGGCGTTGCAGCGTTGCATCGGGCTGATGCGCGACACCATTTCCGGGAAGTGAGCAAGCGGGTCCGAGGAGTGCTGATGCAGAGACTGGTACGGCTAATCGGCGGGCGGCGCAGGGCGCTCTTGTTCGTGATGGCGCTGCTTGTGGTGGGGGTCGGGGGCGGAGCGTGGAGATATTCCTCAGCGTTGCAACGGGAATCGCAGGCGCAGGCCCGAATGTCCGAACTCATCGATCGGTTTGAGACCGTCGCACATCGCCGTGAAGGGTTCGAAGAACTGCTCATTGAGGCGCAGATAATTCGTGCCCGCTATCCGGCGTCACCCGAAGCCAGGCTCGCCCGCTACTACATGGCGATCAGTGAGGAGAATCTCGGCCGCACCGATCGCTCCAAGGAGCACCTGAATGCACTCATCGCCGAGGGCGACGTGCTGATGAAGCCTCTGGCGCAATTCGCGCTGGGGCGGATTTACTCGAATCACGGCGACACCGCTCGTGCGATGGCGGTGTTCAAGCAACTGGAAGAAAGTGGCGCCTACTCAGTAGGCGCCCATCGATCTGGTCCTCACTCCGCTGCGGAGCGGCCCGCCACGCATTGACAGCCAGCGGGAGCCGCCGCGGCTCAGGCCCTGCGGTGGCTAGTCGCCAAATACCGGCGTGATGTCCATGAAGATCTTCAGAGACTGAACCTTCCCGTCGCGGACGCGGACCGTGTCGCAGCAAGGCAGCGTGAAGGACTTTCCGTCATGCCGGTCGTACTTGACGGTCATCTCGACGACGAGCGTCTCATCGTCGATTTCCCAGATGTTCTCGATGTAGTGAACGACCTTCTTGACCTTCTGCAGGAACCCGTCGGACGCGTTGACGATGCCTTGCGGGCCGTGGGCGACAGGAAAGTTTCCGAACTGATAGAGCGCGCCTTCGGCGTAGAACGCGGCGAAATTGTTGACATTCATCGATTCGCCGGCCTGGAACATCTGCCGCACGAGCTGACTGTTAGCACCTTCAGGTCTGGCTGCTGCCATCGGTTTCTCCTATTTCTCGACTGTTGTCTTGCGTGGTTGCGGAGCGGCGAAGTCCGTGTTGTTGTCCGCGTTGTACTTCGCCCGCGCCTGGTCGAAGCTGGCCTTGATGTCGCGAGTGACCTGGTTGAACTCGAGCTGTTCGCCGTTTGGCCCTTTGACGTAGAACAGCGACCAGCCGTGGAAGTCGCCGAAGTTCGAGTCGGAGTAGCCGTCGATGAAGTATTCCGGCTCGTTCCAGAACTTGTTGGCGGCGTACTTCAGAGGCAGACTCAGACGCTCCGCGTGCGACTGGACTGTCACCACCCGGTTGCACACGACGTTGCGGATTTCGCGGCGTTGGCATTCCTCCTCGAGTTCGCGGGCGAAGACGTTGAGGTCGACATCGTCCTTGACGTGGAAGGAAATGTGCCCGGCGTTGCCGTACCCGACGCCGCTTGGCAGTTTGGGGAAAATGTTCGGCGCCGTAGGATCGAGGCGGGCATCACGGAAATGGAGCAACTCGACGCTCGTGTTCCCGAACGAAATGAAACAGACGTCGAGTGCTTCCTTCGAGCCGTCCCTGATGTCGGGGATGCCCAGTGAGCGCGGACTCGCATTGTTCTGGAAGGCGTCAATTCCTTCCTTTTCGAACAGTGTGTTGTAAAGGACGTCGCCATAGAAGCCGGTGCCCATGGCAGCAACGCGACCGCCGAGGACCCCTACGTAGAATTCCAGCGACTTGGCCATGTCATCAACGGTGACGCCGACATGTTGCACGCCCTGCAACCTGTGACCAAGCCCTTTGCCCCCTTGCAGGGACGCCAACTGCGATCCGAAGTCGTGTGTCATGTTGTGCTCCAGGATTGCACAAGTACCACAGCAGGTCTAAACAGCTCGGCCTCGTGATGAAGTCGCCAGTATATCCACAAACAGCGCGGCTGGAAGCTCTCAGCTGGTGATCGCAATTCTGCCGCAGATCCCCGTCAGTGTCGGAGCGCATTCGCCTCCATACCAGATGGCTTTGGTACGCGAATGGGGCTGCGGGTGATTTAGAATGCGAGGCACTCAGGCAACGCATGAAAGGCACCTCGCACCGCGACGCCGGTTGCAGACCGGGAGCAGCGCGAGGTGAACGATGGGAGGTTGACGCGAGATGACTGACTATTCAAGAAGAGATCAGGACGGCCGGGTGGTGTTCTACGTGCTGCTCTGGAAACGCAAGGGAATCTCTCTTCAGTTGTTCGACGACTACTGGCGCAACGTGCACGGTCCGGTCTGTGCTCGACTCCCCGGACAGTTCCAGTACTGGCAGTTGCACGTCGCCCATGACCAGGGCGGCCTTTGGCCGCAGTTGCCGGGGATCCGATACGACGGCTCCGAGGAAAGTCAGTTCGACGGGATTGCGGAGCTGACGTTCAACTCTGATCGGGAGAGGACCATCTGGTTCCAGGCTGCCGGCATCCTCATGGACGACGAGCACAACCTGTTTCGCAAGGCGATAGGCTACAACACCAGCGACGGCAATTCCCGCACCCACATCGATCGGATTCCGAATGGCGCGCCCAACGGCCCGGTCGGCGTGCTCAAGCTCCATGTGATGGTGAAGAAGTCGGCCGCCGGCACGCAGGAGTTCCGTAACTACCTGACACAGGTGTTCGCGCCGCCGATCGCGGCCAGCGAGCACGTCCTCAAATTCCGACTTCACCTGTTCGAGGAGGTTGACGCGAGTCGGCCCGACGCCGCCGGCGTCGCGCACAGCGAACCGGCCGAGGAGTCTTATCAGGCCGCCTTCGAAATTGCATTCGCCGATCACCTGGCCATGGAAGCGTTTTTCCAGTCACCGGCCTACGCTGAGGCGGTGAAGGGCCAGGCCGACTTCGTGCAGCAAATCAGCGCCTTCCCCGAGCGAAGCGCCTTCGCGTTCGTGTATGACGGGCAGATGACAATGGCGGGGGAGCGAAGCTCCACGGTGGCCGAATTGATCACCAGGATCGGCGCGACCAATCAGCTGCGCGATGACATTCGAGGCTTGATGCTCGGGAAAGGTGCCAGCGTGTGAGGCGCGACCGAGCCTGACTCCCATTCGGCCGTTCGGATTGCACGCTGGCAGCCTTGAGCACGATGACTATGGCGAAATGGACGTTTGTTCCTGGACACACCGCCGCGGAGTTCTCGGCGCGGCACATGATGGTCACCAACATCCGCGGACACTTCAAGGACGTGCGCGGCTCGATGACGTTCGACCCGGACGATCCTGTCCAATCGTCGACCGAAGTCACCATCGACACACGCAGTCTCTGGACCGGGGAAGCGGCGCGCGACGCGCATTTGCGCAGCGTCGATTTTCTGGACGTGGAGCGGTATCCCGAGATCACGTTTCGCGGCGATCAGGTTACGGTGTTCAGTGAGAATGAGTACGCTGTCGCCGGGGAGTTGACGATACGGGGCATCACGCGCCCGACCATGCTGCAGGTCCGCTATCTCGGCGAGTGGCGGACCCCGTGGGTGGAGGACGGCGTGAACAAAGGTATTCGGACGCGCGCCGGCTTCGTCGCCACTGCTGCGATCAATCGTCAGGACTTCGGCATAACCTGGAGTGCGATTATCGAAAAGGGCGGTCTCGTGGTCGGCAATGCTGTGACGATCGCCATCGACGTCGAAGCGGTCTCCGACGATCAGTCCGCACCGTAGCGCGCAGCGATCACCACTTACAAGAGGGACGTGACAGATGCGAAAACGAGTGAATTTCTATAAAGATCTGACGGCGGACTATTCCCGTCCGGAACCGGTTGCACCGGATCTGGCGAAACGGCTGCTCGACGACGCCGCCACGTTCATCGCGCAGAAGCAGGCGACGCTTCCGACGATCGGACCCGACTACACGATGCGGCAGATCGAAGCCGAGAACAAGGCCTGGTGGCCGACCCACTGCGAGGCGCTGCGGCAGGGCCGCGGCGACCTCCTGACCGGTGAGTACCGCGACGACCTGGTCTATCACTGCCAGGACGGCCCGTACTACGGCATCGATGAGCAGAAGCCGCGCGAGCAGCACTGGTGGGCGCTCATTGCCCAGCCCGGGGTCCGCATGACCTGGCCAGTGGTGATGTTCTCCGGCGAGTTCGTCTGGTTCGAGTGGGCCTGCCTCGACATGACGACTGGCGAAACCATCGCCAAGGGAAGCGTGTCCTGGGTGCGACGAGGCCACCGGGGTGCCTGTTACTACAAGGGCGAGCAACTGACCTTCTATCGTGACGTGTTCGCACCAGACGAACTCCTCACGCTGATCACCAGTTAGGGAGTTCGTGATGGCAACAAGGGGAAAGATTGGCGTGCTCATCGAGGAGCATTTCGATCTGACGGAATTCAAGCGGTTCAACGAGTACTTCCCGACCCGCGGCTACGAGGTCGAGTACATCAGTCACCTGTGGGGTAACAAGGAGTTGCGTTTCGGCGCCAACCCCGAGAATGGTGTCGTCGGTGCCGAAGTGACGGTATCCACTGAGGTCAATGACGTCAGCCCCTCGGACTACAAGGGCATCATCGCTATCGGCGCCTATGCCATGGACCGCCTCCGCTATCAGGTCAACGTCAAGAAGGGACAGAGGAACAACGCTCCGGCGGTCGCCTTCCTGCGCGCTGCCGAAGCGACCAAGGGCGTGAAGTTGGGCACGATTTGCCATTCGCTCTGGCTCTTCTGCGCCGATCCGGACCTGCTCAAGGGCCGCAGAGTCACCTGCGCACACAACATCGTCTGCGATGTCGAAAACGCGGGTGCCGAAGTCGTGTACGACAACGATGTGACGGCCGAACTGGTGATTGATGGCGACCTCATATCCGGGAAGCATCCCGGGATGGTCGATCGGTTTATGGAGACCTTCGTCGCCGAGATCGAAAGGCAGCCTCGCTGACGTCGACCCCTGGCAGGACTGCCGGTTCCAGGTCAGGGGTCGCTTTCTTGTCGCGCGAGGCTGAGAAGGACCGTGGCTGTAAGTCCTTGACACAACCACGGATCCGTCCCTAAACTCGGCTACTCGACTCGACCAAGCCCGAGGCTCAGGCAGCCGCGTTCCGTGCCGCTCAAACCTGTGGCTCGGATCCTTGCTAGGCGCCGCTCGCCCGATCCAACCGGTGGCGTAGGAGGAACGAATATGGACGACGTCGTGAACCGGTTTGCCAGGGAACTGGCCGACGTGATTGCCGCGGCCGTAGCGGGGAGTCCGCAGGTCGAGGCGTGCCGCGAGCGGGCGCGAGCGGCGGGCTTCGACATGAAGGTCACGCTCGAAGCGGTCGTCGGATTCGCGAGCCGCGGACACCAGTCGCAGGCGCTTACGAGTGTGCCCGCTGCAGCGCGCACCCTTCGGGGCGGGCGCGGATTCGAGGTCACCGCAAATGATCGCCGGTTTCTGCGCTCGCTGCGTATCGCGGCCGACGAAACCGCGGAGTCTGTCGAGTAGCCCGCCTCCCAAATATCAACTGCCCTGACGGACCGACGGACTCTGCGCCTGCGTCGCGGCTTCGGACGTCAGCATGCCCTTGTCGTCACTACTACTCTGAAGCGGGTCATTCCTGCACGGCCGTTCGGGTCCACCAGATGTAGGATGTCGCTCGGCGGCCGGCCGCCGGAGGCGCCGATCGGCAATTCCTGCCCGACACGGAGCGGGGCGGGGCAAGACGCTGGTCGGGCGCGTGTGCAGAGTGGATTCGGCGATTGGACGGATATTCGACAGAGACAAGGTGGACCCCAGATCGACGGGGGCACGCTGTCAGAGTGAGGGTTCGGCTGGAACCCTAACGGGTGGAGGAGCAGGTTGATGGCGAAGAGCTCGACAGCGTCGAATGTGGAACGGGCCGGTACACTGAACGACGTGAAGACCGGCGCACCCTACGAGACGGGCCCAGGCCGTCCACACCCGCTCGGCGCGACCGTGCATCGTGGCGGCGTGAACTTCGCGTTCTTCTCGCAGCACGCGACGGGCATCGAAGTGCTGCTCTTCGATGAGCACGACGACCCCGACCCGGTGCAGCGCATCGCGCTCTACCCCGAGTCCAACAAGACCTTCCATTTCTGGCACGTCGAAGTGAAGGGACTCAAGCCCGGCATGCACTACGCGCTGCGGGTCGACGGTCCGTGGGCGCCGGCCGACGGCCATCGTTTCAACCGCAATAAAGTGCTGCTCGACCCGTACGCCAAGGGGAACACCAACAACCTCTGGGATCGAGTGGCGGCCTGCGGACCCGACGACAACCTCGCCCGCTCGATGCGCAGCGTCATTCTCGACCATAACGACTACGACTGGGAAGGCGACGAACCGCTGCGGCGGCCGATGAGCGAGACGGTCGTCTACGAGATGCACGTCGGCGGCTTCACCCGCCACCCGAGCTCTGGCGTCACCCATCCTGGTTCGTTCGCCGGCGTCATCGAGAAGGTCCCCTACTTGAAGGCGCTCGGCGTCACCGCGGTCGAACTGCTGCCGATCTTCGAGTACGACGAGACCGAGATCATCCGGATGGGCGCCGACGGCAAGCCGCTCTACAACTACTGGGGCTACAGCACCGTCAGCTTCTTTGCGCCGCACCGCGCCTACTGCACCTCGCCCGAGGAGGGCTCGCACGTGCGCGAGTTCCGCGACATGGTGAAGGCGCTGCACAAGGAAGGCATCGAGGTCATCCTCGACGTGGTGTTCAACCATACCAACGAGGGCAACCACCAGGGCCCCACCATCAACTTCAAGGGGCTCGACAACAGCATCTACTACCACACGGTCCAGAACGACCGTCAGTACTACATGGACTACTCCGGTTGCGGCAACACGCTGAACTGCAACCATCCGATCACCGAGAAGTTGATCGTCGAGTGCCTCGAGTACTGGGTGCGCGAGATGCACGTCGACGGCTTCCGCTTCGACGAGGGGTCGATCCTGGCACGCGGGCAGAACGGCGAGCCGATGGCCTATCCGCCGGTCATCTGGGACATCGAATTATCGGAGATCCTGGCGGACACCAAGATCATTGCCGAGGCGTGGGATGCCGCGGGGCTCTACCAGATCGGCTACTTCCCCGGTTTCCGCTGGGCGGAGTGGAACGGCAAGTACCGCGACGACATCCGGCAGTTTTTGCGTGGCGACGGGGGCCTGGTCGGTGCCGTGGCCAAGCGCATCGCCGGCTCCGCCGATCTCTACGAGAGCTCGGGCCACCTGCCGATCAACAGCATCAACTTCATCAACTGCCACGACGGCTTCACGCTGAACGACACCGTGTCGTACAACGAGAAGCACAACTGGGACAACGGCGAGGGGAGCTCCGACGGCGTCAACGACAACATGTCGTGGAACTGCGGCGTCGAGGGCCCGACCGACGACCGCGGCGTCGAGGCGCTGCGCAACCGGCAGGTAAAGAACGCCTTCGCCTTGCTGATGCTGTCGCGCGGCGTGCCGATGTTCGTGGCCGGCGACGAAATCCGCCGGACCCAGCGCGGCAACAACAACGCCTACTGCCAGGACAACGACATCAGCTGGATCGACTGGACGCTGCAGGAGACACACGCCGACGTGCTGCGGTTCTTCCAGCAGATGATCGCATTTCGGCAGCGGATGGCGGTCGTGCACCGGCCGCGATTCTTCACCGGTGCTACCAACGCGCGTGGATTGAAGGATCTGGCCTGGCACGGCACGACGCTGGGGCAGCCGGTGTGGGACGACCCCAACGGCCGCGCCGTCGCCTTCACCATGGCCGGCTTCGACGACGACCCCGACCTGCACGTGATGATCAACATGCACTGGGAGGCGCTCGACTTCGAACTGCCCGCCATTCCAGGCCGGCAGTGGCAACTGGTGGTCGACACCGACGTTCCGTCACCCGGCGACATCGCCGAGCCGGGCATGGAGCGTTCGGTGACCGGCGCTACGCACCGCGTCGCGGCCAGGAGCGTCGTCGTCCTGATTTCGAGATAGCAACGGGAATTGCACCCTTTGGACCAAGGAGCGCCAAGAGATGGACGTGAAGAACTCGCTTTCGGATACGACGACAGGGACAGGGTTTGCATTCTCGGATACGGTTGCCGGCTACGTCACCGGCGTGGATGCCGACCGTAACGGCTTCCGCGTGGCCACGTCGGATGGCCGGGAATTCCAGATTCGCTACTCGGGCGCGTGCTACGCCGAGCTGGCGCGCAACCTCGGAGAGTCGTATATCGACTGCACCGGGCAGATGCGCGACATGCTGCAGACCGGCCGGTTCCTATACTCGTACGGTGTGTTCTACCCCGACGTGCCGATGGCACTCGAGGCGCAGCACATTGTGTTCGTGGGCCGCGGCCCGACGGAATTCGTGTTCGAAAAGCCGGACTGGTGGGTTCACCAGATCCAGGAACTGGGCAATTTCTACTTCCGCGCCCAGTTCGGCGACGGCCCGGTCGACTACCGCAACTACCGCACGATGCTCGACCTCTACGGTCGCAAAATCGAAGCGACCCGCCAGGAGACCGATACCATCTCGCGCCTGATCTTCGGCTTCGCGTCGGCCTACCTGTTGACCGGCGACGAACGCTTCCTCGAAGCCGCCGAGAAGGGCAGCGACTACCTGCGCGAGCACTTCTGCGCGGTCGACACGGTCGAGAACACCTGCTACTGGTACCACGCCGTCGACTTTGCCGAGCAGAAGGGCAAGAAGGTTCTGAACTCGGACATGGCGGAAGTGCCCGGCATGCGCCGCTCCAGCAATGCCGCCGCGCACGAGCGCAAGTTGCTGTCGTCGGAGTTTGGTGACGACTGGGACGCCATCCCGGCCTACGAGCAGATTTACGCGCTGGCCGGCCCGACCCAGACCTTCCGCATCACCGGCGACCCGAAGATCCGCAAGGACATCGACCGCACGTTGAACATGTTCAACAAGTACTACCGCGACTACGAAGGCGGCGGCTACTTTTCGCACATCGACCCGGTCACGTTCAATCCGAAGGCCGAGTCACTCGGTCGCAACTGCGGCAAGAAGAACTGGAATTCCGTCGGCGATCACGCCCCGGCGTACCTGATCAACCTGGCGCTGGCGACGAACGAACCCGAGCACCTCGAGATGCTCATCGACACGGCAACCACCATCGCGACGCGCTTCCCGGACTACGACAACAGCGCCTTCGTCCAGGAGAAGTTCCACGAGGACTGGAGCGCCGACCGTACCTGGGGCTGGCAGCAGAACCGCGCGGTGGTCGGTCACAACCTCAAGATCGCCTGGAATCTGATGCGCATGGTGAATGCGAAGCAGGACGACAGCTACGTGGTGCTGGCCGAGAAGATCGCCGGTCTTATGCCCAAGCACGGCGGCGACCCGCAGCGCGGCGGCTGGTACGACGTTGTGGAGCGCGCCCTGCCGGAGGGCCAGTCGATTCACCGCTTCGCCTTCCACGACCGTAAGGCATGGTGGCAGCAGGAACAGGGCATCCTGGCCTACCTGATCCTGCACGGCTCGCTGAAGAAGCCGGAGTACCTCAAGCAGGCGCGCGAGTCGTCGGCGTTCTACAGCGCCTTCTTCCTCGACCACGATTCGGGCGCGGTCTACTTCAACGTGCTGGCCAACGGCCTGCCGTACCTGCTTGGCACCGAACGCAACAAGGGCAGCCACTCGATGAGCGGCTACCACTCGTTCGAGCTGTGCTACCTGGCGGCGGTCTACACCAACCTGCTGATCACCAAGCAGCCGCTCGACCTGCACTTCAAGCCGAAGCCGGGCGGGTTCAAGGACAACATTCTGCGCGTGGCGCCTGACATGCTGCCGAAGGGCAGCATCAAGATCGAGTCGGTCACGGTTGACGGCAAAGAATACAACGACTTCGATGCGGCGAACCTCACCGTCACCATCCCGGAGGCGGATGGCCAGGTGAAGATCGTGGTCCGAATCGCGCCGACCGAAGGACTGACCCACTTCTCCGCCCACTGCACGGTGGACAAGGGCGTGGCCACGCTGACCCTCGCTGGCGATGCTGACCACATGGCACTGCCGACTCTGCAGGCCAAGCTGCAGGAAGTCATCGCCGCACAGCCCGAGACGCTCATCATTCGCGTGAAGGACCTCAAGACGCTGACGCCGGCCGCAATCCGCGCTCTCATCTTCGGGAAGCAGAAGCTGCGGACCGATGAGGACGTTCAGGTCATCGGCGCGAGTCAGGGAGTCAAGGACTCGCTCAACGCGACCGAATTCGGCGAAAGCCTCACTTTCGTCGACTAACAGCGTTCTTCGCAGAAGAACCGAGAGAAGGCTGCCGGGTTCAACCCGGCGGCCTTTTTTTTGTTTTCGATGCGATATGATCGGGGCGCTTTCCTCATGGCGCACGTGGTCTTCATCAGTTACGCGTCGAAGGACGTGGTTGTCTCGAACGCGATTTGCGCGGGGCTCGAGCAGCGCGGTATTCCGTGCTGGATTGCCCCACGCGACATCGTGCCCGGCGTGCCGTGGGCCGAGTCGATCATCGACGGCATCGAAGGCTCGCGGCTCATGCTGCTGGTCTTCAGCGAAGCCTCCAACAAGTCGGTCCAGGTCCAGCGCGAGGTCGAGCGCGCCGTCCACAAGGGTCTGTCGCTCATGCCGGTCCGCATCGAGAACGTGATGCCGACCCGCACGATGGAGTATTTCATCAGCTCGCAGCACTGGTTCGATGCCATTGCTCAGCCGATTGACCAGCACATCGAGCGTCTCGTCCAGGGGGTCAATGCACACCTGCGCCGGCCCGGCACCGACGGCGACCTGATTCCCGACGGCGGCGGCGCGCCCGCGGCTCTCGCTCTCGTGGCCCCTGCGGCCGTACCCGCAGCGGCTGCACCTCCGCCGGCCTTGCTCGAACCGTCCAGGGAATCGCCTCTGGTCGTGGGCAACTACGACCTGACGAAAGTGCTCGCCATCGGTCGATTTGGCAGCGTCGTCTACGCCGGCGAGCATCGGATGCTCGGCAGCCCGGTTGCGGTCCGCGTCTACCGGCCGACCGAGAAGGACAACAAGGAAGCCATTCGCGCGCGGTTCCTGCGCGAGGCGCGCGCCCTGCAAGTGATGCACCCGAACATCATCCACGTTCGCGACTTCGGCGAGACGGCGGAGATGATGTACGTGGTCACCGACCTGCTGGCTGGCGTGAGCCTCGGCGAACTCGTCCGCTCGGACGGACGACTGGCCATCAAGACGCTGACGCAGTTCGTGCGCGAGTTGAGCGAGGCGACGGCGGCGGTGCACGTGCACGGCGGCTTCATCTCGGGGCTTCACCCCGAGATCATCCGGGTGGTGCGGGAACCAGCGAAGGAAGAGCGCCTCGCGATTTCGAGCGCGGGCATCGGCGGCATGCAGGATCTGCTGTCGACGATGAACGAGGCCACGCTGCGTGGACAGGCCGCACCGCACGAGCTGTCGTACGTGGCGCCGGAGCTGCTGATGGGCAACCCGGCGGATCAGCGTGCCGACGTGTTCACGATCGGCGCCCTGATGTACTACATGGCCACCGGCCGGCCGCCGTATCCAGCGGAGTCATTTCCGCAGTTGCTCGGCCGCATGCTCATGACCAAGCCGTCCGACGTCGCCACCGAGCGCCCCGACCTCGGGGCCGAGGCTGCGGCGATGATCATGCGCTGCATCCTGTCCGACGCCAACGCCCGCTTCTCGACCGCGTCGGAAGTGACGGCCGCCTGGCTGGCCGCGGCCCAGACCCCGTCGGCCTAGGCTCCCTGCCCGCCCGGGCGCAGGCGCCGGGGGCACTCAGCCCGAGTGCGGCACTTCGAGCGGACGCTCGCGGTGCAGCAACACCCAGTCACCGTTCTCCTCCAGCGCTTCCTGGCCCAGCTCGCGCAGCAGCGCCGCCGCCTGTTCCACGTGTCCGGCGTCCAGTTGCGCCGACAGGTGCGTCTGCCCCGCATCGAAGAGCTCGCTCATGCGCCCGAACTGCTTCGCATGCTCGGAGCGCGCCATCTGCTGGTTGTAGCCGTGGCGCAGGCCGGCCACCACGGCCAGCGTCACGATGACGATCATCACGATGCCGTGCGTCCACGGCTCTTCGACCCAGTGCTTCACCCCTTCGAGCGCGTGGATGGGAATGATGAGCGGGACCGTCAGCACCACTGCGAGGAGCAGGGCCAACACCACGCTGATGCGCACCAGCCACTCGATCTTCTTCTCTTCCTCTTCGAGCGTCGCCTGTTCACGGCGCGCCTTCGAGGCGAAGTAGTTGCGCTGCTCGCTGACCCAGTTCCTGGCGACGTAGGCCAGCCGGTCCGGCACGAACCCACCGACCGCCTCGCGCGCCTCGCTCGCCGACGACTCGGCATCCCAGGCCCGGAGCGCGTTGCGAATCCACTCGAGTGCGCCACGCTGCTTCCGCAGGTAATGGTCGGCGACATCACCCTGCACGCCGGCGACCTGCCAGAAGAACTGGATGCGCAGGGCTTCGGCCAGTGCCCGATAGTCCTGGTGCTTGTTCTGGTAATCCTGCTCGGTCGCCTCGCGATGGATCCAGTAGCTCGCGACGATAGACGATGCGAGGAAGAGTAGCAGCAGCCACGGAACGGCGATGAGCCGCTCGCCGAGCGACGGGTGTTCCGCAATGTGGGGGTGCGGCAACGAGTGGAACAGGTTGAAGAACAGCGCCGACACGAACACCCAGAGAAAGAGCTTCTTCGATGCAGCCCTGGCGTGGCTGGCGAAATGGAGCGCCAGGGCGTCGGCCACGGCGTAACGCTCCATGGTCATCTGTGCGGAGGCGGGCAGCGAGCGCGCTGTCGCGTCGACCGCGTCTTCCGTGGTGTTCAGGAGATACGACTTGCTCGTGAGGCGGGCCGGCGCCATCGACGCGTCGAAGTGTAAGGCATCTTCGTTGAACTGATCCATCCACCCCTGAAGTTCATCGAACGACGCGGCGGACTGCCGAGTGGGCAGCACGAGTTCCGAGGTCAGCGCCTTCCGCGGCAGCGGCTGACCGATGCGCGGCGTGATCAGGTGATAGACCGAACCGCTGCTCGAGTCGCTGAGCGGGCTGGCCGACGTCGGCTCGTAGCTTGGCGGTACCCCGTCGAGTCGGAACCGGACAACTTCCGCGGTTCCGCCGACCTTGTCGTTGCCGGCATCGCTTGCGCCGTCCCAGAGAGCGAGGAACACCTGACTCTGCCTGGCGATGAGAGCGCCGACCTGGGCGTACTGACGGTTCCGCTGGTCACCGTACTGTCGGATGCCCTCGTCGGTGTTGCCGTGCATGAGCGGCAGCACGTAGGAACTTTCGGCGAGGCCAAGCAGACGGCGGAACTCGGCACGCGACTCGTCGCTGACGAAGTCCTGCTCGTACAGTTCGAGCGGCAGCGGCAGCGGTACCACCAGGCGCACGCCACCTTCGAGGGCGACGCGAGCGACCAGCCGGTCGCTCCCTTCCGCGAGCGGCGATAGCAGCAACAGCGGGGTGTGCGGGTGCGCGTCCTTCACGTCGTTGATGACGCGCCGCACCAGTCCTTCGAGTGCGGGCAGGTCCTCGGGGCGAAGGTCACGGTGACCGGTGACGCCCACCACGAGCGGCAGCGGACCAGGCGCCTGGCCAGTGCCTGGCCGTCGAACGCGCCTGCGTCGCCGATGCCGGTGCGACGGGTGTGGGGAAGACGGGTGTTCGCTGCTCATGCGTTGTCACGGTGTGCGGTGAAGCCCGCGCGATTCAGGAAGAACGGCAGTCGACGCACGGAACCCCTGTTCATCTCGCGAGCCGGCTCATCGAGTTCGGCCCAGGAGACCAGACTGGGGTTGGTCTTCTGTATCGGATCACGAGGGCCGCGCGTCCAGCCCTGCGCGCGGCGCTCCGCCACCCAGCGTTCGTGTTCCATCTCGGCCAGGTGCTCCACTTCGGCTGGAGCGAACGCAAAGGCATCGCCTTCGAGCGCGGTGAGCGGCACGATGTGGCACCTCACCGCTTCGAGCTTGGTCGCGATGTGATCGGCCTGTCGTCGATTCGACTCCTTGAGGTCGACGGGCAAATCATCCCACGGAACAGCCGACGGATTCTGATGGCGGGATGCCTGTGACAGGTAGTCCTGGTGCAGCGCCCGCGCGAGCACTTCATTGGTGCCACGAAGCACGAACTCCGGGCGGCAGGCCTGCTCGAGCAGGCTGAACACGTGCAGGTGGGAGACGCCGCGTGAACCCTGGGTGCCGACCGCGCGCAGCAGCGCCGCCAGGCCGGCCTCGCGGTTCGTTCGCACCATCACGTGCACGCCGTACTGGCGGAGATGATTCAGCAGCAGCAGCGCCGTGGAGAGGGCCAGCCCTTCGTCCTCGACGCAGACATATGCATGCGTGACCGCGCAGAGGCCGGTGTCGTCGAACAGGAACGCGCCGCGCTGGAATGTGGTCGAACGCAGATCCAGGGCATACGGGGTGATTACGGCGAGTGTGCGCAACTCGGGGTGGCGATGATGCAGGTCCTGGGTCACGCGGTCGACGTCAGCATCGACCAGCGCGATCGGCAGGGGCGCCTTGGTCTCGCCTTCGACGTCCTGCCACTGCCGCACCATGTGCCCGATCAGGTGCTGGCCGAGCGCGCCGGAGCCGACGATGAGCACGCGAGGTGGGGCGGCAGCGGCGTCGGCGACTCCCGCGAAGGGCGAATGGCGCGCAAGCAGCGCGCGGGCACCGAGCTCGGTCACGTTGAAGAACTCGAGCCTCACGCGGTCCTGGGTGCCGACGTCCCAGCTGCGCAGGGCGTACCACAGTTCAGGGTCTTCGATCTGCGCCGCGCACGAGACGCTGGCCGCCGAGTCGTGCACCAGGGCACGCGCTGCCGCCGCAATCTCCACGTTCGTCGCATCGGCGCCGGCGACGATCACGATGTGCGCGGCCCTATCGACTCGGGCCCGTTGCAGGACCTCCGTCCGCGAGGCATCGCCAATCAGCACGACCGCCCCCGCCTCGCGAGCCGCGTCGAGGCGCGGGTTGTCCTCGGCTTTCTCGATCGCCAGCACCGTGTAGCCATCGCGCTGGAAGGCTTGCGTCAGCAGCGCACCGGTCGAGCCGAGGCCGCAGATCACCACGTGGCGATGCATACCCCTGACGCGCAGGGCATCGAGCCGATCGAACTTGATGAGGTAGGCGGCGATGGACGCCGTGAACACGCCGAGCGCACCGATGCCGGCGAACATCAGGAAGGCGCCGACGAACCGTCCCGCCACGGTAACGGGGAAGATGTCGCCATAGCCGATTGTGGTGACGGTGACGATCGCCCACCACAGGGCATCGCCGTAGCTGTCGAGATTCTGGTTCGTGCCGATTTCAGCCGCGTAGAAGCCGGTCGCGCTCGTCAGGATGACCAGCGCGACGATCCCGAGCACGTAGACGATATATGACCGCATCGAGCAGCGAGTCCTCGAGGGAAGGCTGCGCCGCGCGGACGTGGCGTCCGCGCGAACCGTTCAGCGGGAGGCCGCCTGTTGCTTGACGCGTTCCGCGGCGGCGGCGGCCGCGGCCGCGTCACCGAGGTAGTAATGGCGAATCGGCTTCAGGTCGGCGTCCAGTTCGTACACCAGCGGGATACCGGTCGGAATGTTGAGCTCGACGATCTTCGACTCCGAGACGTCGTCGAGGTACTTCACCAGGGCACGCAGGCTGTTGCCGTGCGCCGCAACGATCACGCGCTTGCCGCTGGTGATGGCCGGCGCGATGGTGCCGTGCCAGTAGGGCAGGAACCGTGCGACCGTTTCCTTCAGCGACTCGGTCAGCGGCAGGTCCGCCGCGTCGAGGCCGGCGTAACGCGGGTCCTTCGCCGGATGGCGTTCGTCATCGAGCGTGAGCGGCGGCGGCGGGATGTCGTAGCTGCGCCGCCACACCAGCACCTGCGCGTCGCCGTGCAGGGCCGCGGTCTCCGCCTTGTTCAGCCCCTGCAGGGCGCCGTAATGACGTTCGTTGAGGCGCCAGCTCTTCTCGACCGGCAGCCACATCTGATCGAGCTGGTCGAGTGTGATCCACAACGTGCGGATGGCGCGCTTCAGCAACGAGACATAGGCCTGATCGAACACGTAGCCGCCAGCCTGCAACAGGCGGCCGGCTTCAGCCGCTTCCTCGCGGCCCTTGTCCGAGAGGTCGACATCGGTCCAGCCGGTGAAGCGGTTTTCCTTGTTCCACGTGCTTTCGCCGTGGCGGAGCAGCACAAGCTTGTACATAGCACCTCGATGAAACGCAGACCTCCGAACTGTCAGCGGCCAGCCAGAGCCCGGATGGCGCCACGGCCGGCATACACCGCTGCCGACCCGAGTTCTTCTTCGATGCGCAGCAACTGGTTGTACTTGCAGGTGCGATCGGTGCGGCTCGCCGAACCGGTCTTGATCTGGCCGGCGGCCGTGCCCACGGCCATGTCAGCGATGGTCGCATCCTCGGTTTCGCCCGATCGGTGCGACATGATCGTGGCGTAGTTGGCATCTGCGGCCATGCGCACGGCATCGAGCGTTTCGGTGACGGTGCCGATCTGATTCAGCTTCACCAGCAGGCCGTTGGCCACCTTGTCCGCGATGCCGCGCTTGAGAATCTCCGGGTTCGTGACGAAGACGTCGTCGCCCACCAGTTGCACCTTGTCGCCGATGGCCTCCGTCAACTGCTGCCAACCGGTCCAGTCGCCTTCGGCGATGCCGTCCTCGATCGAGATGATCGGGTACTGCCGGATCCAGTCGGCGTAGAGCTCGACCATCTGTTCAGACGTGCGCTCGGGCTCGCTCGACTTCTTGAAGACGTAGCGTCCGCCGCCGGCCCAGAGTTCGCTCGACGCGACGTCGAGCGCGATGAAGACGTCTTGGCCGGCTTTCAGGCCGGCCTTCCCGATCGCTTCGAGCACCACCTCCACCGCTTCGCGGTTCGACTTCAGGTTCGGCGCGAAGCCGCCCTCGTCGCCGACGCCGGTCGACTGGCCGCGCCCCTTCAGGATGCCGCGCAGGGCATGGAAGATTTCCGCGCCGGTGCGGAGCGCTTCGGCGAACGACGACGCGCCCACCGGCATGACCATGAATTCCTGGAAGTCGACGCTCGAGTCCGCGTGGGCGCCGCCGTTCAGGATGTTCATCATCGGCACCGGCAGCGTGTAGCGGCTGGTGCCGTACAGGGCGCCGATGTGCGTGTAGAGCGCACGCCCACCGGACAGCGCCTCGGCCCGCAGCGCGGCCATGGAGACGCCGAGCAGGGCGTTGGCCCCGAGGCGCGCCTTGGTCGGCGTGCCGTCGAGCGCAATCATCGCGGCGTCGAGCGTGCGCTGATCGAACGACTGGCCGACGAGCGCGGCGGCGATTTCGCCGTTGACGTTCGCAACCGCATGGCGGACGCCCTTGCCGAGGTAGCGCGCCTTGTCGCCGTCCCGCAGTTCGAGCGCTTCGCGCTCACCGGTCGAGGCGCCTGAAGGAACGGCTGCGCGTCCCATCGCGCCCCCGTCGAGGGTGACATCCACTTCCACGGTCGGATTGCCGCGTGAGTCCAGGATCTCGCGGCCGTGCACTCGGGTGATTTTCACAGTCAGACTCCTGCGCCACGCCGGTCCGCTTCGGCCTCATAACGCAAGGCCTCGTCGCTGAGCGGCGCAATGAACGGTTCGTCGTCGGCGGTGACGACCACCACACCGCCCTCGGTCACGGTGTGCCGCCGCCGATCTTCTTCGAGGTTGTAGCCGATGACCGCGCCCCGCGGAATAAGCAGGTCGCGGTCGATGATGGCGCGACGGATGCGGGCGTGCCGCCCGACGCGGACGCCCGGCATCAGGATCGACTGTTCGATATGGCTGAAGCTGTGGACCCGCACATTCGGGCAGAGCACGCTGCCGTAGATACTGCTGCCGGACACGATACAGCCGGGCGAGACGATGGAGTCCAGTGCCTGGCCGCAGCGATGGCCGGTCTCGGCGAAGACGAACTTCGCCGGCGGCGCTTGCGGCTGGTAGGTGCGCAGCGGCCATTCCGGATCGTAGAGGTTGAATTCCGGGTTGACCTGGCAGAGGTCCATGTTCGCTTCGAAATACGCGTCGAGCGTGCCGACGTCGCGCCAGTACTTCGAGGCCTTCTTGTTCTCGTCGTAGAAACGATAGGCGTAGACCGGTGCCTTGTGGATGAGAGCCGGAATGATGTCCTTGCCGAAGTCGTGCTTGGTCGGCTGGACCGCGTCTTCCTCGAGGGCCTTCACCAGCGCGTCGGTGTCGAAGATGTAGACGCCCATCGAGGCCAGCGCCACGTCGGGCGAGCCCGGAATCGGGATCGGCTGCTTCGGCTTCTCCTGGAAGCCGGTGATCCGTTCCTGATCATCGATGGCGACGACGCCGAACTCCGTGGCTTCGTGCAGTGGCACTTCGATGGCGGCCAGCGTCGCGGCCGCGCCGCTCTCCTGATGGAACCGGAGCATGCGCGAGTAGTCCATCTTGTAGACGTGGTCGCCAGACAGCACGATGACGTAGCGCGGGTTCTCGCGAATGATCGAGTAGAGGTTCTGGTAGACCGCGTCCGCCGTGCCCTGGTACCAGTGTTCACCGACGCGCTTCTGGGGCGGCAGGATCTCGATGAACTCGCCGAGTTCCTCCGAGACCACGTTCCAGCCCATGCGGATATGACGATTCAGCGACAACGACTTGTACTGCGTCGCGATGTAGATGCGGCGAAGCCCGGAGTTGATGCAGTTGCTGAGCGAGAAGTCGATGATGCGATACGGTCCGCCGAAGTACACAGCCGGTTTTGCGCGATGTTTCGTGAGCGGCGAGAGTCGTTCGCCGGCGCCGCCGGCGAGGACGATGACCAGGCTGTCGTCGAGCAACGCGGGCATGACGCTCAGCTCCTTCGGAGAATGACGCGGGCCGGCGCGCCGTCGGCTCCGACGACGGCGAGCGGCAGACAGAACATCTCGTAGCTGCCGGGTTCCACATCACGAAGGTTCAGCCCTTCGATGACGATGGTGCCGGCCCCCAGCAGGATATGATGCGCGGGGGCACCAGGTGTCTTGTACGGTTCCACTGACAGGTAGTCGACGCCCACAACTTTCACGCCACGGTCGACCAGGAAGCGGGCCGCGCCCTCGGTGACCCCGATGAAGTCCGGATGGAATTCGGGTGTGCCCCAGAGGCGGGAATTGGCGGTCTTCAGGAGTAGGCGCACATCTTCGCGCAGGTCGAAGCCGGCCAGATCCTCGGCCGTGACCCCCTTCCGGGTTGTCAGCTCGACCACCCGGGTCCGCCCGCAGAGCATCTCGAGCGCAAGGCTCTCGACGCCGCCCCCATCGTCGAAAAAGTGTCGGGGTGCGTCGACGTGGGTGCCTGCATGGGCACTCAAGTGAAGGGTGGATACGTTCGAGCTGTCGCCGTTGGCAAGACGCTTGATAGCTTCGAGGCTGAACGGGGTGTTACCCGGATAGTTCGCCAGGTTCGAGTCGATGGGGACGGTGACGTCGATGAGCTTCATTGGGGGACCGGGAGGCGCCGGACGTATAGCATAAGCAAAGCGCCGCCTTTTCGGACGAAATACTGGCGGGACAATCGTTTGACTTGGGTTCTGCGAGCCGCCTATCATTGGCTGTTTTCGTCTTATCGACTTTTTTCTGGAGTTGACCGTTTATGGTGATCCGGCGCCCTGGCCTCGCCCTCGCTTCAGCCGCACTTCTTCTCCTTGTGTCGACCGCTTCCACTGTCGCGGCGCAGGGCCGCCCGCTTACCAAGGATGAAGAGCGGGAAGCCAAAGCTGTGACCAGCGCACTCGGCAATGCCTTTCAGGGCAAGCCGGTCACGAACGAACTGGGCCTCGCCTGGATTCGTCACGACGGTCTGCAGGCGCAGGCCGACAAGAACATCATCGCCTTCGGCCTCACTCTCGACCCGGCCAAGGCGCCGTCGGGTAAGGTCTTCATGATCTGGCGCGTGCTTCCGGCCGGGGCCGATCCTAAGGACAAGACGGTCGTGCCGATCTTCGAGAACTTTAGCACCGTGGCGCTGGAAGCTGGCGTCCCGTTCATCGGTCGACTGGTGCTGGCGCCTGCCGGCAAGGTGGACGTATTCATTGGCGCGCATGAACTGCTCGAGGGCAAGGCGAGCAAGGCGCCGATCTCGGTGCTCAAGCAGACCATCGACGTGCCGGCGCTCACCGGCGGCGAGTTCATGGTGTCTGGCCTCTATGTCTTCCGTGCCCGCAAGTACGACGCGCCGCTGGGCGACATCATGGAACACCCGTACGGCACGCCCGAAGAAGAGAGCCTGCCGCTCGTGAACCCGACGCTGGCGAAGACTGAACCGCTGCGCATCAACGGCATGGTGTTCAACGCCACCGGCCGTGTGGGTGTGGAGTACGTTGCGTACAAGGAAGGCGTTGCCGAGCCCTTCAAGAAATGGGCAGTCGCCGAGATCGACCCGGCGCGGCAGGGTATTCCGGACCGTGTGCCGTTGACCGACTTCGAACCCGGCAACTACCGGCTCGAGATCAAGCTGACCGACAAGGGGTCGAGCAAGACGCTCACCGAGTCGATCAAGTTCGTCGTCGGTTCGTAAACGCAGTTCAGCGGGGCCGGTTCCCCGCGGTTTGAACGACATGGCGGGAGCAACCAGCGTGCTGGCCTCGGCAGCAGTCGGCGGTCTCTTGGTTATGGGAGCGCCGGCGTTCGCCTCTGCACAACAGAGCGCGGCGCGAGCCTCCCTGTCTCCTGTCGTACGCACGGCCTCGTCCTCCGCGCCAGGGTCGATTGCCGGCCTCGTGCGTGACGAACGCGGCCTTCCCGTCCCGAACGTGGTGGTGTCGGCGCTTGGCGCCGTCACCACCATCGCCATCTCCGATGCGTTCGGACGGTTCCAGTTCGGCGGGCTCACGCCGGGTCCCTACCTTGTTCGTGCGCATCTGGCCGGCTATGTCGCGCCCCGCGCGCTGATGGTGCAGGTGCGGCCGAGTGCCAGCGCCGTGTCGGCGATTGCGCTGCGCCGCGAAGGGGTGCCACCCGTGCTGGCCGCTGGTGTCGGTCTCTCCGGGGTCTCCGGAGCCGAAACAACCACGGCGCAGCCGTCCTCGGCCGACGCCGGAGGCACCGCGTCCGCGCCCACCGATAACGACGACCACTCCGAGACCCCCTGGCGTATCCGTCACGGGCGGCGCGGTGTGTTGAAGGACGCCACGCTGCCGGAGCAGTGGCTCGTCGATGTCGACGAGCCATCCGCCATCACGTCGCTGTTTGGCCAGATCGCAGGCTCGCCGGGCCGCTTCGTCGGCCTGTTCGCCGATGCTCCTATCTCCGGCCAGGTGAACCTGCTGACCGCTGGTTCGTTCGACACTCCGCAGCAACTGTTTTCGACCGACTCGGTGTCCCGCAACGTCGCCAATGTCCGCATCGGCGCGCCAGCCGGCGCGAATGCCGACTGGAACGTAGCCGGCGCCTTCACGCAGGCTGACATTTCGTCGTGGGTGGTCGCCGGTTCGTACTCGATGCGTGCCCCGGCCCGTCATCGCTACGACATGGGCATCAGCTACAGCACCCAACGCTATGACGGCGGGAATCCGCTCGCGCTACGGGATGTCACGGATGGCACACGCAACGTCGGCACGGTGTACGGCTACGACAGCTTCAGGCTGACTCCCGTGGCGACACTGTCCTTCGGTGGCAAGTACGCCCGCTACGACTACCTGACCCGGCCAACCCTGATCAGTCCGCGGGTGGAACTGACGCTGTCGCCGGCCGCCGACACCCGCATCACGGCGTCGGTCTCGCGCCGTGCCGTCGCGCCCGGAGCCGAGGAATTCCTCGCGCCGTCCGATTCGGGGATCTGGCTGCCGCCGCAGCGAACGTTCTCGTCGATCGAGGCGCACGCCGGCTTCAAGGCTGAGCAGGCGCTATCGGCCGCGGTCGGTCTCGAGCACGACTTCGGCCCATCGACACTAGCGGTCCGAGCGTTCCGCCAGCACGTGAACGATCAGCTCGTTACCGTCTTCGGCGCCGATGTTCCTGGCCAGCCAACGGCCAAGGTCGGGCACTACCTGGTCGGGAATACGGGCGACGTTGATGCCCGCGGCTTCAGCACGGAGTTTCGCGCCGTCATTGCCAGCCGCGTCCACGGCTCAGTCGAGTATTCGCTGGCCCGTGCCGAAATCCTCAAGACAGGCGACAGCTACCTGATGCTGCTGGCGCCTCTCACGGCTCGCCAGGGGCGCACGACCGTGCACGACGTTACGGCTCGCGTTGATGCTCAGCTGCCTGAGACGGCGACGCGGGTAATGATGCTGTATCGCCTCAGCAACGGCTTCGCCGACGCCGGTCGCCGGTCGGACGGGCGGTCCGGTGTGGACGGCCGCTTCGATGTGCAGGTGCGTCAGTCGCTGCCATTCATGAACTTCAGCAACGCCAGGTGGGAAATGCTGCTCGCGGTCCGCAATTTCTTCCGCGACGCGTCCTGCGACCAGGCCATCTTCGACGAGCTCTACGTCGTTCGCCCACCCAAGCGTGTGGTCGGCGGCGTCACCCTCCACTTTTGATTCCGGACCGCCGGGAACTTGCTCATCCAATATTTCGGATAGCAGAACCAACCGCTCGGATAACGCCGGCTTTCCTAGCAATTTCCATGGAAACAGGCGCTCCGCCACGCCCGTCAGCCATACCATGTGACCAGCAGTTCGTGTAACGCACCGGTTGTCCGGTGACGATGCCACCGACTGCTGATTTCATCCGATGACCCACCTGTCCCCCCTGATGCCCGGCTCCGAGCCACCGCGCTCTGCTGTTGCCTTCCGCCAGGAGGCGCACGAGCCCCTTTGGCGTGCGTGGGCCCGTCCCGTGTTCATCGTGGCGGTGGTGGCCGTGCTGGTCGGGCTGGGTGTCGCGAATGTCGCGATGCGTGCGAAGTGGCACGAGGTGGAAGACGGCGTGCTCTGGGGCGCGCGCTCCCAGGGCGTGACCGCGCTCGAAGTGGCGCCGGACTCACCGGCTGCGGCGTCTGGCGTGCGCCCGGGCGATGTGCTGCTGGCCGTGAACGGTGCGGCGGTCGAAGCACCAGCCGACGTTGTCGAATATCAGCACAGCGGCATGGCGGGCACGACGCTCTCCTACACCATCCTTCGCATCGGCAGCCGCGAGGCCCTCGAGGTATCGCTTGCCGAAGCCGCGCGGCCCGCGTCGATGTACTTCGTCCTCGCCGCCGTCGGTCTCTTCACGTTGCTCGTCGGCGCGTCAGTGCGTCTGCGCCGCCCGCGCGACCAGGCGACGCTGCACTTCTTCTGGCTCTGTGTCGCCTTCTTCGGCGCCTTCACCTTCTCGTTCAACGGTCCGTTCGATCGACTCGACTGGACGTTCTACTGGGGTGACGCCGTGGCGATGGCGCTGCTGCCGCCGCTCCTGCTCCACTTCACCCTGGTCTTTCCGGATCGCCCCCGCTCGCAAAGCGCACCATCGCGGTCCTATGCGCTGCTCGCGGTGATGTATGCGCCCGCGCTCATTCTCGGCGCCGGTCGCATCATTGCTGTCGCCCGCGGTGCGTCGAACGGCGAGGTGCTCTCGCGCACGCTCGACGTGCTGGACCGCTTCGAACCGCTGTACTTGCTGGTCTGCGCGATCGCGGCGGTGGTGGTGCTGGCGAAGGGGTTCGGCGATATCGTTTCGCTCACCGGCCGTCGCCAATTGCGGTGGATTGCCTGGGGCTCTGTGCTCGGCGTCGGTCCCTACGCGCTGTTCTACGCGCTGCCGTGGGCGTTCGGCGCGAACCCGCCGCTGGCCCTGCAACTCACGGCCGTGCCGCTTGGCTTGGTGCCGCTCGCGTTCGCTTCCGCGATTGTGCGCTACCGGCTGCGCGACGTCGAAGTCATCATCAAGCGCGGGCTCGCTTACACCGCGTTCCTCGGCGCCAGCGGCCTGCTCTACCTGGCGCTGCGCAAGACCGTCGGTTTCATCTTTGCGGACGACACCGACCCGCACAACTGGGTGGTGGCCGCGCTGGCCACGATGGTTGTCGTGCTGCTCGCGCAACCGGTGAAGGACGCGGTGCAGAACGCCCTCGATCGCGTCTTCTACCGTGACCGCTACGACTACCGGCGCGCCCTGGTCGGCTTCGCCCGCGATCTGAACACCGACCTCGACGTCGTCAGGCTCAGCCAGCGGCTCGTCACGCGCGTCGTCGAGACCCTTATCGTCGACCAGATGTCGCTGATGCTGGCAGACGAACGCCTCGGCGACTTCCATTCGATCGGCGATTTCGGTTTCCCACAGGCCGTGCCTCGTTTGGCGCGATCGTCGTCGTTCGTGGCGCGTCTCGACACCAATCACACCATCGCGCTCGACGACCCGATCTCCGCCGCGCGGTTCGACGCCGAAGATGTCGAGTTCTGGCGCGACCACGGCATCTACTACTTCGTGCCCTGCGTCTTCGAGGGGTCGGCGATCGCCGTGCTTGCCCTCGGACGGAAGGAATCGGACGAGACCTTCAACAGCGAAGACCTGGCGCTGCTGACGGCGGTCGCCGGCCAGGTGGCCACGGCCATCGAGAACGGCCGCCTGTACCGCCAGCTTCACCTCAAGGCGGAGGAACTCGGCCGCATGCGCGAGTTCAACGAGAACATTCTCGAATCGCTCGACGACGGCCTGGTGGTCTTCGACGAGGACGAGCGTATCGTCCGCTGGAACCATGCGCTGGAAGGGTTCTACGGGGTGACCCGGGCCGAAGCCATCGGCGATTACCTCTCGAACGTCTTCGACGAGCGCTTCGTCGGGGCGCTGCGCGCCGCGCGCGAGGACAACCCGCTTGGCGCGACGCTGTTCAAGGTGCCGCTGCAAACCCGTGCCTCCGACGATGAGGATGAACTCGTCGCGCCGCGACTGCTGGTGAACGCGACCGTCGTGCCGCTGCAGTCACACGGCGGCGGCGACACCGTCGACGGCACCATCCTGCTGCTCGAGAACGTCACCGACCGTGTCCGCCTCGAGGAGCAGTTGCAGATTTCGGAGAAGATGGCGTCGATCGGCCTGCTCGCCGCTGGCGTGGCCCACGAGGTGAACACGCCACTCACCGGCATCTCCAGTTACACGCAGATGTTGCTCGAGAACGCCGACGCCGCCGACCCGCGCACCCAGATCCTCGAGAAAATCGAGCGGCAGACGTTCCGTGCTGCGAAGATCGTCAACGGCCTACTGACGTTGTCGCGCCCGGGCACCCCGGGCGGGGAGCGTTCCCCGGTCGACCTGAACGCCGTCATCAACGACGTCTACTCGCTGCTCGAGCACCAGTTCGAGGTGGGCCGCATCAAGGTGCGCCGTGAACTGGCGCAGGAACCGCTCCTGGTGCTCGGCATCGAGCACCAGTTGCAGCAGGTGTTCCTCAACCTGTTCCTCAATGCCCGCGATGCCATGCCCAGCGGAGGTTGGCTGACCGTGTCGACCCGCACCGACGGTTCGGACGTGATCGCTGAAATTGCGGACACCGGCAGCGGCATACCGCCAGAACAGCTGGCGCGTATCTACGATCCGTTCTTCACGACCAAGTCGATCGGCCGCGGCACCGGGCTTGGCCTGTCCATTTCGTACGGCATCGTGCGCGAGCACGACGGCACCATCCGTTGCGACAGCACCGTCGGTCAGGGCACACGATTCACGATGTCACTGCCCGTCGCCGTCCAGCTCGCGCTTCGGAGCAGCGCGAGACAGTAACGTTCCTCCCCCAGCCATGGCCACCACCCGCAAAGGCACGATCCTTGTCGTCGATGACGAGGAGATCATGCGCGAGATCCTCGAAACCCTCCTGACGCGTGAGGGCTACGACGTGAAGCTTGCCTCGTGCGGTGAAGAGGGGCTGGAACTGGCGCGCGCCCTGCCGTTCGACGCGGCCGTGGTCGACATCATGATGCCAGGAATCAACGGCATCGAGACGCTCGACGAGCTGCGTCGCCTCGACGAGGATCTGGCCGTGATCATCATCACCGCCTATGCCTCCGTGGAGAGCGCCATCTCGGCGATGAAGAGCGGCGCGTTCGACTACATCACCAAGCCGTTCAAGAACGAGGAAGTGCTGGTCGTCATCCGCAACGCCATGGAGCGTCGGCGGCTGGTGCACGAGAACCGCAATCTTCGCCAGAACATCCAGGAGCGCTATCACAAGTTCGGCAACATCATCGGGCGCAGCCCGAAGATGCGGCAGGTGTTCGACCTGATCATCCAGGCGGCACCGAGCCGGTCCAGCATCCTCATCCAGGGCGAGAGCGGTACCGGCAAGGAACTCGTCGCCAGGGCCATTCACTCCAACTCGTCACGCTCGGAGCAGCCGTTCGTGGCGGTCAACTCCGGCAGTGTCACTCCGGACCTGCTCGAGTCGACCCTCTTCGGGCACGTGCGCGATGCATTTGCCGGCGCGGTCTACCCGAAGAAGGGCCTCTTCGACCTAGCCGATCGGGGCACCCTGTTCTTCGACGAGATCGCGAGTGTGCCGCTCGACACGCAGGCCAAGCTGCTCCGCATCATCCAGGACCGCGAGTTCACGCGATTGGGCGACGTCGAGTCGGTCTCTGCGGACGTGCGGGTGATCGCGGCGACCAACACCGACCTGCGGCAGACGATGGCGGAAGGGCGTTTCCGTGAGGACCTCTTCTACCGACTGCACGTGGTGACCATCACCCTGCCGCCCCTGCGCGCGCGCAAGGATGACATTCCACTGCTTGTCCAGCACTTCCTGCACAAGTATGGGGACGAGAACCGGAAGGCGGATCTGGAAGTTGCCCCGGACGCCGTCGATGTGCTGACCGAGTACGACTGGCCAGGCAACGTGCGGGAGCTCGAGAACGTGGTCGAGCGAGCGGTGGTGCTGACGTCCGGGCCACGCATCGGCGTGGAGATGATTCCCGATCACGTCCGGCGCGCGCCGAGCTTCCACATGCCGCAGTTCGTGGTGCCGCCCGAGGGGATCTCGTTCAAGGACGTTATCACCGACTTCGAGAAAAGGCTTATCGAGTCGACACTGGAAGCGGCCGGCGGCGTCCAGAAGCGGGCAGCCGAGCTGCTGCACATCAAGCCGACGACACTGAACGAGATGATCAAGCGGTACGACATCCGCCCACGGCGGAAGCGTCAGGGCAGCGGCACCCCCGACCCTGCCCCAGACACCACGAGCGGCTCGTAGCCGTCAGCGCGCGTTTCGCACCCGGGCGAAGATCCGCTCGTACTTACCCAGCACCACGTCCCACCGGTAGTGCTTCTGCACGTAGTCGCGGCCGTTGCGTCCGAGCGCGGCCCGCAGGCGTGGGTCGGAGAACAACAGCTTCATGCACTCGATGAACTCGTCCTTGTCCCCGTAGTACAGGCCGCCGTTGCTGCGGACGCAGTGCTCGACGAGGACCTCGCTGCGGCCGTTGACGAGAATCGGCGTGCCGACGGCGAGTGCCTCCAGCGCCAGCAGCGACAGGCTCTCGTAGGGAGACGGGCAGACGACGACGGTGGCGGCCTCGAGCGCCTGCATCCGTTCGATCTCGCTCAGCATGCCTGCGAACCGGATTGCCGGGTCTTCGGGCAACGCCATGAGTTTCGCGCCCATCAGCGCCAGCGTGCCTTCGCCGCCTTCGCCGACGTAGCTGTTGAAATAATTCAGCAGTTCCTCGCATCCCTTGCCCGGATCGATTCGACCGCCGTAGAGCGCGAACGGGCCATGCAGGCGATGACGGCGACGAAACACCGAACCGCGGGACAGGATGTGCGACGGGAACTCCCCAGCACTGATGTCCTCCGCCGTCGTATCGTCGGCGAGATGGTCGACGCCGGAGGCGTCGTCTTCCGCAATCCCGGCCGGCTCGTCTTCGGGCCGATCCGGTACGCGAGGATAAGGTTGCTGCTGCGGGATGTCGATGCCGACGCCGATGAGTTCCTCGAGCAGCGGCCGGTCCGGGAACTGCTGCTGCACGAAGCGCCGTTCGCTGTCGGTCAGGTAGCAGAGCGCGCCGGCCTTGGTGAAGACGTCCTTGAAGATCTCGAGGTAGATGGCCGGCTCATCATGCGCAGTCGGCACGACGATGCTGCGGCCGGGGTTCACCTCGAGCCCCTGCACAGTGGTGGCGTACAGGTAAGTGAAGAAGATGAGGACGTCGTACTGCTGGTGATTCCGTCGAAGATACTCGATGAGCGGCGGGCACCACGGCCCCTGTTGCTTGAGCCACTCCATCTCGTCGGCCCGCGTGTGCGGGTTGTTGAAGATCCAGTCCGAGTAGGTGTTGAACGACTCGATCTCGCGCGTGCGCGAACTGGCGAAGCGGCGGATCGTGACGCCCTTGACGCGATCCGTCCCCTCGGGATACTCGTTCTTCCAGGTGACGTAGTCGCGCGCACACGTGGTCAGCACTTCGACCTCGTGCTGGCCGGCGAGCCGCTCGGCAACGAGACGGCACAATTGCTCGGAGCCGCCGAGAACTTCGGCGCCATAGCGCTGGATGACGAAGGCTAGCTTCATGACGGGTAATGGCCACCAGAATAGGCGACGAGCCTGGACAGTGCGCGCTCGAGCCTGGCGTCACTGAAATCCGCGAGGCGTCGCCGTTGACCGGCAATCACCTTCGCGCGCAGCTCATCGTCGAATGTCAGGATGCCGAGGAGTTCCGCGGCATATTCCATGTCTTTGGGTGCGAACTGCACCCCGGCACCGCCGAGTGTCTCGGGGACGGCTGCGGCGGAGTAGGCGAGCACCGGCACGTCGGCGGCCATGGCCTCGAGCAGCGGTGCGCAGAATCCCTCGTGTTCGCTGAGGGAGATGTACACGGCCGAATGACGGTAATAGACCGCCAGTTCCTCGTCCGGCACCGGGCCAGTGAATACGAAACGCTCGTTCAGCAACCGGTACTGCGCCATCATCGTCCGAATCGCCGCGTAGTACTGCGGCACGGCGTCGTACTTCCCAACGAAGATGAAGCGGTAGTACGAGTCGACGTAGCGCTTGTAGTGTTCGGCAAGCTTGAGATGGTCTTCGATCTTCTTGTTCGGGGCGATACGGCCGACGAACAGGAAGTTGATCATGTCATCGTTCGACAGAATCTTCTCGAGGGCCGGCCGCCGGACCGGCTGGGTGACCCGCGTCAGGTCGATGGCCAGCGGCAGCACGCCGGTCGGCGAGAAACCCATGCCTTCGAGTTCGGCGCGGTTGAATTCCGATACCCCAAGAGCCAGGTCCACCTGGCCGACGAGCGACTGCAGCTCGGCACGAGCCAGCGACGCCAGCCTGAAGAGTGCCGGCGAGTACGGTGCGAAGTAGTGGGCAGGCGTGACGTTGTGGTACTGCATCACGCGGCCCCGCGACAGGCGCGCGAACGCCTCGGTCATCGGCGAGGGGATGGCGTAGTGGAAGATGGTCAGGTCGCCGTCGCGAGATGCCGGATCGGAAAATGGCAGGACGTCACCCTGCAGCACATCGTCGATCGTCAGCGCATAGATGTCGGACTCGTGCCCGAGCGCGCGGAGCATCGCGCGCATCTTTCGGGCGCTGTCCCCGATTGCGTCTCCCTTGTGGGCGGCGGGCACCCACTGGTTGACGATCACGCCGGTTCCTCCGGCAACTCGAAGTACGCAGAAGGACGGTAGCGCCGCACTTCCTCGAGCTGCTCCAGCACGTCGAACTGCTGCCAGAAGTCGAACGAGACGTGAGGAGCGCCGCTGCGCGGTGAGGCGAGAATCTGCTCGACAAAGCCCAGGAGCGTGCGGTCGAAGTCCTTTGCCTGCAGCCGTTCAACCGCCTGCAACTGTTCCTCGACGATGGCATCCTGCAGGTCGGCGTTGGAGAGGATGCCGTCCATCAGCGCCGCAACGTAGGCAGGGTCCTTGGTGTCGAAGAGCACCCCGGCGCCGTCCATGGTGGCGGGCACCGCGGTCGCTGCATACGCGAGCACCGGGATCTGCTTGTAGAACGCCTCGATCAGCGGCACACAGAACCCCTCGTGTTCACTGCAGCAGAGGAACAGGTCGGCGAGTTCGTAATACGCGATCAGCTCGGCGTCCGATACATGCCCGGCGAAGTGGACGTGCTGCAGGCCGAGGTCGTCAACCAGGTGCGTCAGCGCGGCAAAGTAGCGCTCGAACACGCTGAAAACGCCGGCGATGATCAGCCGGCTGCGCGGATTGAACGTCGTCTGGTAGGCGTGAAAGCAGCGAATCACGTCCTCGATCTTCTTGTTCGCGATGACCCGGCCGACAAAGAGGACGTTGGTCCACTCGTCGTCGAATTGCTGCGGCACCAGCCAGTCGGCGGGGTTGTCGAGGTGAGCCAGATCGGGGACGACGGGGAGCACGCCCGTCCGGGTGAAGCCGAGCGACACGAGATCCTGCCGGTTGAACTCAGAATCGCCGAGCGCCATGTCGCAGCGATCGACGTAGGCGTGGATTTCCCGCCGGCCCCGGAAGCACTGTCGCGCCAGGGTGCGGTGCACGGCCGCGAAGTACTCCGGCGGCGTGATGTTGTGATAGATGATGGCCATCCGATCGGGCAGCGCGTACGCGGTGCGTGACGCCTTCGACCCGATCGAGAAGTGGTGCAGCAGCAGGTTGTCTGGACGGCTCGCGTCGACGAGTTCGCGATAGTCGCGCGTCAGCGACTCGAGCCGCGGGTCGGCGGTGTCCACGAAGATGTCGGACTCGTAGCCGGCCGCACGGAGCACGCGCTGGATGCCAAGCACTTCGTGCCCGATGGCGTCGCCGTAGCCCAGTGTCGCGAGCACCTGGTGAACGGCGGGACGATGCGTGCTCATCGTCCCGCGCCGGAGCCGTGGCCCGAGGAGCGCCGGTTCCGGCCCTGCGGCCGGCGAGCTGAGGGCGGCGGTCCTGAGCGCGAGGGCGGCGCCGGACGGCTGCGTTCGGTGACGGCGGATGGCCGCGTTGGCAATGGCGGGGACACGGGTCCCGTCGGGCGGGGAATCGTCATGTCCGGTGCGGACGCGGGACCGCCCGGTGCAGCGGCGACGACCGCAGCTCCAGGCGGACAGGTCGGCTTGCGCCGCTCCATCCATCCGGGCAGCGGCTCGAAGCCGGCGGGCGTCGGCTCAGACGACAGGCGCTGCAGCATATCGAGGTACTTGCGCTCGACCACCGGCCAGTCGTAGTTGTCGCGATAATACTGCCGACCGTTCTTGCCCAGCGTGCCGGCAATCCACTTGTTGCACTCGATCGCCCGCAGCGTCTCGGCGAACTCCGACGCGCTCTGGTAGTAGAGCCCCGCGTTGCTGCGGATGCACTGTCCCTTCAGCACGTCGCACTTCGCGTTGGCCAGCACCGGCTTACCCAGCGCCCAGGCTTCCAGCGCCACCATCGAGAGGCTCTCGAAGAACGACGGCATGATGAGCAGCTCCGACGCCGCGATCGCATCGAACTTGTCTGCATCGTCGAGGAAGCCGAGATGGCGGATACGCGGATGCGACGGGATGCCGAGGAGCGAGTTGCCGATCAGCACCAGCGTCAGCTTTCCAACGCGGTCGCGCAGGTAGGCATCGAAGTGGCTGAAGAGTTCGCGGCAGCCCTTGTTCTCGTCGATCCGCCCGACGTAGACCGCGAACGGGCCGCGGATGTTGTGTTTCTGTCGGAAGCGCTGCGGCTGCGGATTCGAGGGAATCTCGGAACCGACGCCGACCACGACCGAAGGCACGTGCGCGTTACCGGAGATGCCCTGCAGCATCGCGCGCTCTTCCGGCGAGTTGTACATGAGGGCACGGACGCCGCGAAAGATCGGGGCGAAAATCGCCAGCCCCGCTGCCGGATCGCGTTCCGCGGTCGGCACGAGGATCGCCTTCGTGCCTGCAGCACGCGCCCCGTGAAAGGCGTGGTAGTAGCGATAGCTGAAGAAGATGCAGAAGTCGAATTCGCCGGCGTGCTTCGTGATGTGCGAGACGAGTCCCGGACTGGTCGGCCCTTCGGCCTCGAGCCACTCGAGTTCGTCCGCCACCGAGTGCGGCTGGTTGAAGACCTTGTCGGACAACCGGCCGAACGTGAGCGGATTGCGTTCGTGCTTCACGGGGAAGCGACGCACCGCCACGTTGTTGACGCGTTCCTCACCTGACGTCAACTCGTTGCGCCAGGTGACGTAGTCGGTGGCACACGTGGTCCAGACCTCCACCTGCGCATGGCGCGCCAGGTGCTCGGCGATGTACCGCGCGTGCAGTTCGGCCCCGCCGTTGATAGCCTGGCCGTAGCGCTGGACGACGACCGCGACCTTCACTGTTCTGGCGTCGCCGCTGGGTCGGCTTGCGGCTGCTCCGGCTCGGACGGTTCGCTCGGTGGACCGACCGGAGCAGGCGGTGCCGCCTGCCGGGCCGATGGGTCGCTGGCAGCCTCTTCGGCTGGATGGGCCTGCGCGCCGAAGGCGTGCTCGAACGGTTCGGGCCGTGCCGTGCGTCCGTCGGCGTCAGACTCTGCAGCCAAGTCTGGCGTCGACTCCTCCATCTCGGCGTCAGGTCCACCCTCGTCCTCGGGCCCGCCTTCTCCGTCTGAGGCCGGGTCCGCCGACTGTCCGCCAGCCATGATGGCTGCGGCAGAGCCGCTGCCGCGACGTCCGCGGCGGCGTCGCCGGCGGCGGCTCCGCTGTCCGGGTCCCTCTGCTGGGACACCAGACTGCGCCGCCGTGTCCGGCGTGTCTGCCGCTGGCGGCTGGGGTGCGTCAGGCGTCTCGGTGATGGCTGGTGCTGGCACGGCTGGCGGTGCAGGTGGCGCCGGCGGCGGGGATGCCGGTCTGTTCGGTTCGGCGCTGCGGCGCTCCTGGCGTTCCTGTCGGCGGCTGTCGTCGCGGCGCCCCTCTTCGCGGCGTGGCTCGTCGCGACGGGCCTCCTCACGACGCGTTTCGTCCCGACGACCCTCGGGCTTGCCCTCGTCCGCCGGCGTGTAGGCGACGACGCTCTCGAGCGCGCGAGCCCGCCGCTCGTTGAACTCGAGGCGGCTGGCTAGCGATTCCAGCCGCATCTTCAGGTTCTTCACCTCGATGCCGAGCCGCGTGGTCTCGAGCACAAGGTTGTGCATCACCTCGTAGTGCAGCTGGTCGAAGGCGTAGCGAGCCGCGTCGCGCTTGGCCTCGCGCTCGGCCGCGCCCGCATTCAGCTTCGACTGGATGTTGAGCGCCTGGATGAGGGGATTGGGGTTGAAGAACAGCTTCAGGATCGGCTGCAGCAGCTTGCGCATGAAACGCAGCGGGCCACGGGTCGACTCGAAGAGAGTCTGGTCCTCGAAGGCGAAGTTGGGGAGTTCCGGCGGCCCATAGGGCGGCTGGGCTCGGCGGAACTGTTCGAGCAGATCGGAGCGGACACCGCGCGGATCGAGGAACTTCTCGAGCTTGACGCTCGCCAGTTCCTGGATCTGGGCCTCGGTGTAATCGGCCCCGCGCTTCTCGCGGATGCGCGAGCGGATCTGCTCCATGATCTGCTCGACGTTGACCGCATCGGAACGTACGTTGAAATCAGGCATGGTCAGGGCACAAACGGGTGGTAGACGATCAGCACCACCGCGATGACCCATAAGGTCACGCAGGCAAGCAGGGGACGGTCGTTCAGCAACAGGTCTGACGGGCTGCCGCCACCCTCGCGCCGATGCACGAGATACAGGTAGCGGAAGATTCCATAGAGCGGAAATGGAATCGTGAGGCCCAACCACGACGTGCCGAACTTCTGCTCGGTCTCCGGGCTAATCGTATAGAAAATGTAGGCAACCAGCGTCGACGCCGTGACGACGGCGATCATCTGATCGAGGAGATAGGCGGAATACTCGTCGAGAATCGGACGATGGCTCGCGGCTCCGTCCGCGAGCAGCACCAGTTCATGCCGACGCTTCGCCAGGGCAATGAACAGCGCAAGCAGGATGGTACAGACGAACAGCCAGTGGCTGATCACGACGTCGATGACCACGGCGCCGGCAATCGCGCGCAGCACGAAGCCGATAGCCAGCGTCAGGGCGTCGATGATGACGATGTGTTTCAGGGCGACCGAGTAGAGCGTCTGGAGCGCGAGGTAGGACGCGGCCACGGCCGCGAAGCGCCAACCCATCAGGCCAGCGCAGGCAAGGGCCGTGACTGCAAGCAGGACAGCGGTGAGCAGCGCCGTGCTGACCGAGAGGTCACCCGCCGCAATCGGCCGCGTCCGCTTCTGCGGGTGCAGCCGATCGCCTTCTCGATCCATGACGTCGTTGACGAGATAGACGACGCTCGAGAGCGCGCAGAACACGGCAAAGCCGCCGGTCGCGCGTGCGACGGACTGAAGGTCGAACAGTTTGACAGCGAAGAGCAACGGCGCGAAGACCAGCAGATTCTTGGTCCACTGGCCTGGCCGAAGGGAAAGGACCAGACTGAGCGCCGGAGAGCGGCTACCCGATGTCCCGAACCGGGGGCCGGCAGGAACATCGGGAACCGTCATACTCGAAAGGGTGCTGCGCGCCATCTAGCGCGGGAGGCGAACTAGACCTTCGCCGACGAGAAGCTCTGGACCGCTTCGTTCTCCGAATCGAATGTCTCGAAGACGGTCAGCAGCTTCGTAATCGCGAGCAGATCCGAGATGCGCTTGGTCAGGCTGAGCAGCTTGAGGCTGCCACCCTGCCGGCTCACGGTGGTATAGGTCCGCACAATCTCGCCGAGGCCGGCGCTGTCGATGTACGGCACTTCGGCCAGGTTGAGGACGATCTTCTTCTGTCCCTGGTTGAGAAGGCTGTTCACCTTGTCCTTGAGGATCTCATCCCCTTCACCCAGAGTGATGCGACCTTTCACATCGAGGATGAGGACGTCGCCAACCGTTCGTTCTTCGATCTGCATGAAAACGCTCCAGATGTGTGCGTGCTCGTGAGCTTAACACACCCTGCGCACCACAGCCCTCGGGCTGCACGCAGGGGCACGTCTGTCTCAATCAACGACGTGGAACCGACGCAGTCAGATGCTGCCGGCACCCGCAACTTTGCGGGATTGGAAGCAGTCCTTACAGAACACCGGTCGACCCTGGGTCGGACGGAACGGCACGGTCGTTTCCCTGCCACACGCCGAACAGTTGGTGACCGTTTCCACCCGTTCCCGCGCAACGACTGCGCTGGCCGGGCGGCTTGCCCTCGTCGTCTTACAGGACTTGCAGCGCTTCGGTTCGTTCGTGAAGTTCTTGTCGGCGAAGAACTGTTGCTCTCCGGCCGTCCAGACGAATGCCGCACCGCAGTCCACGCACGTGAGGGTCCTGTCCTGGAACTCCATCGGTCCCACCTCGTCTAGGTCGGTCTACTCCGTTTCTCGTCGGAGCTTCTTCCGATTACGCTTGCGGGCCAGCGCCTGCTTGGCGCGACGCTTGTCGCCCGGCTTCAGGTAGAAGGAGTGCTTCTTGATATCCTTGATGATGTCTTCCTGCTGCACCTTCCGCTTGAAGCGTCGAAGAGCGCTCTCGATAGACTCGCCCTCCTGAATCTTCACTTCTGCCACGAAAATCACCCCTCTTTCGGGTGGCTCAAATCACGGTTATCACGTTGAATAGCCGCTACAACCAAATATGCTAGGCTATCACGGCAACGGCGGATTCTAGGGCCAAACCCTGACCGCGTCAACGAAATACTCCCCGCGGACGTTCCGTCGAAGTGCCACGGACCTGTCCGGCGCAAATCGCTGAAAAAATGAGAGTTCTCGTACTTGGCAGTGGAGGGCGTGAGCACGCACTCGTCGCGCGCCTAGCCTCCGATCCCGGTGTCTCGGTGATCTGCGCACCGGGAAATCCGGGTATTGCCCAAATCTCACCCATCTACACAGTCGACCTCGGCAGTCCTGACAGTATCGCCGCGCTTGCGGTCCGCGAGAAAGTCGACCTGACGGTTGTCGGTCCTGAACTTCCGCTCAGCGTCGGCGTGGCCGACCGCTTCGCCGCCGACGGGCGGGTGCTGCTCGGACCCACCGCTGCGGCGGCACGTCTCGAAACCAGCAAGGCCTTTGCGAAGGCCTTCATGGAGCGGCATGGTGTCCCGACTGCAAGGTTCCACACCGCCGATTCGGCCGACGATGCCCTCGCGGTGGTTCGGAGCGGTTCGTTTGGGTTCCCTGTCGTGCTCAAGGCAGATGGGCTGGCTGCCGGCAAGGGCGTGGTCGTTGCCCAGACGCTGGCCGAGGCGGAAGACGCCATCGTTGCCTCGATGACTGGCGGTCGCTTCGGGCGCGCGGGAGAACGCCTGGTTATAGAGGAGTGCCTAGTCGGGCCCGAAGTGTCCTTCTTCGTGCTGTGCGATGGGGAGCGGGCGCTGCCCATTGGCACCGCCCAGGACCACAAACGCATCTTCGACAACGACGAGGGACCGAATACCGGCGGAATGGGCGCGTTCGCGCCGAGCCCCCTGATCGACGCCGAACTTCATGCCCGCGTCATGCGCGAGATCGTCTCGCCGGTCGTGGCGGGTATGACGGCGGAGGGACATCCCTTCAAGGGCTTCCTCTACGTCGGGCTGATGCTGACCTCGGCGGGTCCGAAGGTCATCGAGTTCAACGTCCGGCTCGGCGATCCCGAAGCGCAGGTCATCCTGCCCCGCATCGCGGAACCGCTCGCGCCTCTGTTCGCTGCAGCGGCCGAAGGGCGACTGACTCAGGAGTCGTGCGAGATGACGACCGAGTCGATGGTCGGTGTGGTACTGGCGTCTCGCGGTTATCCCGACTCGTCGGAGTCCGGCCGTGCCATCGCCGGTATCGACGACGCGGAGCGCCTCGGCGTGATGGTTTGCCACGCGGGCACGGCCGCAAGCGACGGAGCCATCGTCACGGCGGGTGGCCGGGTTCTCACTGTGGTGGCCAGCGGCGCCGACTTTCCCGAGGCGATCGCCGACGCCTATGCTGGCGTTCGCGTCATCAGCTTCGACGGCATGCAGTACCGCACCGACATCGGGCGCAAGGCGCGTCAGGCGCACGCCTGACCTTGCCCCCCGAATCACAAGTGGCCCCGATGAAGTACGCCATCGTCACCTTCGGCTGCCGCGTCAACCAGTCGGACTCGCTCGGGTTCGAGGAGCAGTTTCTGGCGGCTGGCGCCAGGCCCGCGCCCGCGGAGGCTGCGGATGTCGTGGTCGTCAACACCTGCTCCGTCACGGCGACCGCGGATCAGGGCGGAAGGCAAACCATTCGCCGCATTGCCCGCCTCAACCCCTCCGCGAAAATTGTCGTGACCGGGTGCTACGCCACTCGCGAGCCGGTGCAGGTTGCGGGGTTGCCGAATGTGGCTCGCGTCGTCTGCAACGACGACAAGCCGCAGGTGCTCTCATTCGTCCGCGCGCTGGTTGCTGAGGACGATGCCCTCGCGAGCCTCACTACGGCGGAACGGTTCGGCGATGGTGACGGCGGGTGCGGCTCCGCGATCGAGCCGGGCGTCGCGGGTCGGACGGCCTTCACGCTGCGCGTCCAGACGGGCTGCGCTCAACCCTGCTCGTATTGCATCATTCCCGAAACACGCGGCACTCCGCGCAGCGTGCCGATAGAACAGGTGCTGGCCGAGGTGACGCGCATCGTCGCGTCCGGCTTCAGGGAAGTTGCCCTGACTGGCGTACATCTGGGTTCGTACGGACGCGACCTCCAGTCGCCGGCTGTGCTGCCCGACCTCCTGATGGCGCTTCGAGACGCTTTCGGTGACGTGCGCGAAAACGGCGAGCCGCACGTCCTTTTCAGGATCAGTTCCCTCGAGCCCATGGACTGCTCCGAGCGCGTCGTCGAACTGGTCAGGGATTCGAACTGCTTCGCACCGCACTTTCACCTTCCACTCCAGCACGCCAGCCCGCGCATGCTCGCCGCCATGCGACGTCCCTATGACGTCGCCTTCTACGCGCGACTGGTCGACACGATCCGGCGGGATATTCCGAATGCGTCGATCGGATCGGACCTGATCGTTGGGTTCCCCGGTGAAACCGAGGCCGACTTCCAGGAACTGACGACGTACCTTGACGCTGCGCCGCTGACGCACCTTCACGTCTTCCCCTACTCCGACCGGCCCGGGACTGCCGCCTCCCGGATGGCCGACCGGCCCTCCGGTGTTGTCGTCAAGGAGCGGGGGAGGCAACTGCGCGAGATCGGCGCGCGCCTGACGCGGAGATTCCTCGAGTCGCAGCGAGACACCGTGCACCGCGCGCTGACGATCGAGGACGGCACCCTGGCCGTGACGGGCAACTACCTGAAAGTCCGTATCCCATCAGGTCGTCGGCGGAACGAGTGGGTGCGTGTCCGGTTGACCGACACCGCCCCCACCGTGTGCGGCGTCGTCCTCAACTGAGTGCGACGAGGTTCGGCACAACGGAGAACCTGCCGCGTCAGTGGAAGGCGAGCGTCGCCAGTTTCTGCGCGGGTGAGCTCTCAGGCCCTTCCACGATCAGCTGACCACAGGCCGCGCGGATGTCGCGTCCACGGCTCTTCCGCACCGACACGGTCACGTCCCGCTCTGCCAGGACGCGGGCGAAACGGTCGACGACGTCGTCCGCAGGTCGATTGAACGGGATGCCGGCGGCCGCATTGAGCGGAATCAGGTTCACCTTGGCTTTCACGCCGGACAGCAACCGGGCGAGCTTGCGGGCATCGTCGGGAGAGTCGTTCACGCCAGCCAGCATGACGTATTCGAAGGTGATGCGGCTGCGTTTGCGGACGGGGAACGCTTTGCAGGCGGCGATGATGTCGGCGACGCCGTATTTCCGGTTGATGGGCACGAGCTCGCCGCGTTGCGCATCGGTCGGGGCGTGCAGGGAGATGGCGAGGTTCGGCATCAACGCTTCGCGGCCCAGCCTCTCGAGGGCTGGCAGCAGGCCAACCGTGGAGAGCGTCACCCGGCGTGGTGGCAAGTGGAAGCCGTGTTCATCGCAGAGGATGCTCATCGCCTTCATCACCGCATCGTAGTTGTGCAGCGGTTCGCCCATGCCCATGAGCACGATGTTGAACGCCTTGTCGCGCAGGTCAAGGGCTCCGGCGAGCACACGCACCTGCCCCGCGATCTCACCTGCGGTGAGGTTGCGCACGAGGCCCATCTTGCCCGTGAGGCAGAACGCGCACGCCATTGCGCACCCCACTTGTGTCGAGATGCAGAAGGTCATGGCTGGCGTATCGGGGATGAAGACCGACTCGATGTGCTTCCCGTCGGCGAGTCTGATCAGGAATTTCTCGGTCCCGTCGGTTGAGCGTTCCCGCGAGGCAATCTGCGGCGTGGCAATCGTGAAGTCGGCGAGTAGCGCTGCCCGCAGTTGACGTGGCAGGTCGGTCATCGCCTCGACGTCCGTAACACCCCGCTTGTAGATCCAGGCAAACACTTGCCGAGCCCGGAAGCGTTCAAGGCCGCGCGCATTCAAGGCTGCTTCGAGATCGGCGAGGTCGAGTTCGGCAAGGTTGGAGGGCGAGGACACGGTATCTCCCACGTTCTGAGCTACTTCCGAGAATGCCTTGATATTACTCCGCCTGTCCAGCACAGCCACCGGTAGCGCCGGAACCTTGCCCGAACCGGCGAGTGCGTGTTATATTTCGAGCCTTGGCATGTAATTCCTTTATTCTCAATGCTTTGCGGTGCGTTCTCCGCTTCGCGTCTGATATCGTTAACTCGTTCCGCTGTGAGCCATCCACGTGTCCAATTCACTGATCGTCCGCGACGCACTCGATAACGGCCTCCGGGTTCTGACCGAGCCGATGAATCAGGTTCGTTCGATCAGCATCGGCGTCTGGCTGACCCGCGGTTCGAGGCACGAAAGTGCCGAACGGGGCGGCATTGCGCACTTCGTGGAGCACATGCTTTTCAAGGGGACTGGGACCAGGTCCGCAGAGGACATTGCTCAGGCCATCGACTCGATCGGGGGGCAACTCGACGCCTTTACGGCCAAGGAATACGCCAGCTATTACATCAAGGTGCTCGACGAGCACCTGCCGCTGGCGCTCGACGTGCTCTCCGACCTCGTCCTCAACCCTGCCTTCAACCCCGAAGACATCGAACGGGAGAAGAAGGTGGTCGTCGAAGAGATCAAGATGGTGGAAGACACGCCTGACGATCTGGTTCATGAGCTCTTCACGCAGGGGTTCTGGGAAGACCATCCACTCGGCCGCCCTATTCTCGGCACCCGCGAAACGGTGGAATCGTTCACGTCCGAATCGCTGCAGTCGTACTTCCGCGACGCCTACACGCCCCAGAACCTGATCATCTCCGCGGTCGGCAACCTCCAGCATGACCACGTGAAGAAGTTGGTCGAGGAGCGGTTCGGACACCTCAAGGCGGTCACTGCGACCGTGCACGAGGAGCCGCCCCGGGTGGTGCCGAAGGTGCTGATCCGCAACAAGGAACTCGAGCAGAGCCACGTCTGCCTCGGCACCAACAGCTACGCCCAGGACCACCGCGACCGTTACGCGACTTACGTCCTCAACACGCTGCTGGGCGGCTCGATGAGCTCGCGACTTTTCCAGAACGTGCGCGAGAAGCGCGGGCTGGCCTACGCCGTGTTTTCGGGTCTCAGCGCCTACCGGGACGCGGGCTCGTTCACGATCTATGCGGGCTGTTCGAACGAAGCGGTGGGCGAGGTCATCGACCTGGTGGTCGATGAACTGCGGACCGTGAAGCACGCGCCCGTGCCGCCGGCCGAGTTGCAGCGCGCGAAGGACCACCTCAAGGGCAGCCTGATGCTGAGCCTGGAGAACACTGCCAGCCGTATGTCCCATGTGGCCCGTCAGGAGATCTACTTCGAGCGTCAGGTCGGGCTTGACGAAACGCTCGAGGGCGTCGAGGCGGTCACGCCCGAGGACGTGCAGCGTGTGGCCTCCGACCTGTTTGCTGACGATGCGCTTTCGGCGACAGTGCTGGGGAATGTGAACGGTTTGAAGGTTCCGCGCGAGCGTCTCGATTTACAATAGCGGCCTAGTCCACACACACACACGACACGAGAGTTCTGGAGGATCACGCTGGACTGCGCCCTTCGCGGGCTCCGAACAGGTCGGCTGGTTTGTCCTTCGGTGTCATGGTGTCTTCCGCGGCAGGAACTTCGTGTGATCCAGCGCTACACACACCCCGAAATGGGCCGGATCTGGAGCGACCAGCGTCGATACGAGACGTGGTTGCTGGTTGAATCTGCCGCCGCCGATGCCATGGCCGCGGCCGGCATCGTCCCGTCCGAAGCCGCCCGGGACATTCGCGAGCGCGGCGCCTTCGACATCACGCGCATCGAGGAAATCGAGCAGGTCACCCAGCACGACGTGATTGCGTTCACCACCGCAGTCGCCGAGAAGGTGGGCGAATCGGCGCGGTGGATGCACTTCGGGATGACCTCGTCTGACGTTATCGACACCGCGCAGGCGTTGCAGATGCGTGAGGCGTGCGACGTCATCCTCGAGGGTCTGGCTGGTCTGGCTGAGGCCATTCGCCAGCGCGCCTTCGAGCACAAGCTGACGCCGATGATCGGCCGCACGCACGGGGTCCATGCCGAGCCAATGACACTCGGCCTCAAGCTCGCGCTATGGTACGCCGAGGTGGCCCGTAACATCGAGCGCCTGCAGCGTGCGCGGGTGGTGGTGTCGGTTGGCAAGCTGTCCGGAGCAGTGGGAACGTTCGCGCACCTGCCTCCATCCATCGAGGCGGCGGTGTGCGAGCAGCTTGGGCTGCAGCCAGCCCCCGTGGCGTCGCAGGTGGTACAGCGCGATCGACACGCTGAACTCCTGTCGGCCCTGGCTATCACCGCGGCGGGGCTCGAGAAATTCGCCCTGGAGATTCGCGGACTGCAGAAGACCGAGATCGGCGAGATCGAGGAACCGTTCGCCAAGGGGCAGAAGGGTTCTTCCGCCATGCCGCACAAGCGCAACCCGATCGGGTGCGAACAGATCGTCGGTATGGCCCGGCTGATTCGGGCGAACTGCCACGCCGGGTTCGAGAATATTGCGCTGTGGCACGAGCGGGACATCTCGCACTCGTCCGTCGAGCGGGTCATCATCCCCGATAGCTTCATCGCCGTCGATCACATGCTGCGCCGGATGACGCGGATCGTCCGTGGCATGGTGGTCTACCCGGAGCGAATGCTCGAGAACCTTGGCCGTTCGCGCGGTGTGGTGTTCTCCGGCACGGTGCTGCTTGAACTCGCGATGAAGGGCATTTCGCGGGAGCAGGCCTACGAATGGGTGCAGCGCAACGCCATGCGCTCGTTCCACGAGCAGACCGATTTCAAGAAGTTGCTGCTCGCCGATTCGGACGTGACCGCTGTGCTCTCCAGCGCCGCGATCGAACGGGCGTTCGATCTGCACGAGCAGTTCCGGCACGTCGATCACGTCTTCGACCGTGTGTTCGGGCCGCCAATCCCGAGCGCGACCCCATTGGTCGACTCGGCCGCCGCGAAGGCCTAGTCGCCCAGCAGCAGCCAGTGCGTTGGCCGGGTGCGTCCGGTCAGAACCTGAATCGCAGCTCCGTCGGAAGAATGGTGTCAATGCTGGATAAGTTCAGGGATGAGTGCGGCGTCTTCGGAATCTTCGGACACCACGAGTCCGCGAACATGACCTACCTCGGTCTGTATGCGCTGCAGCACCGCGGCCAGGAGAGCGCGGGCATTGCCGTCTCCGACGGCGGTGTCGTGCGGGTGACGAAGCAGATGGGCTACGTCGCCGACATCTTCGACAGCCAGACGCTGTCGCAGTTGCCGGGGCATGCGGCCATCGGACATGTACGCTACTCGACGGCGGGCGAGAGCCGGCTGGCCAATGCGCAGCCGTTCCTCATCGATTGCGCGCACGGTCAGTTCAGCATCTGCCACAACGGGAATCTCACCAATGCCGACTCGCTGCGCAATGAGCTGGTCAGCCAGGGTTCTATTTTCCAGTCGGGGAGCGACACCGAGGTCGTCCTGCATCTCTACGCCCGCTCCAAGGGGCGGAGCGTCGAAGATGCCGTCGTCGATTCGGTGACGCAACTGCAGGGCGCCTTCTCGTTCCTGATGCTGACGTCCGACCGGATGATTGCGGTGCGCGACCCTCACGGTTTCAGGCCGCTTGCGCTGGGTCGTCTTGGTGAGGCCTATGTCGTCTGCTCCGAGACCTGTGCCCTCGACCTGATCGGCGCGACCTACCTGCGCGACGTCGAGCCTGGTGAGTTGCTGATCATCAGCGCCGGCGGCGTCAAGTCGCTGAAGCCGTTCGGCCCGGCGCCGCTTGCGCACTGCGTCTTCGAGCACGTCTACTTCTCGCGTCCAGACAGCTATGTCTTCGGCAAGAGCGTCAACGAGGTTCGGACGAACCTCGGTCGTGTGCTGGCATCCGAGCAACGCGTCGATGCCGATGTCGTCGTTCCTATTCCGGACTCGGGCGTCTGCGCAGCGATGGGCTTTGCCGAGGCAGCCAACATCCCACTTCGCATGGGCCTCATCCGCAATCACTATGTCGGCCGTACGTTCATCCAGCCGCAGTCGTCCATCCGCCACTTCGCCGTGAAGGTGAAGCTGAATCCGGTCCGGAGCATTCTCGACGGGAAGCGCGTCATCCTCGTGGACGACTCGCTGGTGCGAGGCACGACGAGCCGGAAGATTGTTCGCATGGTGCGCGCTGCCGGCGCGAAGGAAGTCCACGTTCGCATCAGCTGCCCTCCGACCATCTCGCCGTGCTTCTACGGTGTCGATACGCCGCGGCGCTCGGAACTGATGGCGGCCACGCACACGCTCGACGAGATTCGCACCTATCTCGACTGTGACAGCGTGGCGTACCTCAGCCTCGATGGGTTGATGCGGGCCGTCGGCGAAGGCAGCGGCCACTACTGCAGTTCCTGCTACACGGGCCACTATCCGGTCGCATTCCCGCGAGACGAACGCAGCTACCTGCAGCTGGCGTTGAAGCTGGACAAGGCCATCGTCACGAACTGACATGGGAGGAGTGATGCGGCGCCTGGAGTCCGTCGACGGAGTGGTGCGGTCCGCGCTTGTCTGTCTTGGACTCGCCCTCGGCATCTCGACCGCGGCGGCGCAAGAGCCTGCGTCACCCCAGTCGGTCGCTGCGCCTCGACTGCAGGCAGCCATCGACACGCTGGGCTCGCTCGACTACGCGACACGTACGGCCGCGTCCCAGTTGGTTCGACGAACCCTTCCCGCACAGGCCGTGCCCGCGCTGTTGAACGCCGTCGCGCAACACGCGGACGGTTACGTCCGCTTTCGCGCCCTCGTCCTGCTGACGGGTTTCAACGACCCTCGGACCCGTGATGCCATGCGGGAATCGCTGGCCAGTCCAAACGACCGCCTCCGCACCGTCTCCTACAGCTACTTCGAGCACAACCCGGACCCATCGCTCATCCCGTCGTTCCTGTCGGCGCTCGAGCGGGAGCAGGCGGAGTTCGTCAGGCCGGCCCTCGTGCGGACGCTGGCAGCGCACGGTTCCGACGCCCGCGTGCAGCCGGTGCTGGTTCGGGAGTCGGGACGGGGAGAGGACTTCTTCCGCGGGGCCGTGATCGAGGCACTCGGCGACTACAAGGCGCGCTACGCTTTCGACGGGATCAATGCCATCGCCAGGCTCGATGGACCTCTCCTCGATGATGCGGCGCTGGCGCTGGGAAAGATTGGCGACCCGCGCGCGCTCGAGACACTCGCAGGACTGCAACGGAGCGCGCCCAGAACGGCGCAACCGTTCGTGGCCGCGGCGATCTGCCTGCTCGGCACCAATTGCGGCTCGCACGAGAGCTTTCTTGTCCAGACGCTTCGTTTCGCCGACCAGAACATCGGCTTTCAGGAGTTGCTGCGCGGAGCGGCGTCCGGGCTCGGCGCGCTCGCGGTTGGCGGCCGCGAGTCAGCGGCGCAGGCGCTGTTCGATGCAGGGATCCCATCACGGGACCCGGTCAGGGCGCCGATCTCGCTCGCGTTGGCGACGGTGGCCCTTCGCAACACGCCGCTGATGCTCGCGTTGCTGAAGGTGGCGCCTGCGCAAGCCGACGCGATCGCGCTGATGGCCGAAGGGTTCGACATCCTCGAAGAGGACCTGGACAAGGAACGATTCTTCGCGCTGGTGCGGCGGACATACTGGGAGTCGCCGGAAGGGTCCACCGACCGGCAACTGATGCAGACGCTGATCGGAAAACTGGACTTCTGATGGATTACCGGCAGTCCGGCGTCGACATCGACGCTGGCAATGAGACAGTCAGGCGAATCAAGGCGCTCGCGCGGGGGACGTTCACGCCAGGAGTGCTGTCCGAGATCGGGTCGTTCGGCGGCCTGTTCAGCCTCAGCGCCGCGGGCCTGCAGGACCCGGTGCTTGTGTCGAGTGCAGATGGGGTCGGCACCAAGTTGAAGGTGGCGTTCATGACGGGCCGGCACAACACCATTGGTGCTGACCTCGTGAATCACTGCGTCAACGACATCCTCGTGCAGGGGGCAACGCCGCTGTTCTTTCTCGATTACCTCGCTACTGGGCGGCTCTCGCCGGATGTGGCCGAGCAAATCGTCACCGGCGTGGCCCGCGCCTGCCGGGAGAATGGGTGTGCACTGATTGGCGGAGAGACCGCCGAGATGCCCGGGTTCTATGCCGACGGGGAGTACGACATCGCCGGCTTCATCGTCGGAGCCGTGGACCGGTCGAAGTTGATCGACGGAAAGACCATTCGTCCTGGGGATGTGCTGATTGGCCTGCCCTCGTCGGGCCTTCATACGAACGGCTACTCGCTTGCCCGGACGGTGTTCTTCGACCTCTGCGGATTCCAGGCGGATACCTACGTGCCTGAACTGCAGGGCACGGCAGGCGATGTCCTGCTCGCAACGCATCGCTCGTACCTTCCACCCATCCGCCCACTTCTGCAGGCCGGTGTCGTCAAGGGCATGGCGCACATCACGGGCGGGGGACTGACCGAGAACCTCCCGCGAATCCTGCCGGAAGGATGCGAAGCGGAGATTCGCCGCAGCGCCTGGTCGGTTCCGCCGTTGTTTACGTTCATTGCAGAACGCGGCGGCATCGCCGGCGACGAGATGCTGCGCGCGTTCAACATGGGCATTGGTTTGGTCGTGGCGTGCGATGCCGACTCGCGTGCGCAGGTTCTCGAGTTGTTGAAGCAGTCCGGCGAGACCGGTGCGCACGAGATCGGCCGGGTCGTCCAAGGTGCCCCTGGCGTCCGCTACGTGCCATGAGCCGCCGCCTCGGTATCCTGATCTCTGGCCGCGGTTCGAACCTGCAGTCGATCGTCGACGCGATCCAGCGCGGAGAACTCCAGGCCGAGATCGCGGTGGTGATCTCGAATCGCACGGAAGCCGCCGGCCTGATGCGTGCCAGGGAGGCCGGCCTCGAGACGGTCTCCATCCTCGCGAAGGACTACGCCAGTCGTGATCTCTACGACGCGGCCGTGGCGCAGGCGCTCCTGTCGCGCTGTGTCGATCTGGTCTGCCTGGCTGGATTCATGCGACTCATCGGCGAGCCGCTGTTGAAGGCATTTCCAAACAGGATCCTGAACATCCATCCGTCGCTGTTGCCGGCGTTCCCTGGTCTGGATGCCCAGAGGCAAGCGTTGGAGTATGGCGTCCGGGTCGCGGGCGCCACCGTTCACCTCGTCGATGCCGAGTTGGACGGCGGCGTCATTGTGCTGCAGGCGGCGGTACCCGTTCTGGACGCCGACACAGTCGAGAGTCTGTCCGCGCGGATTCTGATTGAGGAGCACCGCCTCTATCCCAGGGCGATCGCGCTCGTGCTCGATCGGAAGTGGTGTCTGGCTGGACGGCGTGTCGTGGTCGATGCCGCCGTGACCGGAGTGTGAGGATGGGGCCAGTCATGTTTACGCGACGAGGCCGCCTGGTCTCAGCGTGAGCACGGCCACCTCCGGCGGGCAGTTGATACGCACCGGCACGTAGACGGTTCCGACCCCGCGGCTCACGAACAGCGAGGTCCGGTCCTGGCGCGCGAATCCGGATATGACTGGGAATTTGCGCGCGGCCACTGCTCCGAGGCCCGGCAGGATGACCTGCCCCCCGTGGGTATGGCCTGAGAGCACCAACGGCACGCCGAGAACAGCAGCTTCCGTGACTCGCCGAGGGTCGTGTGCCAGCAGCAGGGTGGTGCCCGTGGCGCCGCGCAGGATCGGTGCGATCTCAGCCACCTTGCGCGTCCAGAACCGCAGGCCCGCGAGTTGAAGTGACTCGCCGCGGATGACCAGCTCGGTTCGTGCATCCCGCAACACGACAATCCCTTGTGCGGTGAGCGCCGTCGTCATCTCGCGGTCATCGTCATGGTTTCCCAGGACCGCGAACACGCCGTGCGGCGCCGACAGCACGCCGAGTGCAACCGCGACGGCGCCGACATAGGCGCGGTCACCCCAGGTGACGTAGTCGCCTCCCAGCACGATGATGTCTGGTGCAGCCCGCATAAGCTGCTGGGCGGCGAAGACGACGTCGTCGTCGGAGACCCAGCGGCTGCGGTGGACGTCAGTGAGCAGGCCCACGCGGAGTCCCGACAGCACGGGCGCCAGGCCGGTGACCGGCACGTCCTGCTCGACGACGGACAGATGATGCCGCTCGTACAGGTAGCCGTATGCGCCTGCGCCGCCGGCGAGCCCGGCGCCAACAGCGATCATGCCCTTCAATGCCTCGCGCCTGGTCATTGCCACTCATTGATATAGTAAATCGTGAAACCATGACGAATCTCTTCGAAGAACTGACCTGGCGTGAGCTCGTCTACGACGCAACCGAAGGGCTATCCGAATTGCTCGGGACGCAATCGATCACGGCGTATGCCGGCTTCGA
>JBKJMH010000019.1:0-4876 GCA_046596625.1 Vicinamibacterales bacterium | reverse complement strand
CCTGCCGTTGCCCGATGCGGAGTCGGTGTCGGTCACCTATCTGCGGGGCGAGCCGTGGAGCGCGTTCAGTACCTACCTCGGTGTGGGCCTCAGCCGCATCGACGTGAACATCGGCTTCCCCCTCACGGTCGACCGCGCGCTCGAACTCGCGTGCCACGAAGGCTATCCCGGGCACCACGTCATCAACCTGCTGCGCGACCGCCGCGCCAGAAACGGCCGGCCCGAACTCGAGGCGATTCCGCTCTTCAGTCCTGAATCGTTTGCCAGCGAAGCCGCGGCCACGACGGCAGCGTCGCTGGTGTTCACCGACGCGGAGCGACTCGCGTTCGAACGCGACGTGTTGTTTCCGCTCGCGGGCCTGGCGCCGGACCTGGCCGAGCCCCACCACACTGTTGCCCGCCTCGTCGACCGGTTGGCGCCAGCGATCGAACACGGGCTCGTGCGCTACCTGACTGGAGAGTCCGACTACGTCGAGACACTATGGACATTGCAGGCGCAGGCGCTGATGCACCATCCCGACGCCACGCTCGGCTTCGTGAACCAATACCGAAGCTTCGCCCTCGCCTACACGTGGGTGAGTGCCCACCCGGCACCCGCTGCTGCAGGTGGCGACCGGCGGCGTGAGGACTGGCGGCGTTTCGAGGCGCTGCTTGCCGGCGACGTCCGAACGTGGCTCCCCAGCTCGGCGCCCTGACGCGTCGGTAGAGCGCATCGGAAGTCGCACTGCTCCGAGTGCCCGGTATGGTCCTGTTCAGAACATGACCGGGTAGAATGTCGAGCGATGGCGATCATTCTTCAGACAATACCCACCGGCGACAAGGTTGGCATCGCCTTCTCGGGCGGCCTCGACACCAGCGCCGCACTGCACTGGATGCGCGAGAAGGGCGCGGTACCGTACGCCTACACCGCGAACCTCGGGCAGCCCGACGAGCCGGACTACGACGACATTCCGCGCCGCGCACTCGCCTACGGTGCGGAGAAAGCGCGCCTGATCGACTGCCGCCGGCAGTTGGTTGCCGAAGGCATCGCTGCCCTTCAGGCCGGCGCCTTCCACATCTCGACGGCAGGCATCACCTACTTCAACACCACCCCAATCGGCCGCGCCGTCACCGGCACCATGCTCGTTGTCGCCATGAAGGAAGACGACGTCAACGTGTGGGGCGACGGCAGCACGTTCAAGGGGAACGACATCGAACGGTTCTACCGCTACGGTCTGCTCGCCAACCCAAACCTGAAGATCTACAAGCCGTGGCTCGATCAGCGTTTCATCGACGAACTCGGCGGCCGCACCGAGATGTCGGAGTACATGATCCGGAACGGCTTCCAGTACAAGATGAGCGTCGAGAAGGCCTACTCGACCGACTCGAACATCCTCGGTGCCACCCACGAAGCCAAGGACCTCGAATTCCTGAACAAGGGCATGCAGATCGTGGCGCCGATCATGGGCGTGGCGTTCTGGAAGGACGACGTGACGGTGAAGGCGGAGACGGTCACCGTCCGCTTCGAGGAGGGGCAGCCGGTTGCCCTGAATGGCACGACCTACGACGACAGCGTGCAGTTGATGCTCGACGCGAACATCATCGGCGGTCGTCATGGCCTCGGCATGAGCGACCAGATCGAGAATCGGATCATCGAGGCGAAGAGCCGCGGCATCTACGAAGCCCCCGGGCTGGCCCTGCTCTTCATCGCCTACGAACGGCTCGTCACCGGCATCCACAACGAGGACACGATCGAGCAGTACCGCGACAGCGGCCGGCGCCTCGGACGACTCCTTTACCAGGGACGTTGGTACGACCCGCAGGCGATGATGCTGCGCGAGATGGCCCAGCGCTGGGTGGCGCGCGCCATCACCGGCGAGGTGACACTCGAACTGCGGCGCGGCAACGACTACTCCATTGTGGAGACGTCGAGCCCCAACCTCACCTACAAGCCCGAACGGCTGACGATGGAGAAGGGCGAAGCCTTCTTCACGCCGCAGGACCGCATCGGTCAGCTGACGATGCGCAACCTCGACATCACGGATACGCGCGAGAAGCTGCTCACGTACATCAAAACCGGGCTGATCAGTGGCGGCGACACGGCGCTGCCGATGCTGCCAGGGACGAAGAAGAACGAATAGTCGTTGGTCGTTGGTCGTTGGTCACTCGCTGAGCAATGACCAATGACTAATGACCAATCGACTAACGACTAACGACCATCGTGTCGTGTTGCCGCAGGCGCTCGACCGATTGTCGATCGAGCCGCTCGAGCGACGGTCGCGTGTCCATCAGTTCGTCAACCGTGAACAGCGCCCGCATCAGGCCGCCTGCGGTGTGCGCCGAGGAGCGCAACAGGTAATGCCCGACCTCGTGGGCGAGTGCACGCGTCAGGGCCCGCTGCAGGAATAGCTGCCCGGCACGCGGCGGCAGCGCGCTGAACGGGCGGCCGCGCCAGGCCCCGTGCGCCTGAAGCGTCCTCACCGCCAACACCGACACGGTGATGTGCGGCTGGGGCTCCCCGTTCACGAAACCAATCCAGGCCAGTCCGGTGTGGGCCACATCGTCGAGCATGCGATTGGTGAGCACCACCCGCACCGTGTCTACGGCGATCGGTCCGCGGACGTCACCCGGTCCGCTCACGACCACGTCCAGCACGGGCGCCCAGACCCGGCGAACACCTGCGGCGACCGCTTCGAGATCGCCGGCGGTGATGGCGACCCCAGGCTCGACCTCGAGCCGAAGGTGAAGGCCGGGACTGGACAGATCGGCTGGGGCCGCCGTGGCGGTCGCGAGGAGCAGGGCGATGGTGGCAGCAAGCATGGGCAGGCTCTCCCTTGCCCGCCATCCTCCGCACGCTCAGACGGCGAGACAACATCAGTGGGATGAGTGCCGGCGTAGCTGACGCAGACCGCGGGCCGGCGGGTTGGGCTGTGCCACACCGCCCCCCGGCGGACCCGGTGCGGTTCGCTGTGACGGAATGCCTTTGGGCCGTGACGAATGGCGACCACCACGATTCTCGCGGGATGAGTGGCTTGACCGCGACGCGTCTGGCGTCGATAGTGCTGTCATGCCTGCCAGGCGCCTGTCGCTGCCGCTGCTCTTCGGGATTGCGACAGCCTTCGGTCTGTCGTCGAGCGTTCAGTCCTACCTGCTCTCCGCGGTCTCGGGCGACAGCGTCGGCTCGATGTTCACGCACCTCGTCGTCCTCAACCTGGTCTACTGGTATGTGCCAGCGCTGCTGGCGCCGCTCGTGATGCGCCTAGCCACTCGGTACCAGTTCGGTGCGGGACTTGGCTGGCGGCCGTACGCGGTGCACCTGACCGGGGCCTTGCTCTACTCGTTCATCCACTCCGCCTCGATGCTCGCCACCCGGATCGCCCTCATGCAGCGGCAGCCGTCGCGCGGCTGGTGGGTGGCCGGACGCATCGAGTATCTCCAGCAACTCGACTGGATTCTCATGACCTACCTGTTCCTGGTGGGTCTTGCGCATGCGCTGGCATTCCGGAACGAGTCGGAGCGACGCGCCCTGAACAGCGCCCACCTCGAGACGCGGCTGATCGAGGCACAACTGCAGTCGCTGCAGCGGCAGCTACAGCCGCACTTCCTGTTCAACACCCTGAACGCCATCTCGGGGTTGATGCGCACCGACGTCGAGGCGGCGGACCGCATGATGGACCGGCTCGGTGATCTCCTGCGGATGGCGCTTGACTCGTCGAACGTCCAGGAAGTCACACTCAAGGAAGAGCTCGAGATGTTGCAGAAGTATCTCGACATCGAGCAGATGCGCTTCGGGTCGCGGCTGTCGGTCGCGATGCGCATCGCGCCCGATACGCTGGCCGCCCAGGTGCCGAACTTTCTGCTGCAACCGCTCGTCGAAAACGCCGTGCGACACGGCGTGGCGCCGCACACGCGGCAGGGGCGGGTGGAGATCGAGGCCGCACGCGACCGCGATCGGCTGGTCATCCACATCCGCGACAGCGGCGACGGTGTGGCCCCACATTACCTCTCCCTCATGAATCAGGGAGTGGGGCTGACGAATACACGCGCGCGACTCGAGCATCTCTACCGCGCCGGTCAGACGTGTGTGTTCTCGAACGACCACGGGTTCTGCGTCACGATTGCCATTCCCTTTGTGGCCGAGGCGGGCGTGGCGGACGCGCTGAGGGCAGGTGCGGCATGAATCAGAAGATCCGGACGCTGGTGGCCGACGACGAACCGATTGCGCGGGCGCGGGTCGTCTCGCTGCTGCAAAGTGAAGCCGACATCGAGCTGGTGCGCGAGTGCGCGACGGGCGAGGAAGCGCGGGCCGCCATCGAGCAGGAACGGCTCGACCTGCTGTTCCTCGACATCCAGATGCCAGAGGTCTCGGGGCTGGAACTGGCGCGCACCATCCGCGCGAACGGCATGCCGGCCGTGGTATTCGTCACGGCCTACGACCAGTACGCGCTGCGGGCGTTCGAGGTGCACGCGCTCGACTACCTGCTGAAACCGTTCAGCTCGGACCGCTTCCGCGCCGCGCTCGGCCACGCGCGCGAGCATCTCGCGAAGCGGCGCGCCTCGCCAGAACCTGGCTCGTCCGAGTCAGCGTTGGCCACGACCCGCGACACGCTGCCCCCCGGACGCCGCAGCCGGCTGATGGTGAAGTCCGGCGGACGCATCCACTTCGTGCGGACCAGCGACATCGACTGGTGCGAGGCGGCAGGCAACTACGTCCGCATGCATGTCGGCCAGCAGGAACACCTGGTGCGCGACACCATGGGCCATCTCGAGTCGCAACTGGACACGCAGCAGTTCGTGCGCATCCACCGCTCGACGATCGTCAACGTCGACCGTATCCTGGAGATGCAGTCGTCATTCAACGGCGAATACGTCGTCCTCCTGCGCAACGGCACGCGGCT
>JBKJMH010000324.1:0-2545 GCA_046596625.1 Vicinamibacterales bacterium | reverse complement strand
TAGGTCGGCCTGGTCGCGCACCTGAAGGTGCGCAGCTACATCTGTCGCGACCCGACCCTCCCGACCCTCCCGACCATTTATTCCATTGACAGAAATGGCGGTCGGACCGACCATTTCACCCAAACGCCCGCCCGGCCCGCCGGGTGCATGAGCGTGGTGTCGGCCGGGCTCGAATCGCCCGGTCCCGAGTTCGTTTCAGGAGGAAGCATGTCGATCGAACGTCTACCGCGTCTGGTCGGAGGCATCGGTCTCGTCGTCGCCGCCATCGCCGGCGGAGCCAGCACCGTGTCCGCGCAGTCGCCCGCGCGACCGGTTGCCGAGGTCACTTACACCCGCGACATCGCGCCCATCCTGCAACGCAGCTGCATCCAGTGTCACAACGTCGATGGCGGCGCACCGATGCCGCTCACATCCTTCGAGGAGGTGCGGCCCTACGCCCGCGCCATCAAAACCCGTACGCACATGGGGCCGCGAGCTGGCGTGATGCCGCCGTGGTTCGTCGAGAAGACCATCGGCATCCAGCGCTACAAGGGCGACCCGTCGCTGAGCGAGGCCGAACTCGCCCGTATTTCCACGTGGGTGGACAGCGGGTCGCCGCGCGGCAACCCGGCTGACATGCCAGCGGCGAAGGCGGCGGCGACCGGCGTCGACGGCTGGCTGCTCGGCAAGCCCGACCTGATCGTGAAAGGTCCGGAAATCCGCGTGCCCGGGGCAGCGCCCGACGCCTGGGGTGACGTCGGCAGCGCAGCGACCGGTCTCACGGAGGATCGCTGGGTGAAGTCGGTGGAAGTCCGCGAAGTGAACGACATCCCGCGCGCCGAGGGGACCAAGACCGTGGGTGGCCGCTTCGTCTTCCACCACATGAACTACGAAAGCTCCGTGGACGGCGTGCCCGGCAGCAGCACCACCTGGCCCATCCACGAGATCGGCCGCAACCCCGATCAGTTCCCCGACAGCGCCGGCCGTCTGCTGGCCGCCGGCTCGGTGCTCCACCTGAACGCCTCGCACGTGCACGCCAACGGGCACGACACGAAAGCGCACCTCGAGTTCGGCTTCACGTTCTTCCCGAAGGGCTATCAGCCCACGTACAAGCGCTCGGGCGTCCTGCTCGGCAACGGCAACGACCTCGATATCAAGCCGAACCAGGCCAGCCAGGAAATCCACGCGTTCGCGACGCTGACCGAGCACACGAAGATCATCGCGTTCGAACCGCACCTGCACGCGCAGGGTGTGCGCATGTGCATCGAAGCCATCTGGGGCATGAACATCCAGCAGCTCACCTGCGCCGGCTACGACCACAACTGGGTGAAGCAGTACATCTACGAAGACGATGCGGCGCCGATCCTGCCGAAGGGCACGATTCTCCACCTGACCGGCTTCCTGGATACGACCGCTGGCAACAAGAATATGGCCGACGGCCGCAACTGGACCGGCGGCGGACGCCGCTCGGTGGCGAACATGTTCATCGACCTCGGCTACTCGGTCCAGATGACCGAGGAGCAGTTCCAGGCCGAGATGGCGACGCGTCGCGCGAACATGAAGAGTCGCAACGATTACGACCTCGGATGCCCGCTCTGCTGGGCGCCGCCGGTGGTGACGCCGTCCGCGCGTCCCACGCAGCAACAGCAGGGAGGCAACCAGCAGTGATTCGAGCCCGTCGCGGTCTCCTCACACAGGGGGTGCGGCTTGTCGCCGCGCCCCTCGTCGCCCTCGCCCTCACCGCCGGCAGCGCCAGCGCCCAGACTCGCTTCTCCTACTCGACCGGTCAGCCGCTCGAACCCGCCTACGAGGGCTGGACGCCCAACGCGGACGGCAGCTACACGCTCTACTTCGGCTATCAGAACACCAACTGGGAGCAGGAGTTCGACGTGGCCGTCGGCCCCGAGAATAACTTCTCTCCCGGCCCCGCGGACATGGGGCAGCCAACGCACTTCTACCCGCGCCGCAACCCGTTCCTGTTCACGCTTCAGGTGCCGAAAGACTTCGGCAGCAAGGAGATCGTGTGGACGCTGACGGCCAACGGCGTCACGCGGAAGGCCTTCGGCTCGATCAAGACCGACTACCTGATCGACCCGCAGGTCATCTCGACCGAAGTCGGCGGTGACAACGGCAGCCTCGCCAACGATCTGCGTACGAACCTTGCGCCCGAGCTGAAAGTGAACGGGCCGCTGACGCGAACCGTGAAGGTGGGGCAACCGTTGTCGCTTGTCGCGCTCGCCGGCGACCCAGACAACCTGCCGCCGCGCCGCGACGGCAAGCCGCAGCCCGGTGTGAAGAAGGCCGCGCGGGCGCAGGCACCACCGCGCGCAGGAGCCCCGACCAACAGCCCCGCCGTGGTCTATCGTCCGCCGGTGGCGGTCGTCGCGTCCGCCGGCCCTGGCCTGCACCTGTCGTGGACCGTGTACCGCGGGAAGGCGTCGAGCGTGAAGTTCACGCCCGACCAGATGAAGACGTGGATGGACACGCGCGCCTACGGCAACTCGATGTGGTCGCCGCCCTACGACATCCCGGTGCCGCCGGCTGACGGCCAGTGGACGGCCGACGC
>JBKJMH010000292.1:0-12171 GCA_046596625.1 Vicinamibacterales bacterium | reverse complement strand
GTCCTGAAGAACTCCCGCACGTCGTTCACCAGCAGCTCCGGTTGTTCGAGTGCCGCAAAGTGTCCGCCTTGCGGCATCGGCGTCCAGCGCACCAGGTTGTAGCGGGCTTCCACCCACCTGCGCGGCGGCGTGGTGATCTCCTTCGGGAACAGTGCGCACGCCGTCGGCACGGTGACGCGGCCGGTGACCGGCGGCGCGACGCGGTTCTCGTAGTAGATGCGTGTTGACGAGGCGGCGGTGCCGGTCGCCCAATAGATCGTGATGTTGGTCAGCAGGTCGTCCTTCGAGAAGCGGCTCTCGATGTTGTCGCCGCAGTCGCACCAGGCGTGGAACTTCTCGACGATCCACGACGCGAGCCCGGCCGGTGAGTCGCTGAGGCCGACGCCAAGGGTCTGCGGCTTCGTCCCCTGAATCTGCTGGTAGGCGCGCTCCTGCTCCATGCGGGCGTTCGTCGCGTTCATCAGTGTCACTTCGGCGGCCGGGACGCCCTCGAGCGGGTTGGCCACGCCGGTCGGTGCGGGTGTCGTGCAGAAGTTCAGGTGCAGCCCCGCCACATGGGTCGCGTCGTCGAGCGCGATGATCCGGCTGATGATGCCGCCCCAGTCGCCTCCTTGCACGCCGTACTTCGTGTAGCCCAGGCGGGCCATCAGCGTCGCGATGGTGCCGGCCATCTTCTGCGGGTTGTAACCGCGCTCCGTCGGATGCCCGGAGAAGCCGAAGCCCGGTAGCGAGATCGCCACCACGTTGAACGCGTCCTCGGCCTTGCCGCCGTGCGCCACCGGATCGGTGAGCGGACCGATGATCTTGTGGAACTCGTAGATCGAGCCGGGCCAGCCGTGCGTCAGCACCAGCGGCATGGCGTTGGGCACCTTCGACTTCTGGTGAATGAAGTGAATCGTCAACCCGTCGATCGTCGTGGTGAACTGATCGAACTGGTTCAACCGGCGCTCCTGGGCGCGCCAGTCGAACCGGTCGCGCCAGTACTCCACGAGCGGCTTCAGGTAAGCCGGGTCGGTGCCGTAGTCCCAGCCGACGTTCTGTAACTGATCGGGGAAGCGTGTCCGCGCCAGGCGATCCTTCAGGTCCTTCAGTACCGAGTCGGGGACGTGGATCGTGAAGGGGACGATCGCCGCATCGGCCGGTCGGGCGGCCTGCCCGGCGAGAGGAGCGACCGCTGCTGCGGCGAGCAGCAGGGCAAGGACAGCGCCGCGCATGATGTTCCGCATGGGCAGAGAGTGTAGATCAGGGCGCCGGACGGCGTGCGGTCTCGTCCTGGGACTGACGACTTGTGACTTGCGACTACGAGCGAACGACGTCAGTGCGTGAGCGAGTAGATGATCGTGTTGATGCCGAAGGCGTAGCCCGGCACCGAGAACTTCTGGAAGTAGAGCGGGTTCTCGGTTTCGCGCTCGTACGAATCGCCGAAGTCGGTGTTGTAGGTCATCAACACCATCATGCGGCCGCGGTCGTCGTTGATGGCCGCGATGCGCATCGCCTCCCTCTGGCGTTCCCAGGTGCGGTCGGCGCCATCCCAGTAGCCGATGCCCGGAATCTGCGGCACCTCGGTGGCGTTGAGCACCTGCCGGAAGATCTGGTGGTCGCGCGACACGTCGACGATCGGATAATTGGCCGAGGGCAGCGACTTGCGCAGCATCGCCTCCCAGTAGTCCCACGCGTATTCGCCCCAGAAGTCGTCGGCCCAGAGGAAGCCGCCCTTGAGCAGATAGTCGCGCAGGTTCTTCGCCTCGTCGTCGTCGAGGTAGGCGCCGCCCGGCTCCGTCATCATCAGGAACGGACAATGGAAGATCTCGGGTGACTTGAGGTTGATGAGCAGCGTTTCCGGTTCGTTGGTCTCGTCCATTGTGACCGGCGTGCGGGTCAGTTCGGACAGCCGGATGGAGAGGTTGATGTCGGCGCGAGGCCAGTCGACGTTCCACCCGGCGCCGTCGCCGTTGCCCTGGCGGAACACGACGCGGCAGAATTGAAACCCGCCCTTGAAGTCGTCCAGCGTGGCGTACTGGGCGGGACGGCCGCTGTAGTTGCCGCGCCCGCCGCGTCCACCACGCCCCCGCTGGGCCAGCGCCACGGACGCCAGCGCAACGAGCAGGACGATGGCGATGACGGCGGACCGGGCCTTCATGGGCGTAGTGTAGCAAGTTGACATCTGATTGGGGACCGATATGAGAGCTGTGCTTGTTGAAGAATTTGGTGGGCCGGAGAAGCTGACGCTGCGCGAGGTTCCGAAGCCACTACCCGGCCCGACCGACGTCATCGTCAAGGTGGCGATGAGCGGTGTGAACTTCATCGACGTGTACTTCCGAACCGGCCTCTACAAGATGCCGCCGCCGGTGGCGATCGGCAGTGAGGCGGCTGGGCTGGTGGACTCAGTGGGCAGCGAGGTCACCGACGTCGCGCCGGGCGACCGCGTGGCCTATGTCATGAGCCGGGGCTCTTACGCGGACTACGCCCAGGTGCCCGCCGGACAGATCGTGAAGATCCCCGACCTGGTGTCGTTCGAGCAGGCCGCGGCCGTGATGCTGCAGGGCATGACCGCGCACTACCTCACGCGGTCGACGTTCACGCTCAAAGCTGGCGACACGTGCCTGATCCATGCGGCAGCGGGTGGCACGGGCGCCCTGCTGGTGCAGATGGCGAAGGCGGCCGGGGCGCGTGTCCTCGCCACGGTGTCCACGGCGGAGAAAGGCGCCATCGCCAGGGCGGCCGGCGCCGACGAGGTGATCTTCTACACCGAGCAGGACTTCGTCGTCGAGGCGCGGCTCCTGACGGGCGGACGCGGTGTCGACGTCATCTACGACGGAGTGGGCAAGACCACGTGCGAGAAGGGGCTCGACGCCCTGCGGCCCCGCGGGATGATGGTGCTGTTCGGCGCGGCCAGCGGCCCGGTGACCTCCATCGAGCCGTCGCTGCTCAACTCGAAGGGGTCGCTCTATCTGACGCGTCCCGGCCTGGCGCACTACCTCGGTTCGCGCGAGGAACTGGTGTGGCGGGCGACGGAGGTGCTGGACATGGTGGCGCACAACACGCTGGACGTCCGCATCGACGCCACGTTCCCGCTGGCGCAGGCGGCCGACGCGCACCGCGCGCTCGAGGGGCGGAAGTCGACCGGCAAGTTCCTGCTCGCGACCTAGCGCGGAGGCGCCGTAGCGCCACGGCCGACCGGAAGGTCGGCGGCTACGTACTGGCCGGACGTAACCGCGCACCTGTTCGCTGACTGGCCGGACGTCGCGGGCGTTCGACGCTCAGTCGCCGTGGCGCGCGTAGTCGTTCCAGATGTCAACGGCATAGCCCGCCGGCATGTGGTCGAGCAGGAACTTCGGCGCGGCCGTCATCGAGCCGGTTCGCAGCAGCGTCATCACCTGTCGCAGGTGCTGCCCGTCCTTGAATAGCGCGTTGAAGAAGTGCGAGAGGGCCGGCCGCACCGGGCTCACCGCTCCCTCCGGATCGATCTGCCGGAGTTCGTCGACATGCTTGTACGGAAGGGGGGCCGGCGGCGGCACGTGGGTCACCACATCGGTGTCCGCCACGTAGCGTCGAGCGCGTGCGCCGAAGCGCGCGGCGAACGCCGAGGCAAAGGCCCGGTTGCCGACCCGTGGTGAGCCGACGGTGCAGACGCCTGCCGTCTGCCCGAAGCGCATGGCCGCCAGCGTGGCGAGGGCTGCGCCGAGGCTATGGCCGGTGAACCAGATGCGGTGGCCTGGTGCCAGCGCCTCGAGTTGCGGCGCCAGCAGTGGCCACACGCGACCCAGCGCGTCGACAAAGCCTGTGTGTACCGAGGCGCCGGTGTCATCCCACGGCACCAGTGCGAACCGGGCGTCATCGAAGAGATCGGACGACTGATCCGGCTCGGTGCCGCGGAAGGTCACGATCGCGAAGCCGTCGCCGGTGGCCACGTAACCGTCCACGCCTTCGTGATTGAACGCGGTCGCCGCGAGCCCGGCGTCAGCAAAGCGCGGGCGCGCATGCGCCTCGTCCCAGTAGGCGAGCAGCGCCGCGTCGGCCAGCCACCAGGCGTTGCGCCGGCCCAGACTGATCGCCGACGCATCGAACGGGTGACGATTCGCGTCAGCAAAGTGCCGGAATTCCGAGTCGCGCTCAGGATGGAATACCAGTTCGATACGCCGAATCGGCCGCGGTTTCACCGTCATGCGCGAAGGCTACCACGCGCGCTGTCGTTCGAGTCGGCTGGCTGCGCGACCCGGCACGGTCATTCGGCGTCGTCGCGCGATCCGCCTGAGACCGGAGCGAATGTTGATTGCAAGGATGTGACATGAGCCGTCATACCGGTGTACTGGTCGTCGACGACATGCCGCATACGCGTCGTTTGGTCTGCCGGATCCTCGATCGCGAGGGATTCCAGACCTACGAGGCCGAGAACGGGGCCATGGCCTATGCCGAGGCTCGCCGCCATCCCGGGGACATCGACGTTGCCCTGGTCGACGTCGAACTGCCCGGCGCCTGGGGCAAAGAGATTGCGGCAGCCCTGAAGCGCACCATCCCGGACGCGCAGGTGGTGTACATGACCGGGCACGATATCAACACGCTCATCACGGACGGGTGCCTGCCCGAGGATGCGGTCGTGTTGCACAAACCGTTCACCGTGTCGGCCCTGGTCGAAGCCATTCGCTCTCACGGCCGGTAGCCCGCTCGGCGGGTCGTGCCCGCGCACGGCACGTCCCTTGCTCCGTCGCCCACATCGCTTCCCCTCATTCTTCTGCACGCACTGCGGACCTGTCGTTCGCGCGCACCGGACCTAACGCGGACGTCGCGGTCGTCGGCGGAGGTCCGTCCGGTGCAGTGGTCGCGCGCCTCCTGGCCTCGTGGGGACACCATGTCGTGGTGCTCGCCCGCGACGACGACCCGATGCGGTCGCTCGCCAACTCACTCCCCCCGAGCACGCAGAAGTTGCTGCAGCGGACCGGCATCGCCGACATTGTCGACCTCGTCGGCTTCCGCACCACGGGCAATACCGTCTGGTGGGGCGACCGCGACGGACATGCCGAGTCGTTCTCGCCGGACGGGTCGGCGTGGGGCTATCAGGTCGAGCGGGCTCGTCTCGATCCTCTGCTGCTCGCGGCGGCTGCCGCGGCTGGCGCCGAAGTGACGCGCGGTGCGCGCGTGCGGAAGGTGCGGACCTGGTCCGACGGCGTGTCGGTGACATACGGCATCGACGGCCACGAGCGGACGTGCCGCGCTCGCATGGTGCTCGACTGCTCTGGACGAGCGGGCGTGGTGTCCGTGCCGCAGACGCTGCGCCGGCACGTCCCCGGTGGTCGCATGCAGGCGCTGGTCGGGGTGTGGGAAAAGAACGACCGCTGGCTGCTGCAGAACGGCACGCACACCTTCATCGAGACCGGCGATGCCGGGTGGGCCTGGTCCATTCCGACCAGCGACACCGTGCGCCACGTCGGCATCATGGTGGACGGTGCCGTCAGCCGCCTGGCGAAGGGGGAGTCGCTCGACGCGACCTACCTGGCGCAGCTCGCGCGGTTGCCGCGCATCAACCGTCAGGTCGGCGGCGCACGGCTTCGGCGCGCGTTCGCCTGCGACGCCAGCGTCTACACCGCCTCCCGCTTCGCCGCGCCGCACCTGCTGCTCGTGGGCGATGCCGGCGCCACGCTGAACCCGCTGTCGTCGTTCGGCATCAAGAAGGCGCTCGCCTCGGCGTGGCTGGCGGCCGTCGTCGCGCACACGTCGCTGGTGCATCCCGAGCGTGCAGAGCTCGCCGGCGAGTTCTTCTCCCACTGGTCGTCCCAGGTCTGGTCGGTCAACTTGAAGCGCTCGCGCGAGTTTGCGGAGGAAGCGCTCGTCAGGCACCCGAGCGCGTTCTGGCAGACGCAGGCGTCGGCTGACGTCGACGAGTCGCAGTTGCCGCTCGACGAGACCGCGGTGCTGACGTCGCCCGAGGTGCGCGCGGCGTTCACGCGCCTGCGTGAGCGTGACAGGTTTGTGCTGTCGATCGCGCCGCGACCGACACTCGTGTCGGCGCCGCTCGTGCGCGGGCACGTCATCACCATCGAAGGCGCAGTGGCGCTCGGGCCCTTGCCGCGCGACGTCGTGCGCTACGTGCGTGGTGTCGATCTCGTGGCGCTGGCTGGACTTGCGCCCGGCGCGTGCGACGTACCGGCGCTGTTCGAGCGCTACTGCACGCTGCACGGCGCCGCCGCGCTTCCCGACGTTATTGGCGCGATCGCCGTCCTCCTCGCACGCAACGTGCTCGCGATCGACGCGCCGCACGCCCTCGTATCGCCGCGCTGAAGCCGTTCCCGCCAATTGTGTGCGCGAACTCGTGATGAAGCCGACACGTGTGTACGCGTTCAGCGATCAAGCGTGACGCGGTCGCGCGCGTTGACGCGGCAACACCGCATGCGAAACAAAAAAGATCCGCGCGCAATCGCGCCGTGATTCACCACGATCGCGTGTCTGTCCATGACCCGCACGCCGCGCCATCGCACACCGTGGCACATCGGTTGCTCTGTCAGGGGTAGACGGACTGTCGCTACGACACGTTCGTCGGCATTCATTCAGAGCAGAGCGTGAGTTCGATATCAGGAGGGCGCATGGCACGTGTGTGGTCGTTCGTCGTGGCGCTGATGCTGGCTGTGGGAATCACCCCGGCTCTGGCACAGCGCACGACCGGTGAAATCTCGGGGAAGGTCATCGACGAATCCGGCGGGACGTTGCCGGGTGTCACGGTGTCGCTGCGCAGCGAGGCCATGCCGGGCGCCGCGCCGGTCATCACCTCAGAAACCGGCACCTACCGGTTTCCGCTCCTGCCTGCGGGCAGCTACGACGTGGAATACGCGCTCGAAGGCTTTGCCGGAACCAGGTTCGAAGCGCTCCGCATTGCGGTGGGACAGACCCTCGATCTCAACGTCACCATGAAGGTGAGCGCGCTCAATGAGACGCTGACCGTCACCGGCGTCGCGCCGGTCGTGAACGTCACGACGTCGGAAGTGAGCACGAACTACAACCGCGAATGGGTGCAGAGCGCGCCGGTCCGGCGCTTCTCCTACTTCGACCTGATCAACTCGGCGCCTGGCGTCAGCTCGACGTCCAATGTCGGCCAGAGCACGTCGGCGCAGGTGCTCGGCAACAGCACCAACGAGAACCAGTACCAGATCGACGGCACCGATATCAGCTCGACGCCGTGGCCGAACACCGATGCCATCGAAGAAGTGCAGGTGCTGTCGATGGGCGCGTCCGCCGAATACGGCAACGTCCAGGGCGCCGTGTTCAATATCGTCACGCGCCAGGGCACGAACGTATTTCACGGCGATGCCAACACCTACTTCCAGAGCAAGAGCCTGACAGCGCGCAACACGACGGATGCGGTGGACAAGGGCTTTCCCTACAACCGCGACCGCTATCGCGACGGCACGATCCAGGCGTCGGGCCCGTTTGTGCCGAACAAGTTCTGGTTCTTCGGCTCGCTGCAGTACCAGCGCGACTGGGACTCGCAGCCAGGCGTCGATCCGGCCCTGCCGACCAAGAACGACTCGCGCCGCATGTTCTACAAGTTCAACTACGCCATCAACACGAAGCATCGGTTGATGCACGGCTACCACAACGACTACTACTTCATCCCGGACATCGCCACCAGCTTCACGGCGCCGACCTCGGTGTCGCTGAGCCACGGTGACAACCCGACGCCGAACGTGGTCTACACCGGCGTGCTGAGCGACAAGACGTTCATGGAAGCGCGCTACTCGGGCTTCTTCCTCCACAGCTCCGTCAACCCGCTCGAGACCGGCGTGCCAAGTGTGCTGACGCGCATCGAAGACCAGGACACCGGCCGAATCACCGGCGGCATCACGGCGTGGAACGAGAACCGCAGCTGGAAGTGGGGCACGGCCGTCAAGCTGTCGCACGTCATCGACTCGTTCCTCGGCGGCAGCCACGACATCAAGACCGGCCTGCAGTATGGCGTCACCGGCAGCGACAACCTCAGTGGTCCGAACGACGTTTTGACCACCTTCAGCGTGACGGGCAGGGCGACGACCGGCGTCACGCAGCTGCCGTACCACCAGGGTGCACAGGCCTACTGGAACGGTGTCTACGTCGACGACACGTTCCGCCTGCCGCGCGCGGTCCTCAACATAGGCGTCCGTTACGACCACAGCCGCGCGACGTTCCAGGAGTTGCCGTTCCTCAGCGCCACTGGCTTGCCCACCGGCCAGATGTCGGCCGCGAACGACGATGTCTACTCGTGGAACACGTTCTCACCTCGCGTTGGCGTGAACTGGCAGGTGACCGAGTCGGGCAACACGGTGGTGAAGGCGCACTTCGGCCGCTACTACAAGGCGCTCGAACCCGGTGAATACCGCGGCGCCGTGCCGTCCATTTCGCCCGCCTTCAGCTTCAGGCAGGACGCGCTGGGCAACCGCTCGAACTTCGTCCAGACCTCGAGCAACAGCAACCTGCGCATCGACCCGAACTTCAAGTCGGCCTTCAACGACCAGTTCATGGTGCAGCTCGAGCAGCAGCTCGTCGCCAACCTCGGCTTCCAGATGAACTACGTCCACAAGCAGGGCGAAGACTACGGCGCGTGGCAGGACATTGCCGGCACCTACGTCCAGGTGCCCTATGTGGACAACGTCGGCATCGACGCCACCGGCGAGACGGTCAACGTCTACCGGCTCACCAGCAACCCGGCCGACCGCGTCTTCCTGCAGACGAATCCGGACGGGATGTACATGAAGTACAACGGCGTCACCGCCACCGTCACCAAGCGCATGTCACACAACTGGCAGGCGGTCTACTCGCTGGTGCTCTCGAAGGCCGAAGGCCGAATCGGATCGAGCGCCCGCGCCACTTCCACCACGGCGCAGAGCAGCGTGGCCGGCACGTTTGGCCGCGAAGCGGCTGGCCCGAACGACTTCGTCAACACCGACGGTCGGCTGGTCGGCGACCGTCCGGTCATCAGCAAGCTGCAGTTCAGCTATCGGCTTCCGCTCGGAATCCTGATTGCCACGAACATGCAGTACCAGAGCGGCCGCTTCTACTCGCGCCAGGTGCGGGTCTCCGGGCTCGGCTTCCCTGCGGCTCCGACCATCAATATGGAGTCGAACACCGGCGACCGCCGCGTGCCGGCCGTGAAAATGATCGACTTCCGCGCGCAGAAGGACGTCGCGCTCGGCGGGTCGCAGAACGTCGGTCTCTTCCTCGACCTGCTCAACCTCACGAACAGCAACTCGAGCGAGGGCGTCGCCTCGGCGCTCGGCACGTCGTCGTCGTTCGGGATCGGGACGCGGTTCGTGCCGCCCCGCCGGGCGATGTTCGGCGTGAAGTACCGCTGGTAGTCGTACCAGGACCGCAGACCATCCGCCGCCGCGAGGTGGCGCCGGGTGGTCTGCGCCCGTTTCAGGAATCCGTCATCCAGCGGCTCACGGCCGCATGCGTGGAGAGTGCTCATGAAGGTTGTGCAAATCGGGATGGCAGCGTTGCTGACGTTGTCGGTGAGCGGAGTACCGGCGTTTGCCGGTGAACTGCGCGAGAGTGCGTCCAGGGCGGCCAGCGCCGCAGCGAAGGACTCCGACGCGCAGGAAACGCCGATGACCAGGACCGGCGCCCGCAAGCCGATGGTGCTGGCTGGCGGCGCGCTGTTCGCGGGCGGCATGGCGTACGGACTGTTCGAGTTCATCAACAACGGCAATGGCGGCTACTCGGAGTTCGGCGAGGCCTCGGCCACCAATGCCAAGAAGGGCGCGCTCGGCCTCAGCCTCGCGTTCGCCGGCGGCACGATGATGCTGCTCGGCCGCCATGGCAAGTCGATGCCGTCGCTCACCTTCGGCGCCAAAGGCGTCGGCGTGGCGAAAAAGGTGACCTGGTGATGGCAGGCAGGACAGCATGGATTCGCACGCTCGTGCTCGCGGGCGGGATTGGCGCCGCGCTGATGCCGTCAGCGGCATTCGCGCAGGTGGTGCCGGTGGCGGCGGACGCCGGCATCCCGATCGAGAGTGAGCTGGTCAAGAGCAAGTGCGGCGGGTGCCACAAGCCCGACGCGAACAACCGGATGACGCGTATCTCGTATCGGCGCGCCAGCCCGGAGAACTGGGAACGCACGATCGAGCGGATGATCACCATCAACAAGGCGCCGGTCAGCGCCGCCGACGCCCGCTCCATCGTCAAGTACCTGTCCGACCACAACGGGCTCGCACCGTCGGAAGCGCGTCCGATCGCGTTCGAGTTCGAACGCCGCCTGATCGAGTGGAACTACGACGGCGACAAGGACGTGGCAACCCTCTGCTCAGGGTGCCACGCGTTCAGCCGCGTCATGAGCGAGCGCCGCACCAAGGACGAGTGGGCCGGCCTGGTCTCGATGCACCGCGGCTACTACCCGCTGACGGACAGCCAGCCGATCCTGAACGGGTCGGGGTTCCGCCGGTCACGCGCGCTGCCCCCGGAGGAAACCGACAAGCGCCAGCCGATGGACAAGGCGATCGACTACTTCGCCAAGACCTTCCCGCTGGTCACGCCCGAGTGGACCGAGTGGACCTCGGCGGTCGGACCCGCCAACCTCGGCGGCCGCTGGGCCGTGACGGCCAACGTCCCGGGCAAGGGCGCCGCCTACGGCGAGATGACCGTCTCGGTTGACGCCAGCCCCGACACCTTCGTCACGAAGACGAGCCTGGTCGTGGCCAGGACGGGTGAGACCCTCTCGCGCAGCGGGAAGGCCCTCCTGTATACGGGCTACCAGTGGCGCGGTCGCGGCGCCGCGGCCGGCAAGCCGGACGAACCGTGGCGCGAAGTGATGTTTGTCGAGCGCGACCGCAGCGAGATGTGGGGACGCTGGTTCACAGGCGCCTATGACGAGATCGGCATCGACGTGAAGCTGACGAAGATCTCGGCTTCGCCGATGGTGCTCGGTGCCGGGCAACTCGGGCTGAAGCGTGGCGCGTCGACGAGCGTGCAGATCTTCGGCGTGAACTTCCCGGCGACGCTTGCGCCCGGCGACGTCAGCCTCGGCGCTGGCATCAGTGTCAGCGGCGTCACGGTTGCGAACGGCGTGGTGACCGCCGTGGTGACCGTCGCGGCCGACGCGAAGGCCGGTCCGCGCGACGTCGTCGTGGCGGGCATGGTCAAGCCGTCGTCGCTGGTGGTCTACGAGAAGGTGGACGGCGTGCGCGTGCTGCCGCGTGCGGGCCTGGCGCGCACGGGTGGGGCGGTCTTCCCGAAGGGTTTCCAGCAGTTCGAAGCCATGGCCTTCTCCAACGGGCCGGACGGCAAGCCCAACACCAAGGACGACTGGCCGCTCGGCGTGGTCGATGCGAAGTGGGGCGTCGAGGAGTACTCGGCCACCTTCAACGACGACGACCTGAAGTTCGTCGGCGCGATCGACGCGAAGACCGGCTTCTTCACGCCGGCACTCGATGGTCCGAACCCGGAGCGCACGGGCAACCGCAACAACATCGGTGACCTGTGGATCACCGCCGACTACACACCGGAAGGTGCCGACGAGCCGATCCGCGCCCGCGCGCAGATCGTCGTCGCACCGCCGGTCTACATGCGCTGGATGGCATCGGAGGTCGGAAAATGACAAGTCTTGGCGTTCGAGAACATCACCGGTTCGAAGCGGCGGGCAAGCCGTACCTGTACCTGGTGCCCAGTGCCGCGATCGTCGGTCTCGACCCGGCTGCCGACATGGTGATGCAGGTGCTCGGGTCCGGTGCGAAGAACCGGACCGACCTGCTGGCCCTGGCCGAGGGCATCTACACCGACCAGGAGATGGACGAAGCCGTCAACGAGCTGCTGACGATGCGGGCGATCGGACCGATCGAAGCGCGGCAGCCGATGCCGAAGATTCTTCCGCTCACGCCGGTGCCGCTCGCGACGATGGTGCTCAATGTCACCAACCAGTGCAACCTCGCCTGTACCTACTGCTACGAGTACGGCGAGGACAAGATCGTCGACACCGAGAACGGCGCACAGCCGAAGTTCATGTCGATCGAGACCGCGAAGGCGAGCGTCGACTTCATGTTGCAGGAAGCGGGTGAGGCCAAGAGCGCGCACCTCACGTTCTTCGGGGGCGAAACGTTGCTCAACTTCAACGTCCTCAAGGAGACCATTCCCTACGCCCGGCAGCGTGCGGCGGAGATGGGCAAGGAGGTCGACTTCAGCCTGACCACCAACGCCACGCTGCTGAAGCCGGAC
>JBKJMH010000194.1:0-2531 GCA_046596625.1 Vicinamibacterales bacterium | reverse complement strand
GGCCGGCACGGCGACGATGTTGGCGATGAGCATCTTCTTGCCAAGGCCGATGATGAATCGCCGCACGCCGTACGCGAAGTCGTCGAGCGACACGACGCGTCGCGCCAGTTGGTCGGCAATCTCCTTGTAGCGGATGATCGGACCCGCGATCAGCTGCGGGAAGAGCAGCAGATAAAGCGCGGCGTGCACCGGGCTCTTCTGCGCGCTGGCCTGCCGGCGGTAGACATCGACCACGTAGGAGATGGCGTGGAAGGTGTAGAACGAGATGCCGATCGGCAGCAGCACCTCGGGCGCCGCGAACCCACGGCTCCCGAGTCCCTTCAATACGCTGTCGACGTTCTGGACGAAGAAGTTGGCGTATTTGAAGTAGCCGAGCACCAGCAGGTTGGTGCCAATCGCTCCGGCGAGGATTGCGCGCGCCCGCGCCTCCGACACCGCGCGTCCCTTGTCGACCGCAATCGCCATCCAGTAGTTGAAGGCAATCGACCCGAGCATCAGCCACGTGAAGCCGCCGCCACCTTTCGCGTAGAAGACGACCGACGCCACCAGCAACAACGTGTTCCCATAACCCGCATGCACCCGCGTGAGGAAGTACAGCCCCAGCAGGATCGGCAGGAAGAGAAAGAGGAAGGTGGGTTCGGTGAATAACACGGGAATGGTCGTTAGTCGTGGGTCGTTGGTCGTTGGACCGGTTTGGCGGTCAACGCGCCTTGCCTGTCACGCCGCGACTGACGACCGATGACCAACGACCAATGACCATCTAGTTTTTCGTGAACACCAGTATGTGCTGGCGGGGAAGCCGTTCGTCGACGCGCGCGAGGGTGAACCCTTCCGCTTCGACCTCCATCTTCGCTTCGGCCACACTCATCTTGTGGTCGGGGCGAATCGGGATCGACGGGTCTTCCTTCCGGTACTCGAGGAGGACGAGCCGGCCGCCGGTCTTCAGCGAGTCGCGCATCTTCCGCAGCATCGGCTGCGGCTGGGCAAACTCGTGATAGACGTCCACCATCAGAATGAGGTCGATGGTGTTGGCCGGCAGCCGTGGGTCGTCCATCGTGCCGAGCACCAGCTCGACGTTGGCCACCTTCTCACGGTCGAGCCGTTGGCGCAGGATGGTCAGCATCTGCGGCTGGATGTCGTTGGCGTAGACCTTCCCGGTGGGTCCGACGCGTTTCGCCATCTTCACCGTCATGTAGCCTGAACCGGCGCCGACGTCGGCCACCACCGAGCCAGGGGCGAGCGTGATGGCGTCGAGCGCCACGTCAGGCTCTTCTTCCTGGACCCGTTCCGAGCGGTCCAGCCAGTCTGCCCCCAGGTAACTCATGGTGAGGGCGTAGCGCCGGCCGCTGATTGGGTGCACGCCCGGCGAGACGATCTGTTGCGCGGCGGCGATGGCCGAGGCCACGAGCAGCAGCGCCGAGCAGAGAGCGACGATGCGGGTCTGTTTGTGCATAGAATTGAAGTTCCATTATGACCGAATCGACGTTGACCCCCTCCAGACTTTGGCGCCGCATGACCTCGGACCAGCGCCTCCGTGCGGCCCGTGCCTTCTGGGCCGAAGAGGCCGCGGCTGATGACCAGGTGCAGGCGGTCCTGCTCATCGCGCAGACCAAGAAGTTCCGCCCCAAGTTCGTGATGGGGCTGGACGATGAACGCCGGGCCAAGCACCTGGCGACGCTGGCCTCGCTGCCGGAAGTGCTGGCGGCCCGCTGCCTCGTGGTCTATCACCTCACCGAACAGCGCGAGATGATGGGCGTCTTCCTCGACAACCTCGGCCTCACGCACGAGAACGGCCTCATCGAAGACGACGACGCGAAGCCATCGTCGGAGAAGATTGGTCCGGCCGTCGAGGCCATTGCCGGCACGTTCCCGGCCGAAGATGTGTCGCTCTACTTGACGACGCTGCTCTGTCAGGATCCCGAAACCTGGGGCGAACTGGGCAACCTGCCCCAGATCCTGCAGGCCTAGAGGATCCTGCAGGTCGAGAGCGCGAGGCTGAAGCCTCGCGGCTACGTACACGAGCCGTGGCCGCGCACTTTCAAGTGCGCACCGAACCCAGTCGTAGCCGCTTCAGGTGCGCCACCGTGACTTCCATGCGTAAAGCCGTAGTCCTCATCACCGGTGCCGGCGGCGAGATCGGCCACGCACTGGTTCGTGGCCTCGCCGAGCAGGCGAGCGTCATCACGCTCGACGTGAATGCGCTCGACACGAAGGTGGCGCCCTTCGTCCGACGCGAGTTCACCGGGTCGATTACCGACACGAACCTGCTCGAGCGCATCCTCGCCGAGTTCGAAGTCGACTGCGTCTATCACCTGGCGGCGCTGCTCTCGACCCGCGCCGAGTTCACCCCCGTCACGGCGCATCACGTGAACGTCGAGGGGACGCTGAACTTACTCGAGTTCGCGCAGAAGGAAGGGGAGTCGCACGGACGCCCGGTCACCTTCATCTACCCGTCGTCCATCGCTGCCTATGGGATGCCGAGCCTCGACGTGAAGTCGAGTGCCGGACGGGTGACGGAAGACCAGTTCGCC
>JBKJMH010000335.1:0-7320 GCA_046596625.1 Vicinamibacterales bacterium | reverse complement strand
CGACGCGTTCCTGGGCGTGGCTGCGTTCGATGGTGACCCGCTCGCTGGATTCGTCGGCCTCCAGTACCTTCGCCTGGGCGTCGGCCACCTCTTGTTCCAGCCGCGCGATGGCGCGATCGAGGTCGGCGCGAGCGTCGCGCTCGGCCTCCAGCAACTGCGCCTGCTCGCGCGCCGCCTGCAGGACCGCGTGTTTCTCGCTGTCGAGCAGGTCGGCTCGCTTCTGTGTCTGTTCGAGGGTCTTGCGCAGCTCCGAGACGGCCTTGCGCTCGGCTTCCACCGCCGCAAGGTTGCGCGCTTGGGCCTCGAGCATCGCGACTTCACCGTCGCTCCTGATCTGGAGGCAGGCACGAGTGGCGGCTGCCTGCGCTTCGGTCGTCGCGAGGCGAGCCAGCTCGACGATGAGGCCCGTGAGCGAGGAGGCGCGCGAGGGGTCGGCCAATGCGGCATCGAGTTCCGCAAGCCGCGCGTCGATCGTTGCGCGCAGTGCGTCGAGCTGCCGCTGTGCAGATTCGAGCAGGTGGACGTCTCCTGATTCCCGTGATGTCTCGAGGCCGTTCGCCGCCTTCATCGTGTCGTTTATCGGCGTCTGGCCGATAAACAGTTAGGACATGGAGAGTCAGCCGGATATCGTGGCGGCCGCCGAGGCCTTGCGGAGCTGGGTGGGCGGACAGCGTGCCTCGTGGACCGTGGCCGATCTGGCGGTGCTGGCTCCGCCGGTCGCGCCGCGGCCGCCCGCTCCGGCGCCGGTCGCACACCAGAGAGTGCCTCCGCCCCCAGCCACGCTGCCTCCGCCGGCACCGACAGCCGAGCCGGCAGTCCAGTGGGTGGGCCAGTCGGTGGGCGTCCCGGCGCCCGCCGCCGTGCCCGTCGCCCCGGCAGCGATCCCGTCGCCGGCGCCGGCGCCGCTCGCCGAGTGGCCGTCGCCGCCGTACAAGGGCAGCGGGGCCACGGTGATTGTCGCGGACATCGCTCTCGTCGAACGGACCTGGTTCCGTGCCGCGATCGCGGCACTGTTGATTCTGGCGGTCGCCGGCGGCTACACGGTACTGTCGCGGCGTTCCGCCAAGGCTATCGGTGCGGCGGTGTTCGGGTCGACCCCGGACGGGGCCGAGGTGTTCGTGGACGGCGCGCCGGTTGGGAGGACACCGGTCCGCGTCGAACTCCGCGCCGGCACGCACACGGTCGAGTTCAAGCGGAACGCGGTCACCCGCACCCAGACGATTGCGGTGAAGCAGGGGCTCGAACTGCCGGTGGCGGTGGACTGGAGCCAGAAAGCGGTCGGCAGCCTGCAGGTGAATTCCACGCCGACCGGCGCGAAGGTGAGCGTCGACGGCAAGCTGCGCGGCCAGACGCCGCTGACGCTCGACGACCTGCTCGCCGGACCGCATACGGTGCTGATCGACAGCAGCGAAGGCGCCGTGCGGCGCAAGGTCCAGATTGCCGAGGGTGCGACCGAATCACTCACCGAATCGATCTATCCGGGGTGGCTCCACGTGTCGACGTCGATCGAGGTGACGATTCTCGATGGCGGCAAGCCCGCGCTGCTCGACGACAGCAATCGCGTGCTGCTCAAGCCGGGCCCGCACACGGTGCGCATCGAGAACCGCGCCCTGGCGTTCAGCCAGACGAGGCAGGTCGAGATCGAGCCCGGCGGCACCACGAGGATCGCCATCGAGGTGCCGACGTCGACGCTGTCGGTCACCGGCTCGACCGGTGCGGAGGTGTTCGTGGACGGCGTGAAGGCCGGCGAGACGCCGCTGGCCGAGTTCAAGGTGGCGCTCGGCTCGCACGACGTCATGGTGGTGGACAAGTCTGGCGTCACCCGCCATGCGTCCGTCAGGGCCACCACGCGGCCGGTGCAGCTCGACATCAGCTTCGATCGCCCATAGTCACCACCCGTCTCATCACGCGGACCGAAAAAGTCGGACGCTCGACAGCTGGCTGGCGTAACCTTCCTTGTGCTCAGGACCACGAGAGTCTGGTCTCGAGCATCCGTTCTTCTAGAGGAGAGTTACCCATGAAGTGTTGTCTCGCAGTGCTGTGCGGCGTGCTGGCCGTGTCGTCGACCGCCATGGCCCAGGCACCGGCCGCGGCCGACCCGTATGCGGCCATCGTGGCCGCCGCTCCGCCCAACCAGCGTGAAGGAGCCACGGTCGTCAAGTGGAAGTCCGACTTCACCTACGACACCCTGAAGAAGGGGACGAACCGCATGGTCTGCTACGACCGCTCGGGTCTGCCGCTGCAGCAGGCGTACTCGATCGAGTGCACGAGCGTCGCCAATCTCGATCGCGTCGCGCAGAACATGAAGGCTGAAGCGACCGGCGACAAGGCCAAGTCCGAGGCGATGCTGACCGAGATGGAGAAGAACGGCACCCGCGTGAAGCCCGAATACGGCTCCGTCTGGTTCCACATGAATGGACCCGACAAGGATCACGTGCGTCAGCACATGACGGTTGCCCTGCCAGGCGCGACCACGGCGACGACCGGCCTGCCCGACAAGGCCACCCAGGGCGGCGCGTGGATCATGAACGCGGGCACGAGCACCGCGCACCTCATGGTGCCCGGCGAGTAGGTTCGAAGTCACGAAGTCGCGAGTCACTTAAGTCGCAAGTCGGAGGTCGGGACACGTCCCCGACCTCCAACCTTCAACCCCCAACCTCCATCCTCCGCCCCCGATGCGCACCCTGCTGCTTGCTGCCCTGTCGCTCACGACGTTCACCCCGCTCGCGGCCGGTCAGGGCATCGTCGACCCGTGCGGGCTCGACTACACGCCGACCTACACCATCCAGGGCAGCGGCGCCGACGTGGCGCTCACTGGGACGCAGAGCACGAAGGGTGTCGTGGTGGCCGACTACGAAGGTCCGGCTCCCGCGCTGCGTGGCTTCTTCATCCAGGACCTGACAGGCGACGGCAATGCGGCGACCTCGGACGGCCTCTTCGTCTTCGAAGGGTCGAATGCCGACACGGTGAGCGTCGGCGACATCGTTCGCGTCACCGGAACGGTTGGTGAGAACCAGGGGCAGTCGCAGATTAGCGCCGGCAACATCACCAGATGCGGAGTCGGCGCAGTCTCTCCCGTCGATGTGCTCCTGCCGGTGGCCTCTGCCGACGTGCTCGAGCGCTACGAAGGCATGCTCGTTCGCTTTCCGCAGGCACTGGCGGTTACCGAGCACTTCCAGTTGGGCCGTTTCGGCCAGGTGACGCTGTCGAACGGTCGTCTTCGGCAGCCGACGACGGTGGTGGCTCCTGGAGCTGCGGCGCTGGCAATGCAGGCGCAGAACGGCCTGAACCAGATCATCGTCGACGATACGTCGCAGGCGCAGAACCCGGACCCGATCCCGTTCGCGCGTGGTGGCCGTCCGCTGTCGGCGACGAACACGCTTCGCGGTGGCGACACCGCTACCGGCATCGTCGGCGTGCTGACCTACACCTGGGCCGGCAACGCCGTCAGTGGCACGGCCTATCGTGTGCGTCCGCTGAATGCCCTTGGCGGTTCGGTGAACTTCGTCGATGCGAACCCGCGCCCGACGTCGGCACCCAACGTCGGTGGCACGCTGCGGGTAGTCGGGATGAACCTGCTGAACTTCTTCAACACCTTCGACGGCATCCCCGACACCGTTGATAACTGCCGCAATGGCGTGGACGGCGTGAACACCGACTGCCGCGGCGCTGACACCCAGGCTGAATTCGACCGGCAGTGGCCCAAGACGGTGACCGCCATCACGGCCATGAATCCTGACGTGGTCGGCGTGAACGAGCTCGAGAACGACGGCTATGGTCCAACCAGCGCGTTGCAGTTCCTCGTGGACAAGCTGAACGCCGCGACCGCGCCTGGCACCTACGCGTTCATCGACGTCGATGCCAAGACGGGTCAGGTGAATGCGATGGGCACCGACGCCATCCGTGTGGCCATGCTCTACAAGCCGGCAGTGGTCACTCCGGTCGGTACCACCGCAGCGCTCAACAGCGCAGCGTTCGTCACCGGCGGCGACAGCGTCCAGCGGAACCGCGCCTCGCTGGCGCAGGCGTTCGCGGTGAACAGCACCGGCGCCAGGTTCATCCTCGATGTGAATCACCTGAAGAGCAAAGGGTTGCCGTGTGATGTTCCCGACGCAGCCGACGGCCAGGCCAACTGCGTTCAGGTGCGGGTCAACGCAGCGAACGCGCTGGCGGCGTGGCTGGCGTCGGATCCGACCGGCATCGGCGACCCCGACGTGCTGATGGTGGGCGACTACAACTCCTACGCATTGGAAGACCCGATTACGGCGCTGAAGAACCACGGCTTCACGAACCTGATCGACACTCTGCTCGGTGCAAACGCCTACTCGTACGTGTTCGACGGGCAGTGGGGATATCTCGACTACGCGCTGGCGTCCGCGTCGCTCGTGTCGCAAGTGAACGGCGTCGGCGACTATCACATCAACAGCGACGAGCCGAGCGTGCTCGACTACAACACGGACTTCAAGTCCCAGGGACAGGTCGTCAGCCTCTACGCGCCCGATCCGTTCCGCATCTCGGACCACGACCCGGTGGTTGTCGGCCTCACCCTGAACGCCGCACCACGGTGAGCTGAGGGGACGTCACCCTCACCGTGTCGAACCTCGTGGCAACGTCACTGTTAAGAGGGCACCCTGACCGGGGCCGTCGCTCGCCGCGCGCACCGCTCCGCCATGCAGTTCGACGATGTGCCGCACGATGGCCAGGCCGAGCCCGAGTCCGCCGTGCTCCCGCGTCGGGGAGCTGTCGCCCTGCCGGAACCGTTCGAACACATGCGGCAGGAAGTCGTGAGCGATGCCTGAGCCGGTGTCGCGCACTTCGATCTCCACATCGTCGCCAACGGCTCGTGCCGCGAGCGCGATCGTGCCGCCTGCCGGCGTGAACTTCACGGCGTTCGAGAGCAGGTTCCACAGCACCTGCTGCAGGCGGCCAGGGTCGGCGCCGAGCACCAGTCCTGGCGCGACGTCGGTGGTCAGGTGCAGCTGTTTCGCGGCCACGCCCGGTCCGATGCCGTCCATCGCCTGCTCGATGGCGGTGCGAACGTCGACAACCTGCACCTCGAGCCGCAGCCGGCCGGTGACGATGCGGCTCACGTCGAGCAGGTCCTCGACCATGCCGGCCTGCAGGCGGGCGTTGCGCGCGATGGTCGCCAGCCCACGTCGCCAGCGATCCTCCGCAAACTCCGTCGTCTCGAGAATCTGCGACCAGCCGAGGATCGTGTTGATTGGCGTGCGCAGTTCGTGGGAAAGCGTCGCGAGGAAGTCCTCTTTCAACTGGTTCGCGGTGTCGAGCTGTCGCGTTCGTTCGCGCAATGCCTCGTCGCGCCTGTGCTGCTCGGTGACATCGCGGCTGAAGGCGGCGACCGCCGTCACCGCACCGGCGGCGTCGAACGCGGGATAGAACGTGTGATCGAAGCGGAGACCGTTGCGCTCGTCCTCGAAGCGCACGGGTTGCGCCGTTGCGAATACCTGCTCCACCATCTGGCCGCGGCGCGCCGCGACCTCGGGCGAAAAGAGGGTGCGCCAAGCCGATCCGCGCAGTTGCTCGACGGTGAGATGCAGGCGCTGCGCCGCTGTCGCGTTCGCCACCAGGACGCGTTCGCGATCGAGCAGCCAGATCGACTCCGTCGAGGCATCCATCAGCGCCGTGAGCGTTCGTTCGCTCCGGTGCAGCGCTTCCTGCGCTTGTCGCAGGCTGGTGATGTCGTGCGAGATATGACCGGTGCCACTCACGTCACCCTCGGCGTCGATGAGCGGATAGTGCGTGTCGAGGTGATGGCGGGTGCCGTCGGGCAGGCTCGTTGTCCCCTCATGTTGAATGGCCAGGCGCGTTCGCATCACTTCCTCGGCGTGGGCGCGGAGCAGTCGGGCCTCGGGGCCGGGGACGAGATCGTCGAACGTCTGGCCCAGGATCTGGGACCGGGACTTGCCGATCCGTCGCTCGAACGCGGCGTTCACTTCGATGAAGCGCCCATCGCGGTCGGTGAATGCGATGACGCTCGGGAAGTGCTCCATCATCGAGTGCAGGAGGTCGTGGCTGTGGCGAGAGTCCTGCTCGGCGCGACGCCACCGCGTGATCATCCAGACGAACGTGGCCGACACGACGACGAACACCAGCAGCGCGGCAATTTCCTGCGGGCCAAGCTGGGCGAAGGCGAACCGCGGTGGCAGGAAGAAATAGTAGGTGGCGCCGATACCGAGCAGCACCGCCATGACGCCGCCTTCGACGCCGCCGATCCAGGTCGCCGCGGCGACGGCAAGAAAGTGGAAGGCAAAGGGTGCGTTGCCGCGCAGCACCGGCTCGACGACCGCCCGCGCCAGAGTGGCGGTCGCAATGGCCATGGTGGCGACAACCAGCCGGCCGAGTCGGGAGCGAACCTGCCGCTGTGCGAACCGCCGGCTTGCCTGAACGCGAACGGTGGCGCGTGACACGGAGTCGGGGCTCATGGCGACGCGGACATTCTACCCGGGGACCGTCAGCGGTGCCTCAGCCGCATGTCGAGCCACGCGGGTCAGGGCTGGATGGGAAAGTCCACCGACATCGTGCTTCCGGCATCGGTCGACGCGATGGCAAACTCGGCGCGCAACTGGCGGGCGAGAGCGGTAATGAGTCGGAGGCCGAGCGTGCGCGCCGTCTTCGGATCGAATCCGGCCGGCAGGCCGACGCCGTCATCCTCGACCGTCATCAACAGGCGGCCTTCGCCACTCCGGGCCAGACGAACGGTCACCAGTCCGTGCGACCGGTCGCGAAAGGCGTGTTTGTAGGTATTGGTGATCAGTTCCGTGACGATCAGCCCAAGTGGGATGGCGATGTCGAGATCGACGTGGACAGACTCGCCCTCCACCACCAGCCGGATACGGTCGCGCGCCTGCGCCTGGCCGCGGACGATCAGCATCGCCAGTTCACGCAGATGCTCGGCGAAGTCGATTGTGGCCAGTTCGCCGGAGCGGTAGAGGCGGTCGTGGACGAGTCCCATCGAGCTGATGCGTGCCTGGCATTCGCGGAAAATCTCCGCATCCCGTGGGTCGTGCAGATAGCCGGCCTGCAACTGGAGCAGGCTGGTGATGACCTGCAGGTTGTTCTTGACGCGATGGTGAATCTCGCGCAGCAGTACTTCCTTCTCCGCTAGCGACGCCTGTACTCGTTGGGTGGCCTCGCGGCGGCTGGTGATGTCCTGGATCTGGCTGACGAAATTGACCGCTTCGCCATCCACCGTGCGTACCAGGGTCACTGACAACAGAATCCAGACGACATGGCCAGCCTTGTGGAAATAGCGCTTTTCCATGTGGTAGTGGTCGATCTCGCCGGCCAGCAGGGCACGGA
>JBKJMH010000125.1:0-2943 GCA_046596625.1 Vicinamibacterales bacterium | reverse complement strand
GCTGAAGAGCGACGGCGTGAGCCGCGCGACGGCATCGGCCACCACGAGCATGTCGTAGGTACGGACGCGGGTCGCCAGCAACGACTGGTGCGCGTCGCGCATCGTCGTGTCGGTGATCAGCAGCCGCTTCTCGTTGCGGACCCACTCGGCGAACTTCTCGGGGCCGAGCTCCTGCAGCTTCTGCCGTGTGCCGGCCGGCGGCACGCTGGCACGCGGCACCGGCGGCGGCACCGGCGCCGGCAGCGAACGCTTCGGATCGAACGCGCCCTTCACGTCGGGACGGCCGTTGACGATGACGTCACCCAGGTACGACAGCGTCTTGGTCGCGCGGTCGCGGTTGGCGCGGAAGCGGAACAACGCCGGCGTCTGGTCGATGAACGTCGTCGTCGCCGCGCCGCTCTTGAACGTCGGGTGCTCGATGAGGTTCAGCAGGAACGAGATGTTCGTCTTGACGCCGCGGATGCGGAACTCGCGCAGCGCACGGTCGGCGCGCTGGCCCGCTTCCTCGAGCGTCGAGCCCCAGGTGGTGACCTTCACCAGCAGCGAGTCGAAGTACGGCGTGATGACCGAGCCGCCGAAGCCGTTGCCGCCGTCGAGACGGACGGCGAAGCCACCGGCCGAGCGGTAGGTGGTGATGCGGCCGTAGTCGGGCGTGAAGTTCTGCTCAGGGTCTTCGGTGGTGACGCGGCACTGCATGGCGACGCCGCGGTGCTCCACCTTCTCCTGCAGTGGAATGTTCAGCGGCGATTCGTGGAGCTTGTGCCCCTCGGCCACCAGGATCTGGCTACGCACGAGGTCGATGCCCGTCACCACTTCGGTGACCGTGTGTTCCACCTGGATGCGCGGGTTCACTTCGATGAAGAAGTACTGGTTGCGATCGACGTCGAGCAGGAACTCGACCGTGCCGGCGCTGCGGTAGTTGATGGATCGGCAGAGGGCTGCGGCCGAGTCGCAGATCTGGCGGCGAAGCGCCTCGGGCAGGTTGATGCTCGGAGCGACTTCGACCACTTTCTGGTGACGGCGCTGCACCGAGCAGTCGCGTTCCCACAGGTGAACGAGGTTGCCGTGCGCGTCGCCGAGGATCTGCACCTCGATGTGCTTGGCATTGGCGATGTAGCGCTCGAGGAACACCTCGGCGCGGCCGAACGCGGCGCCGGCCTCGCGCTGCGCCTCGGCCAGCTTGCCCTGGAGTTCGTCGGCGTTCTGCACGACGCGCATGCCGCGTCCGCCGCCGCCGAAGCTCGCTTTGATCATCAGCGGAAAGCCGATGCGGTGCGCTTCACGCTCGACCTCGACCGGGTCGGCAATCGCTTCTTCCGTGCCGGGGATGATGGGCACGCCGGCTGCGGTGGCCAGCTTCTTTGCCGCGGTCTTGTCGCCGAAAGCTTCGAGGTGATCGGGCGTCGGTCCGATGAACTGGATGCCGGCCTCTGCGCATGCCCGCGCGAACGCGGCGTTCTCGGAGAGGAACCCGTAGCCGGGGTGGATGCAGTCCACACCCTGTTCCTGCGCGAGGGCAACGATCGCCTCGATGTTCAGGTACGACCGCACCGGTTCGCCGCCGATGGGCGGACCGATGAGGAAGGCTTCGTCAGCCTTGAAGCGATGCAGCGAGAAGCGATCCTCCTGGCTGTAGATCGCGACCGTGCGCATGCCGAGTTCCGTGGCGGCACGGAAGCAGCGGATGGCAATCTCCGAGCGGTTGGCGACGAGCAGTTTCCGCATATCTGTAACAGCGCACCTTGGGGTCTGTTCCGCCTGCGCAGGGCATCAACGAGGCGAGAGAAGACGACGGTATGTGAGAGGCGCCCGCGGACCGGGAGGCGCGGCAGGCTTCGGGATCTTAACGTAATATTCAGGCGTGGCCCGCGACATCGTTGTCCTCGGGGCCGGCATCATTGGCTGCGCAATTGCCGCGGAACTGGCCCGGCGTGGGGCGTCGGTCTCCATCCTGGATGGCCGGGCGCCAGGCGCAGGTGCCACGCAGGCGTCGGGCGGCATGCTCGCCCCCTATACGGAGGCCGCCGACGGCGGTCCCCTCCTCGCCCTCGGCGTGCGAAGCCTGGCGCTGTTCGACCAGTGGGTCAGGGCCATCGAAACCGACAGCGGTGTCGCGGTCGGCTACGAGCGGTCGGGCACCCTGCACGTCGCCAGAGCGGAGCCGACGCTCGACCACTTTGCCGCGATGCACCGTGAGTTGGGTGAGCTAGGCGTGCCGTCCGAAGTGCTGACGCCAGCGGCCGCCCGGGAGCACGAGCCGAACCTTGCCGCCGATATCTTTGGCGGTCTGTTGCTCCCGACGCAGGGGCTTATCTCCGCTCCAGGCATCACGCAGGCGCTGGTGGAAGCGGCCCGCCGCCGCGGGGCGACGCTGCGGCCGCAGGCCGTGGCCACACGCATCCGGCGCAGCGGCGCTCGCGTCGCCATCGACACGGATCACGGAACGACCGAGGCGGACAGCGTGGTGCTGGCGTGCGGTGCCTGGTCAGGCCAGATCGAGGTGGAAGGTGCGTCCGGAGCCGTGCCGGTACGGCCGGTGCGCGGACAACTGCTGCACCTGGGCTGGCACGGACCGCAGGTGGCGCGCATCACGTGGGACGAGCAGTGCTACCTGGTGCCGTGGCGCGACGGCACACTACTGGTTGGCGCCACGGTGGAAGACGCCGGCTTCGAGGAACAGACGACGGTGGCGGGCGTTCGGCAGTTGCTCGAAGCGGCCTGCGATCTGCTGCCGAATGCCTGGCGCGCCACGCTGCTCTCCGCTCGCGTCGGGCTGCGCCCCGGCAGCCCCGACCCGCTGCCGATCATCGGCTGGTCCGAGGCTGTGCCCGGGCTGATGTACGCCACCGGTCACTATCGCAACGGGGTGTTGCTGGCGCCGCTCACGGCGCACCTGGTGGCCGATGCGATGGTCGAGGGCCGGAACGACGAGGCGCTTGCCGT
>JBKJMH010000121.1:0-2602 GCA_046596625.1 Vicinamibacterales bacterium | reverse complement strand
AAGGGCACGCAGGGTGCGACGGGGATCAGCACACAGGATCTGAAGGACGCCGGGCGCAACCAGACCAACTACTTCCATGCGGCGCCGATCATCACCACCACAGCGGAAGTGATGCAGACGCTAACCGGCTACAAGGGCGGCGCGGCAGTGGCGGCCACGGCGACGCCGGCGGTCGTGACGACAGGCAAAACCTACCGCATCACGCTGGTGGAGATCACCTACATCGCGGCGACGGTGATCGGCTCTGCCCGCGTCAACCTGCGCGCGAACCTGAGCGGCGTCGGGGTCGTAGGCTCACCGCTGGTTAAATCCTGGCAGGTGGGCATGCCAGCCATCTTCACCGCTGGCGCGGCGATGACCTACAGCTTCCCCTTCCCTGACGGACTCGAGTTCGCGGCCGGCACCGGGATCGCCGTTGGCGTGATTGGCGAGGGCGCGGTGCCGACGACAGGCACGATCACCGGCTACGTCATGGTGGCTATTCATGGGTACGAGTACTAACCCGTGAGCCTGCTTCTTCTCCTCCGTCGACAAGCCGCGGCCATCACGGGCACTAGCGCGATCGTCATTGCCGCGGCGGCGATCGCCTCGACTGGCTCGCAGAGCATCACCGGCACCGGCACGGTCTCGATTACCCGCCCGAGCCTAGCCGCGAGCAGCACGGAGACATTCTCCGGCGTCGGCTCGGAGACCGTCGCGGTTGCTCTGGCGGGTACCGCGACGGAGACCTTCACCGGCGCAGCAGTTGAGTCGTTCGCGGTAGCGAGCCTCGCCGGTGTGGGTGCGGAAACTTTCACTGGCACGGGCGCGATTGCCGTGGGGCTCTCGGGTCCAGCGTCAGCCGGCAGTGAGACATTCTCTGGCGCGGCCGCGGTGGTCATCACTGGGCCTGCTATCAGCGGGGCTGACGGCACGATCGGCGCGGCGTCCTTCTCGCTATCGGCGCCGGCTCTCGCCTCGTCTGGCGTCGTGGCGGAGGTGGCATCGGCCATCGTTGTCGGGAACCTCGGCTATGCCGTCCGCTACCGCGACGTTCCGGTGCCCGTCCCAGCGGCCATTACGGGTCGAGGCACGATCGCGATCGACGCGCCTACGCTCCGTACGACTGGCGGTCTCAGTATCGCTGGCACCGGCGCGGTCGGTGTCGACGGTCCAGACGTCTCGATGGCTGGCGAGGCCACGCTGCTCGCACAGGCCGAGACGGTCACGGGCGGCCCTCAGACGGTGGGCGCCGGGATGGTCTACGCGGTGGCGCGTGTGCCGGTCCTGTCACCGAGTCGGGCGATCACCGGCGCCGCGTCCCTTGCCCTCAATCCTCCGCAGTGTGCAGCCGTGGGAGCTGCGGTTGAACCCCTCGATGACATCGACCGCGCCTGGCAGGAGTTGCAGCACGCCCCCATCGACTCTGACGACGACGAACTCGTCATGGTTGGAGTCTTTTCATGATGTTCAAGGATCTCGCCGCCACGATCGCCAAAGGCCTCGCGCCGGTATTGCGCGACTACCACGAGCGGTTGCTCGCGGTCGAAGTGAAAGAGAAGGGGCTCGATGGCGCCGTCGGGCCAGCCGGACCTGCTGGGCGACCTGGCGAGTCTGGCCGTGATGGGCGCGATGGGCTGTCTGTTCCCGGTCCCCAGGGTGTCAAAGGCGCCGACGGGCTGAACGGTCGCGACGGGGTTGATGGACTCGGCTTCGACGATGTGGCCGTGCTCCATGACGGCGAGCGCGGCGTGACGATTCGCTTCATCAAAGGGGACCGGATCAAAGAGTTCGGGTTCACGATGCCGGCGGACATTTACCGCGGTGTGTATCAGGACGGCAAGACCTACGAACGCGGCGACGGCGTGACGTGGGGCGGATCTGAGTGGCACTGCAACGATGCCACCACGATCAAGCCCGGCGACGGGTCGAAGTCGTGGACGTTGAAAGTGAAGCGCGGCCGCGATGGGAAAGACGGGCGCGACGCGGTCGACCCTATGCCAGTGGTCTCGGTGAAAAGACGATGAGCGCCACCGCTGCACCCGCGCGTGTCTCCGTGCCGAAACTGTGGCCGGGCGAGACTATCGTCGTCATCGGTGGCGGGCCGAGCCTGACGCACGAGGACGTGGCGTACTGCCGCGGCAAAGCGCGCACCGTGGCGGTGAAGGAAGCGGGTTGCTGTCACATCCCCGGCAAAGAGGCACCAGCGCCGTGGGCCGACGTCCTGTACGCGGCAGATGAGAAGTACTGGCGCTTCGTGCAGGGTGCCACGGAGTTCTCCGGCCTCAAGTACGCCATCGAGCAGCGCGAAGGGTATCCGCCGATCACTTGGCCAGGCGTGCAGGTGCTCCGCAATCTCGGTGAGCACGGACTTGAACGGGACCCCACGGGGCTGCGAACCGGATTCAATTCCGGCTATCAGGCGATCAACCTCGCGGTGCATCTCGGGGCCGCGCGGATCATCCTGATCGGGTTCGACTGCTGGCGGGGGGCGTCTGGACACAACTGGTTCGGCCCACATCCGACGCACATCGAGTCGCCGTATCCGGTGTTTCTCCAGGCGTTCAATACCATCGTGGCGCCCATGAAGGCCGCCGGCGTCTCCGTGGTCAACTGCTCGCGG
>JBKJMH010000377.1:0-4176 GCA_046596625.1 Vicinamibacterales bacterium | reverse complement strand
GCGCTCGACGCCAGGCTTGTGGAAGGCGGCATCCTGTTCTCCGGCGCCGGGGGCGACGCCGCAGGGCTTCCGCCTGGTCCCTACGACCTGACCGTGGAAGTGGAAAGCTACGCCTTCAGGAACGGCCAGACCCGCATCTTCGTCAAGGACGGCGCGTCCACCACGCTGGTGCTGCAGGTGAAGCCTGACACCCGCCGCATCGTGCTCAACGACAACTTCGATGCGAAGACGGCAGCGTTGATCGACGCGTCGACCGTGGACACGAAGCCGATGGCCGGCTGGCTTGACGGCAAGGTGCGTCCCGTGCCGCGCGTGCAGCGGCGCGCGTGCGTGCTGAACGTGCTGGCCCGGCTCGCTGCGCCGCCGATGCCGAAAGTGAAGAGAGGGCTGACCGGACAGTTCCTCGGCGTGCACTTCGCGGACGTCGATCGCATCTACGCCTCGGCCGACCCTGAGCTGCACGACGTGCTGAAGGGCTTCGTAAAGGCGGACGGCTGGAAGGCGGAGGGCTCGCCGACGCACCCGATTCACAAGCGGCTCGTCGCCGATGCCATCACGCGCGTTCCCGAACTTCAGCTCAAGGCGGAGCACGACTTCGACCTGCAGAGCTATCGGCAAGGTGGCCGCACAGGGCTCCAGATCGTGGTGGCTATCCCCCGGTTCGCGCACCCGGTGGTCTACGCCGACATCGACATCGATCTCGGCAACCCCCTCTGGGATCTCCAGGGCGTGTTCATCCACCTTGGCGAAATCCTGGACGGCGGCCCCACCGATCACTTCAAGGTGCACGAGAAGCTGTCGAAGATGCTGCCGCCCGAATTCAACTTCTACAAAGTGAAGAGCTGAGCGGCGCGGCGGCTGGACACCCATCGCCTCGAGTAAGCCCATTGACGCTGATGCGCTGAAGGGGGCATTCTGGCTGTTCCTGGAATGATCCACCCAACGAAAGGACGCAGATGATTCGGCACGCTCTTATCGCGGCGCTTGTGCTCAGCGCCGCGCCGGCTTTCGCGCAGGCACCACCTCCCGACACGGAAGTCGGACTGCAGTACCTCGCGCTCACGGCCGCACCGGCAAAGGGCGGTGCGAAGCTGACCGTCACCTCGCCGGCGTTCCAGCACATGGCGGACGTTCCGTTCGAGAACACCCAGTACCGCACCAACACGTTCCCTGGCTTGAAGTGGACCGCTGGGCCGGCCGCGACGAAGTCGTATGCGGTGGTCATGCAGGACACCGACGCGGTGATCCGCGGCACGGCCATCCTGCACTGGACCATGTTCAACATCGCGGGCACGAGTCTGGATGCCGGCATGACGACGGCGCCGGCCGGTTCCACTTTCGGTCCGAACATTCGCGGCGCCAACCAGGCCTACATGGGCCCGCGGACGCCGGCGGGACCGAAGCATCGCTATCACCTGCAGGTGTTCGCGCTCGACACGATGCTGGCGCCGGAAGCCGGTGCGAGCCTCGACACGCTGATCGCGGCGATGAAGGATCATGTGCTGGCGTCGGGCGAGCTCATCGGCCTCGGCGTCGTCGATCTGAATGCACCGCCGCCACCGGCGCGCGGCACGCCCGGACAGTAGACAGCCCCTCTACCCTACCAACCGTTGCAATCGAACTTGAAGTTACAGGCCAGGCACTTGATGCAGCCTTTCACCTTGGCCAGCTCACGCGCCTCGCCGCAGCGCGGACAGGTAGTGATCTCCATATCAGTGACGGCTGACGGCAAGAGTGCCGAACGCACGGGTGTGATCTTGCGCGTCGGCTCGCTCATGGGAGGAGATTGTACGACGGGCGCCCGCCGTCAATCTCAGTGCTAGCCGACCAACGCCGAGAGGTCGATGGACGCAGGGTGTTCGGCGTCCCGCCGCGGCACCGACGCCTTGACGCGGAGCGGATCGCCGATGGTGCCGCGGTCTCGCCCGCCCTCCTTCGACTGATACAGCGCATCGTCGGCGATCCGGACCAATTGATCGAACGCTGCAGACATCGTCGTATCCGAGAGACCGAAGCTGGCGGTGAACGACGGCACGCCATGGATGCTGGTGGCAATCGCCAACGAGACCCTGATGCGCTCAACCACCTCGAGGGCCGCCTTCGCGTCTCGCCCTTCGAGCACGATGACGAATTCCTCTCCACCCCAGCGGGCGGTGCGGTCGGTTTCACGCAATGTCGTGCGCAGTACCTCACCAAACATTCGCAGGGCGCGGTCCCCTGCTTCGTGACCGTGCTTGTCGTTGAGCTGCTTGAACCGGTCCAGGTCGCAGAGGATGACGGCATAGGCACTGCCCGGTGTGAAGGCCTGGACCTTCGCTTCAAGCGACCGCCGGTTCATCAGGCCCGTGAGGCTGTCCGTGCTGGCCTGTACCTGCGTGCGCTGAAACGCGCGCACGGTGCCGATTCGGCTCCCGGCAAGGATTCCCAGGGTGGTGAGCTGGCTCACGACGCGTGGCTCGGGCGTGTGGTCGGCCGGCCCCGTGGCGTGCAGCACGCCGAGCGCGCGCCCCATGAAGCTGAGCGGCACGCACACGGCGGATACGGGTCCGGACGGACGGTGCTGCAGCTTCGAGCACGCGTTCAGCGCGTCGCTGTTCGAGAAGACGACGGGGTTGCCACGACGAACGGCCATGCAGCCGTAGGGCGATTCCACCGCGCATCCAGGCGCCCCTTGAGTGGGATGTTCGGTGGCCCGCTCCAGGTGCGCACGGCTGGAGTCCGAGACCAGTAGCTCCATCGCCATGTCGGCCGCCACTCCGGTCATCCCTCTGGCGATGGCGCCGTGCGTCTCGCCTTCTGTGTCAGCCATTTCCAGCAGCTCGGACAGATGCCGGCTGAACGCATCCTGATCCTGCTCGGCCTGCAGGCGCGCGATCGTCGCCTGGAGCGTGTCAGCCATCTTGTTCACTGAACCCGCGAGAGCGCCGATGTCGTCGTTCACAACGATGCTGCTGCGGATAGAGAGGTTGCCCGCAGCGATGGCTTCGGCCGCGGCGCGCACCTGCCCCAGCGCTGACGCTACGGATTTCGCCACGAGCCGCCCCGCAAGGCCCACGAAGAAGACCGCACCAAAACACGCGATCGCAATAATCCACAGGCCGGATTGAACCGCTTTCTCTGCCGCGGCGTCTGCGCCGTCCACACGAGAGGCGAATAGATTCGTCAGTCTTTCGCCGGTGATGGCCAGTCGATCGAACGCTTCCTCGAACGCCGGCGTGACATCCGCGGCCGCCTTTCGATCGTACCTGGCGAGCCGGCCAACCCCGGCCGCCTGGGTCAGGTAGCTCTCGATATCGGGGCCTGCCGTTGCGATGGCGCTTCGAAGGTCGCTCGGGAGCGTGCTGGTGGCCTGGGCTGCGGTCATGAACCGACGGTAGGCGACGAGGTCGTTCGACAGTTGATGCTGCACCTCGTCGGGGGTGTGGCCCAGTAACGACGAATCGACCAGCGTTGCGAGCACGTCCGCATGAATGGCGTCGTGCTCCATGTCCGCGTCTTGCAGCAGGCGCTGCGTCTGACTGAGAAGCGCCAGGTTCTTCAGCGCCGTCCGCTGTCCCATGATGACGGCGAGGCTGACGAACCCTACCGCCCCAGTCGCCAGCAGGGCGACAAGCGATCCGGCCAGTAGCCGGATGGCCACCGGCCATCGTGCCAAGAGTCCCGGACGTTGACCTCGCGCGGCCGCACTCGTGAATGTCACGTAGGGCTTATCGGCACACAGTGGCTGCACCTTGAGTCGTGGTGCGTAGAGTTCCATCGTCCGGTTGATGCGGCCTGTTCGCCGCGGTAGACTTCCGCTCGAGGCGGCCTGCACGTCGCATCCCCGTGAACCAACTGAAAGAGAGATATCCGATGACACGGCAGAAGGGTCTCGCGCGTCGTGCGTTTCTGCGCAGCGCTGGTCTGACCGCTCTCGCAGGCACGGTCGGCACCGCGATGGCCGCGGCCGCGCCGCTCGTCGGTGCCGCAGCAGGACCTGACGGTCCGTTCGACTTCGACACGGCCCTGAACCGCATCGGCACAGACTCCACGAAGTGGGATCAACAGATCCGGCTGTATGGCCGCGACTACGTTGACGTCGGCATGGGCATCGCCGACATGGACTTCACGCCGGCGCCGTGCATTACGCGCGCCCTGCTCGAACGCATCCAGCGCGACAACTGGGGCTACATCACC
>JBKJMH010000338.1:0-8582 GCA_046596625.1 Vicinamibacterales bacterium | reverse complement strand
CATGTCGGGCAGTGGCTCGGCGGTGTTCGGCCTGTTTGCGGACCGGGCCACGGCGACACGAGCGGCTGCTGCCGTGACAAGCCGGACCGTCTCCACCTGGGTGACGAGGACGACGAGTCGAGGCGAGCACGTGAGGGCATCAGCCCCAACTTTTAACTAAGCCGGTCCGTGAACCCGGAAGACCTTCTCGATCGTCGTGACGGCTTGCCAGACTTCCACCCCATCGACTACCATTACCGTTTGCACCACGTGGTTTCGACCACTCCTGAGGGCGGTACCTTCAATCCGACATACGCATGGCAGGGATGTGGGCAGCGTGGTCGCAAGAGGCTGCCTCCGCCGGACGGGTATGTGGTGTGAGAAGGGGAGCCCTGGGAACAGATGATGGGGCGTGGCCAAGCGGTAAGGCGCGGGACTTTGGACCCCGTATTCGAAGGTTCGAATCCTTCCGCCCCAGCCACTTTCGCGAGGCTTCTTGGTGATTGGTGAACCGTTGATGGCAACCGGTTTCGGTGAACTGAAGATCTTCTCTGGCAGCGCGCACGTCGAGCTGACCAGGGAGATCGCGCAATTTCTGGGTGTGCCGATGGGTGCGGCCCGGCTGCGCCGTTTCCCGGACACCGAGGTGTCGTTCCAGATTGACGAGAACATCCGCGGCAAGGATGTCTTCCTGGTGCAGCCCACGGCGGCCACACATACCGGCTCGGTCGATCAGCACCTGATGGAGCTGATGATCATGGTCGATGCGTTCCGTCGCTCGTCGGCCTCCCGCATTACGGCCGTCATTCCTTATTACGGCTACGCCCGTCAGGACCGCAAGGACAAGCCTCGCGTCCCGATCTCGGCGAAGCTCGTGGCGAACGTCCTCGGCGCGGCCGGCACGAACCGGGTCCTGACGATGGATCTGCACAAAGCCCAGATTCAGGGCTTCTTCGACATCCCGGTCGACCACCTGTTCGCCGCTCCCGTCATCATCGAATACCTGACGCGTCTGGATGCGCCCAAACTCACGCTGGTGGCGCCCGACGCGGGTGGCGCCGAGCGCGCACGCGCCTACGCCAAGCGGCTCGGTGGCGAACTGGCCGTGATCGACAAGCGGCGCAGTGACGACGGCACCGCGGAAGTGATGAATGTGATCGGCGACGTCGCCGGCCGCACCTGCATCATCCAGGACGACATCGTCGACACGGCGGGCACGATTACCAAGGCCGCCATCGCATTGAAGAACAGCGGCGCCGAGCGCGTCATCGCGTGCGCGGTGCACGGCGTGCTGTCAGGACCGGCGATCGAACGCATCGAGAAGTCGCCGATCGACACGATGATCGTGACCAACACGATCCCGCAGACCAAGGCGGCCGAGGCCTGCAGCAAGATCCATGTGCTGTCGGTGGCGCGGCTCCTGGGTCAGGCCATCAAGAGCATCCACGAAGAGACCTCGGTCTCGAGCCTCTTCGTCTAGACCTCACGTCAGGGAATCGTAGACGCGCCTGCGAATTCCAGGCGCCAGGAAAGATTAGGAAAGAGACATGGAAGCACTGCTCGACGCAACTGTCCGCACGACATTCGGCAAGAACGAAGCGCGCCGTACCCGGAAGGCTGGCAAGGTGCCCGCCACTGTGTATGGAGCCGCCAGCGAAGGCGCCAGCCGCGACGCGGCGTCGATCTCGGTGGAACCCAAGCCCCTCCTGAAGATCCTCCACTCCGAGGCGGGCGCGAACACGATCATCTCGCTCAAGCTCGAGGGCGTGGACACCAAGGTGCTGGTGAAGGCCTTCCAGCTCGATCCGGTCACGCGTCAGGTCTTGCACGTCGACTTCTACCGCGTCGCGATGGACCGCATGATTCAGGTCACCATCCCCGTCCTGTTGAAGGGCGAGTCGAAGGGTGTCAAGCTTCAGGGTGGCCTGCTCGAGTTCGTGCGCCGCGAGATCGAGATCGAGTGCCTCCCGTCGGACATTCCGGAGCACGTCGACGTTGACGTGTCGGAACTGATGGTGCACCAGGGTATTCGCGTGCGCGACGTCGCCACCAGCGCGAAGTGGCAGTCGCTCACCGACCTCGACACGATGCTGGTGCATATCATCCTCGCCAAGGTTGAAGAAGCGGCCCCGGTTGCTGACGTCGCGACCGCCGGCGGCTCCGAGCCCGAAGTCATCAAGAAGGGCAAGAAGGACGAGGCCGAGGCCGAGAAGAAGAAGTAGGCTGACCTCTTGCACGCGCGATGAAGGCCATCGTCGGGCTCGGCAATCCCGGGCGGGAGTATGCAGGAACCCGTCACAACATCGGGTTCGACGTGCTCGACGAGGTCGCGCGGCGCTGGCACGTGCAGTTGCGTCCGTGGAAGTCGGTGGCGGACGTGGTCGTCGTCGGTCATCGCGGCGTCGTGCTGGTCGAGCCACAGACCTACATGAATCTCAGCGGTGATGCGGTCAGTCGCATCGCCGCCTTCCACAAGCTGGAGCCGGCGGACGTGCTGGTCGTGGTCGACGAGGTGCAACTGCCTCTTGGCCGCCTGCGCGTGCGTCGGAACGGATCGGCCGGGGGCCATAACGGCCTGAAGTCGATCATCCAGCACATCGGCGCCGAGTTTCCCCGCGTGCGGGTCGGCGTCGGTCGTGGGGACCCCTCGTCGGATCTTGCGGACCACGTGCTCTCGAAGTTCGGGCGCGAGGAAGGCGAGGCGGTGGCGGACGTGGTCAGCAGGGCCGCGGACGCGATCGAGCTCTTTGCAGGTGAGGGGCTGGAGGCGGTGATGAACCGCTTCAACCCGCCGCCTGTCGACGGTCGCAAGTCGTCGTCAGAACGTGAAGTTTAAGTACCAGTAACAAGTAAGTAGCAGTAACAACCTTGCCACCGTTGTGGTGGCCGCGGCGGACCCTGACCTCTCGTCATCCCGCTGTGTCCTCGAGGAGCAAGCATGGCAGACCGGCAATACGAACTCATTTACATCCTTCCCCCGGAAACGGCGGAAGCCCAGGCCAACGAGATGCACGATCTGATCGCGGAGATCGTGACACGCCTGAACGGACAGATCGAGAAGACCGAGAACTGGGGCCGCCGCAAGTTCGCGTACGAGATTGGTCACTTCAAGGAGGGCGTGTACGTCCTCGAACTGATCAACGGCTCGGGCGAGCTCATGAAGGAAATCGATCGCCGTCTCAAGGTGCTCGACCAGGTCCTGCGCCACATGGTCGTGCGCGTCGACGAAGAGAAGCGCGTCGTGGATCGCACCCGCACCAAGCGCCAGAGCGAGTCGGAGCGCCGCCGCGTCAAGCGCGGCCTGCCGCCGCAGCGGCAGCCTGGTGAAGGCCGTTCGTCGGACAACGACGATGCGGATGACGATCGCTTTGACGGGGTGGAGGTCTAGACCATGGCATTCGGACAAGGACGCTCGGGTGGTGGTGGCGGCGGCGCCCGCGGTCGCGGCGACAAGAAGACGGCAGACAAGGCCCAGGGCCAGCGGCGGCCGATGTTCCGCCGTCGGAAGGTCTGCAAGTTCTGCGCGGACAAGATCGACGACATCAACTACAAGGACGTGAAGCTCCTGATGCCGTTCGTGCCTGAGCGCGGGAAGATCCTGCCGCGGCGTATCTCGGGTACGTGCGCGATGCACCAGCGCAAGCTGCAGACGGCGTTGAAGCGCGCCCGTCAGATTGCGCTCGTCCCGTACGTGACCGACTAACGCTTGAATTGCAGATTGCAGGTCTCCACCTGCAATCTGAATTCTGCAATTCAGGAGAGCATTGAGATGGAAATCATTCTTCGAGACCACGTGGACAATCTCGGTCGGCGTGGCGAAATCGTGAAGGTCGCCAACGGCTACGCGCGCAACTACCTGCTGCCGCGCAAACTCGCCCTGCTTGCCACCGAGGGCAACAAGAAGGTGGTCGAGCGCGAACGCGCCAAGTTCGACGCAAAGGAAGCCGACGAACGCAAGGTGGTCGAGGCGCAAGCCGAGCGCCTGGCCAACGTCGAAGTTGTCATCGTCCGCCGCGTCGGCGACACCCAGGCCCTTTACGGCTCGGTCACGACGTCGGACATCGCCGATGCGCTTGCCGCCAAGGGCTTCGACATCGACCGCCGCAAGCTCCAGCTCGCCGACCCGATCAAGAAGATCGGCGAAGTAGATGTACCGATCAAGCTCCATCGCGACGTCACCGCCACGATCAAGGTGAAGGTGGTCGCCGAAGGCGCTGCCGCGGCGCCGGCTCCGGCTCCGGTCGCCGCACCGGCGGCCGAATAGCCGCACTCGTTCGACAGACACCGGAAGCTCGGGTCTCGACCGTCGGTCGGACCCGAGTTTTCTTTTTTACGCCGCGTCTCTGTACGTTACCGTCTCCTTGCAGCCCTGACCGCGGTCCCGGCTGACCGCTGAATCCTGAGCCTGTTCTTCCTCCCATGGCCGACGCCGCTGCTGCCGATCGCACGCTGCCGCACAACCTCGAAGCCGAACGCTCGGTCCTCGGGGCGATCCTGCTGCACAACGACACCTTCAACACCGCGGTCGAGACGATCGACTCGAACGACTTCTACCGCGACGCGCACCGCCGCATCTTCGACAAGATGGTGCACCTTGCAGAGCGCGGCGAGGCCATCGACCTCATCACGCTGAAGGAAGCGCTCAACAAGGCGGGCGACCTCGACGCCGTCGGTGGCCCAGCCTACATCTCGGCGCTGGTCGACGGTGTGCCACGCTCGACGAACGTCGAGCACTACGCGCGCATCATCAAGGAGAAGTCGACTCTCCGCAGCCTGATTTACTCGGCCAACAAGATCCTCACCAACGCCTACGACGCGGAAGAGGACGCCGACACCATCCTCGACCAGGCCGAGAGCGCCATCTTCGCGATCGCCGACAAGAAGATCCGCGACGGCTTCGTCTCGCTGAAGGATCTCGCCGAGACCAGCCTCGACACCATCGAGAAGCTCGCCTCCCGCAAGGAACTGGTCACCGGCGTGCCGACCGGCTTCACCGACCTCGACGAGATGACGTCAGGCTTGCAGCCCTCGGACATCGTCATCGTGGCGGCCCGCCCGTCGATGGGCAAGACCAGTCTGGTGCTGAACATGGCGCAGCACGTCGGCACCAGGACCGACAAGACCGTGGGCATCTTCAGCCTCGAAATGTCGAAGGAGCAGCTGTTCCTCCGCATGCTGACCGGCGAGGCGCGCATCGACGCCCACCGGCTGCGCGGCGGGTTCCTCGGCGAGCGCGACTGGGGCAAGCTGTCGCAGGCGCTCGGGACGCTGAGCGAAGCCAAGATCTTCATCGACGACACGCCGTCGATTGGCGTGCTCGAGATGCGTGCCAAGTGCCGCCGTCTGCAGGCCGAACACGGCTTGCACATGGTCATCATCGACTACGTGCAGCTGATGCAGGGGCGTGGCCGCTTCGAGAACCGATCGCTGGAACTGGCCTCGATCTCCCGCAACCTGAAGGGGCTCGCCAAGGAACTGCGCGTGCCGATTGTCGTGCTGTCGCAGTTGAGCCGCGCGTCCGAAACCCGTTCGGACCATCGTCCACAGCTGTCGGACCTGCGCGAGTCGGGCGCGCTCGAACAGGACGCGGACGTCGTCATCTTCATCTACCGCGAGGATCAGTACGCCGACAAGAACGCGCCGCCCACGGAAACGACGGGCACTGCCGAACTGATCATTGCCAAGCAGCGCAACGGCCCGACTGGGGTCGTGAAGCTGGCGTTCATTCGCGAGTTCACGCGCTTCGAGAACCTGGCGGGCGGGGCAGGCGGCGGCGGAGGCGGCGAGTGATCCGCCCGACGACGGCGCGCATCGACCTCGATGCCCTGACCTCGAACTACCGCAGCATCGTCGACTTCGTGACCCGCGAACGGCCCGAGGCGCCGCCCGGCGTGATCGCTGTTGTGAAGGCCAATGCCTACGGGCACGGCGCCGGCCAGGTGGCGCTGGCGCTCGAGCGGACCGGTGCCACGCTGCTTGCCTGCGCCGACATCGAGGAGGGGGCCGTACTCCGCGCTGCCGGCGTCCGCGCCGAAATCCTGGTCTTCGGCGCGCTCAGCGTCAGCGACCTCGACGGCCTGTTCGAGTGCCAGCTGACACCGACCATCTCGACGCCCGGGGCGGCGCAAGCCGTCCAGTCGGCAGCCGCGCGCTACAAGCGCCGGCTGCGCTACCACCTGAAGATCGACACGGGGATGAACCGGCTTGGCTTCCGGTCCGACAATCTTCGCCGGACGCTGCCGGGCCTCCTCGCCAGCGACAACCTTCAGCTCGACGGGGTCTACACCCACTTCGCCACGGCCGACGTGCCCGACTCGCCGCTGTTCGAGCAGCAGCGCGTGCGCTTCGAGCGTGCGCTTGCCGACGTGGCGCAGCTGGGAGGAAGGCCGACCTACCGGCATGCGTCCAACAGTGCCGCGCTCCTGCGCGACTCCCGTGTGTGGTTCGACCTGGTCCGTCCGGGGCTGCTGCTCTACGGCATCGTGCCGCCGCCGCTGGCGTGCACCGTGCCGCTGCAGCCGGTGATGACGCTGACCAGTCGCGTGGTTGCGGTGAAGGGCGTGCGGACGGGCGAGATCACCGGCTACGGCGGCCGCTTCACCGCCGAACGGCCGACGACGCTGGCCATCGTCCCGGCCGGATATGCCGATGGTCTCGACCTGCGTCTCGCGGGCCGGGGCGTCGTCCTCATCCGCGGCCGCCGGGCGCCGATCGTTGGCTCGGTCTGCATGGACATGCTGATGGCCGACGTGACGGGCATGGATGTCTCGCCGGGCGACGAGGTGGTGATCATCGGCGCACAGGGCAACGACCGGATCGACGCGCGGGAGATGGCGGCGTCGGTCGGCACCATTCCGTGGGAAGTCGTCTGCCGCGTCGGCTCCCGCATCGAACGCGTGTACCGCTGACATGGCCAAGCGTCCCTCGACCGTCTTCGTCTGCCAGGAATGCGGCGCACAGGCCGCCAAGTGGCTCGGCAAGTGCCCCGACTGCGGCGCCTGGAACTCCTACGTCGAGGAGCGGCCGGTCGAGACGACAGCCGGGGCCGGTTCGGTGGCAGGGCACCGCTACGCCCTCGCCGGGTCAACGGGGGCCGCGAGGCTCTATGCCGACATCAACCTGGAGCAGCACGCCCGCCTGTCGACCGGCATCGACGAGTTCGACCGGGTGCTGGGCGGCGGCATCGTGCCCGGCTCGCTGGTGCTGCTCGGCGGAGAGCCCGGCATCGGCAAGTCGACGCTGCTGCTGCAGGCTGCGGCTAACATGGCACGCACCATCGGCCCGGTGCTCTATAGCTCCGGCGAAGAGTCCGAGCACCAGGTGAAGGGGCGCGGCGAGCGGCTCGGCGTCCACGACGCGCCGCTCTACCTGCTGGCCGAAACCTGCCTCGAGCGCATCCTCGAAGAGATCGCCAGGCTGCGCCCGGCGCTGGTCGTAGTCGATTCGATTCAAACCGTTTTTTCGCTGAAGTTTCAGTCGGCGCCGGGAAGCATCGGTCAGGTGCGCGAGGCGGCTACCCAGCTGCTGTTCGCCGCGAAGGGGCAGAACGTTCCCATCCTGCTGGTGGGGCACGTCACGAAAGAGGGGAGCCTCGCCGGCCCGAAGGCGCTGGAGCATGTCGTCGACACGGTGCTCTACTTCGAAGGCGAGCGGCACCACTCCCACCGGGTCGTGCGCGCGGTGAAAAACCGTTTCGGCGCCATCAGCGAACTGGGAGTCTTCGAAATGACCTCGGGCGGCCTCAAGCCGGTGCCGAACCCGTCCAAGATGTTCCTGGCAGAACGGCCGGCGAACGCGCCCGGTTCGGCGGTGTTGTGCTCCGTCGAGGGGTCGCGGCCCATCCTGGTGGAAGTGCAGGCGCTGGTCAGCACCAGCAGCTACGGGAATGCGAGGCGCATGGCCAATGGCGTCGACACGCAGCGACTGTCGCTGCTCCTGGCGGTGCTCGAGAAGCGGACGGGGCTCAACCTGGTCGGCGACGATGTGTTCGTCAACATCGCCGGCGGGATGGCGATTGACGAACCGGCCGCCGACCTGGCGATTGTTGCGGCCATTGCGTCGAGCGTCCGGAACCGCGTTATCGCCGGGACCACCGCGGTCTTCGGTGAGGTCGGTCTGGCGGGCGAGGTTCGCGGCGTGACGCAGGCGGGGTTGCGCATCCGGGAGGCGGCGCAGATGGGATTCACGCGCTGCATCATGCCGGAAGCCAATATCGATCCAGAGGATCGGATCGCCGTCAGCGGCAACTGTGAGCTCGTCGCCGTCCGCAGTGCGGGTGAGGCGCTCGATGCGCTCCTCTCCTGATTTGGTGGTAAGGTGGGCGCTTCATAGCGGGGGACCCCAATGGCCTGGTTCGTGCTCGCCCGTGTGCTGATCGTGGCGGCCGTGGCGTACTCGGCGGCGCTGCTGCAGCCTCTTCCGGTCGGCCTCATTGCCAACATCGCGTTCGCGATCGTCTTGTCCGGACTCGTCGTCGCGTTCGAGACGCGCGTGCGCGACATCGCACCGAGCCGAGTGCTCGGCGCGCTGCTTGGATGCGCCGTCGGCCTGACGATCGCTCGCGCGATCGAGGCCGGTCTATTCTTTGCCGACAGCTCCGACCG
>JBKJMH010000247.1:0-6740 GCA_046596625.1 Vicinamibacterales bacterium | reverse complement strand
CGTGAACTTGTGCCGGACGAGGATGTCGACTGCGTGCCAGCCGTCGCGCCAGCGGATTTTCTTCCCCGCCGCTTTCGAGCGGGGCGAGAACGTCACCGGCAGTTCGACGATGCGTGCGCCGCGCTTGAGGAGCTGCACCGTAATTTCGGGCTCGATCTCGAAACGGTTGGACACCAGCGGCAGGCTGCGCGCCAGATCGCCGCGCATGATCTTGTAGCAGGTCTCCATGTCGGTCAGTGACGAGCCGTAGAGGAGGTTCGTCAACTGCGTCAGCGTGGCGTTCCCGAACCGCGTCACCAGCGGCACATGCGCTGCCTCGAGCAGGAAGCGCGAGCCGTAGACGGCGTCGGCGTCGCCGCGCAGGACCGGTTCGACGAGGGCCTTCAGCTGCGCCGGGTCGAGTTCGAGGTCGGCGTCCTGAATGGCGACGATCGACCCGCTGGTGCGGCGCAGCCCCGTGCGTAAGGCCATACCCTTGCCACCATTCCGCTCATGGTGGATGACGGAGATCAGCGGACTCTTGGCCGCGGCCGCATCGAGGGCTGCAGCGGTGCCGTCCTTCGAGCCGTCGTTCACCGCAATGATCTCACGCGGCAGCGGCAGCTCGATCGTCAGCAGCCGTTCGAGGACAGCCGTGATCGTGGCGCTCTCGTTGTAGACGGGAACGATGATGGAAAGCAGCGGTTCCAAGCGAGCGACCATGATACCGGAGCTGACGGTACGGCGCTCACGGCGCGGCGTCACAGGCCGAGGCCCCTCGCCGCCGCACCACCGCGGCGGTGCCGAACGGCTGGATGACATCCAGTTCCTCACGCACATCCCGCGGCAGGGCGGACAGATCGGCGATGGCGTACGGCAGGCCATTCGGAGTCAGCCAGCGCAGCACCGCGTCGTTCGGCTCGTAGGTGGCGTTGTTCCCGGTCCGATCCGACATGCGCGGGTTACCCAGCACCGCCAGGTGCAGCCAGTACGCCGTCTCATCGTCGCCAACGAGATACTCGACGCAGCCCGCGGGCACGTGAATCCGCGCCCAGCGGCCGGCGTCGTACAGCGGCAGGGACACGGCGGGCGGCAGCGGGTGCAGCCGGGCGGGCGCATTCACCAGCGGCCTTGCCACCAGCGCCATCGTCGCGATCACGACGACGGACGCCGCGGCCCCCGAGCGCTGCGGGCGCCACTCGCTGAGCAGCCGCGCCGTCAGCAGCCACAGTTCGCCGAGCACGACCACGGCACATGCGGCCATCGGCCAGACCAGCAGGTAGCCCATCTTCAGCGCCATGTAGGGCTGCGGCGCGCCGGCCCGCTTCGCCAGCACGTAAAACGCTGCCGCCTGCGCCAGCACGCTCAGGACGAAGAGCGCCGTGCTGCGGCCACGGCGACGGACAAGCGCCAGTCCGAACCCGGCTGCAGCCAGCGCCACCAGCGGCATCGAATACGCGGCGACCGACGGCCAGGGCGAGGCACCGCCGGTGCCAGCCAACTGCAACCAGCCAAGCCGTCCCACCAGGTAGAGAAGCGCAACGATCGCCAGCGGCGCGTAGGCCGTGAGCAGATGACGCAGGCGCGCGGCGAGCGACAGCTCATGGCGCAGCGCGATCACGAGGACGAACGCCAGCGCCGGCGGCCCGGTGTAGACCGGCCACGTCAGGAATGCGGCGGCACCGGTGAACCCGAACACCAGCCCGAGCCGTGCGGCCGGCCTCGCGTCCCAGGCGACCGCCACCCACCACATGGCGACCACGCAGAGTTCGGCCACCACCTGCGCGACGAAGCCGTATTCGGTGAGGGCGCCGAGGCTGTAGCGCGGCGCGGCCAGCAGCAGCACCACGCCGGTGAGCGCAAGCGCGCGCGGGGCGCGCGCCGGAAGCAGGCGCAGCCCGATGAGAAAGAGGAAGCCGCACTTCAGCGCCACCGTGAGCGCCTGCATCGGATGCAGCGCGCGCAGGCCGTCGGTGCCGCTCCAGGCGCCGGCCAGGGCCGCCAGGATGTGACTGCCCGGCGTGTACTGCGCCATCTCCCCGAGGAACCGCTCGAGCCCTGGTTCGTGCACGAGACGCCAATGCTCCTCGATGTAGCGAATGAGTATCAGGTGGTGCGTGAGATCAGGCCCGGTGCTGAGCGGCAGCAGCGTCGGCCGTGCCAGCCACAGCAGCCACGCCGCCGCGAACACGACAACGCCGGCCAGCATCAGCCCGTCTGCACGGGACGGCGCCGCATCACGGATGCTGACGAACGACAGCGTTGCCGCCGCGAGCAGCACGGCGAGCATGAGCGAGGGGGTAAAGGCCAGCCCCGCGAGGTCGAACAGATAGGCCGCGAGAATGGGCGACACGCACGCGGCGAGCGCCGCCACGGCGGCACGCTCGGCGTGCGTCAGTCGGAGGTCGGCGGTCGGAGGTCGCACGGCGTGAGGAGGATAGCGCGAGTGCCGCGCCTTCCCCTAGAACCGGAACAGGCGCGTCAGCTTCACGATGAAGGCGCGATTGCGGAGTTCGGGAAAACCGGTCGGCGTCGTGTCGCGGTTGTCGGTGAGGACCACGAACAGGTCGCTGCCCGGCCGATACTCCCAGCGGAAGCGGACGTTCGTGCTGACGCTGGCCGCGCCGGAGTTGTACTGCACGAGCGCACTGGTGCTCATGCGCGGCGTCACCGTGAAGGTCGCGCGCGTCGTCAGCAGGGTGGAGGTGAAGTCGCCGTCCGGCAGTTTCACGACGTTCAGCGTGAGGCCGGGCTCGAGCGAAAGCTGCGGGGTGAGTTGCACGCGGCCGCGTGACGCGGCGATGCTCTGGCGCGTGCCGTTGTAGAACTGCCCGTACTCGTAGGTGAGGTTGGCGGACAGCGGACGCTGCGGCCCGAAGTTGTACAGCAGGTGCAGTTCGTTGAACCCGTAGCCGCCGACCGGAATCAGCACCCCAGGCGACACCTCGAACGGCTCGTCGAGCGACTCGTAGTTCTGCGCCAGCTCGATCGCCATGGCATCGCCGCTCTGCAGTTCCGAGCGCACCGCCACCTGCGCCAGTCGCGACTCGAGCCGATTCTCGGGGTCGGTGATGTAGTCCATGTTCGCCTCGTAGAACATCTTGCGGATCACCGTCGAGGCCGGACGCGGGCTGTAGCGGGCGTAGGCGGAGTTCCTGGCAAACGCCGTGCGGCGGGTGAAGCCCACGTCGGGGCGGAAGTTCTGGTCGAGCGTCAGCCGTTCGAACTGCAGGCCGTAGGTGTCGGCGTTGTAGTCCATCTGGGCGCGGTAGCTGACATTACTGCCAGACAGGCCCGGGTTCTCCGTGGCGGCGACGTAGGTGTTGAAGTTCAGGTTCTGGAAGAACGAGAAGACGCCATCAGCGCCGATGGTGCGGCCGTGGCCGTCGCCGAGCGTCGACTGCGAGCGGTCGGTGTAGAGCACGCCCACCGCACTGCGGCGGAGGATATCGCGCTTCACGCGCACGACGTTGAAGTTGGTGGCGGTGACGTTGCGCTCGTCGACGTTCGCCGTCCGGATGTCGATGACGCCGATGCTGTAGGCGCCGGCCTTGCCGGTGACGCGCGCGCCGACGTCGATCGGCACTTGCCTGCCGTCGAGCAAGCCGATCCGCCGGCTGAAGAACATGACCGGCACGTCGGCCGGAATCGGGTTGCCAAAATTGCTGCTGCCGCCGCCGGGTGGGCGGTTCGAGGCGCCGCCGAAGGCGAAGATGCCCTGACCCTCGAGGAAGAAGTCGCGCTTCTCGGGGAACAGCACGCTGAAGCGGGTGAGGTTCGCCTGCTGCTCGTCCTCTTCCACCTGTGCGAAGTCGGTGTTGTAGGTGAAGTCGGCGGTGATGCCGTCGGTGACTCCGAGCTTGACGTCGATGCCGGCGTCGCCCTTGCCGCTATTCGTGGCACTGGCGCCTGTCGGCTGGTCTGTGGTGAGGCCGGTGATGGCGTACGGCTTCAGTTCGAAGTTGCGCCTCGCCTGCGGCGTCTCGATGCCGACCAGTGTGGCGGCCGATGACAGCTTGTTGATGGCACGCCGGCCGAGGGCCCCTGGCATGCGCGTCAGGTACTGGTTCTCGTTCTTCCACTTCACGACGCGCTTCAGGTTGATGCCCCACTGATGCTCGCCGGGCGGGAAGCGCAGCGACTTGAACGGGATGGCCATCTCGACCGTCCACCCATCGGGCACGCGCGCCGTGCGGGCGTCCCACACGGTGCTCCAATCACGATTCATGTCGCGTTCGTCGGTGATGTAGCCGTCGAACAGCCCGCCAGCCAGGCTCACCTGGAACAGGAAGCCGTTGCGGCGATCGTGAAAGGTGTCGAACACGACACCGAAACTCTCGTTGTCGTTCGTGCCCTGACCGTCGCGTCGCATCTCGGTAATGATCTCGCGCTCCGGCTCCGAGTCGTGCAGGCGCGCCGACACGTAGATATTGCGGTCGTCGTAGAACAGCCACACTTGCGTCTGCTCGGTGGCTGGCTCGCCCTCGTTTGGCTCCTGCTGCAGGAAGCCATCGATCGCCGACACGCGCGCGTAGATCTCTTCCTTCAGTTCGCCGTCGAGCACGATCGGCTGCGACACGCGGGTGGCGCGCACGGTGACGGCACCGTCGGCGTCGCGCACGACGATGGGAGACTCAGCGGTTGGTGACGCGGATGGAAGAGGCTGAACAGGTTGTGCCTCCGCAGTTGCCGCGCCAAGGCAGAGGATTGCATACAGAACGGAAGCGAATCGGAACATCTGAGTTTCGCGTCAGGAGGAAGCCGGACCATATCGAGGATGAAGGTCCACTGTATCAGCAGCATTCGCGGTTGCGGAGGCACAACTTGCGCGTCGCGCCAGAGGCGACAGACTCGTCAGTTCCTTACGGCCCGCGCTTTGCTCTAGCAGGCTGCAGCATGGCGGCAATTACGCCGACCGCTGGAGGGAGAGGCAATGCTTTTCACATTGGCGCTGATTCTGTTCGTGGCCTGGCTGCTTGGGCTGGTTGGTGTGTACACGATCGGCTCGATCGTGCACCTGCTGCTGGTCATCGCACTCGTGCTGTTCCTCGTCGGCATCATCAGCGGACGCAGGACGGTGGTCTAGGAAGTCGCACGTCACAAGTCGGAAGTCACAAGCGAAGTCTGGAGGACTGAATGAACCGGGATGAAATGGAAGGCAAGGCCGAGGCTCTGAAGGGCAAGATAAAGCAGGCCGCGGGCGACCTGACCGACAACGAGCAGCTGAAGAACGAGGGCGTCGCAGACGAAGCGGCTGGCGACACGCAGGACGCGATCGGCCGCGGGCGCCGCAAGGTCGGCGAGTTCATCGAAGACGTCGGCGAGAAGCTCAAGGACTAGCCGCGCTGGTCAGGTGGCGTCCGGCACCATGCCGGACGTCACTCGAGCTTCGAGCCCCGCGGCGCGGCCTCGTCGCGCTCGGTGCCGGCAGACCCGGTCACGCCTTCGGCGCAAGCCGACTGGTAGGATGACCCGTGTGACACGTCCTATCACGGCAGCACTCGCCGTCGTGGCGATCCTCATCCTGGCGGCGGCCGGCGTGGCCTGGTGGCGCGCTCGCCCTGATGCGACTCCCTACACCGTGCCGCCAACGGTGCTGGAAAAGTGGACACTGGTCACCAGCGACGGCACCGACCCCTGGATCGTCGCGATGAAGCCGCCCGAGGCGTTGACGGCGTCGCTGTTCGCCGAAGCGTCACGCCGCGCCGGCAGCTCCCTCATACCCCCCGCCCATCCTGGGCTGCCGCTCGTCCTGCGGACGGAATTCGACGAAGGGTTGCAAGGGGTGTACGGCACCGACTCGGTGCTGCGCATCGCGCGGGAATCTGGCGTCGAGACCTCGACGTTCGAACCGGTGTGCCTTGCTCATCACACGGTGAGCCGGCCGGAGGGGCGAGCCGATGTCTACTTCGTGCCGTTCGTCTCCGACGCGTTCACGAAGGTGCGTGTCGACCTGATGCCGGCCCAACCCGAACACGGTGGTATCGGTATCTACGAACCGTCGACGCTGATCCCGGCACTCATTGTGGGCACGACGGCTGACGACATCGACGGCTGGTGGCCGCTCGTCTTCGATCAGGCACGCGATTGCGAGGCGCCGGTCGTCATGCGGTGACGCTCAGAACTAAATACAGCGGTTAGGAACGCCGAGCGGCATAGCGTCCCCCTAGTCGAGGTTGCGAGCGGCCGGACGCAAGCGCTAGCATCGCTCTCGTCCGTACGGACGCGGACATACTGTCGGTCTTCCCCTGTGCTGCGACTCTCGCTCCGCTTTCAGCTCGGCCTCGCGCTGGTCGTTGTCAACGCGCTGCTGACAGCAGGCGTGGCGACTCTGGCATACCGCGTCGCGCACGAAGCGATGGTGGAGCAGGCGCGGCACTCGGTGGCGCTCGTGGCCGAGAGCCGGCAGCGGGAATTGCTCGATTTGCTCGAGCACCGGCAGGAGCGGCTCACCGGATTTCTGCAGAGCCTGCAGTCGCTCTGCGGCGAGCGTGGTCCTTTCGGCGGTTTCGGCTTCGAAGACGAGTGCACACGCGCCGCCGTCGGCGGATTCCATCGCAGCGAGCGTGCCCTTACGACCGAAGTTTCGTACAGAAGCCGGCGCATCGACGGGGCTGGCCCGCGGCCCACGGTGCTGCCGCCGGTACCCGCTCGCCTCATCCGCATCGAGTCTGCCGCCGAACGTGGACGCTATGCCATGTTGGCCAACGTCGGCGACCTCGCCGTGCACGTCGAGTTCTCGCTCGATGATGTGAATGCCG
>JBKJMH010000030.1:0-3047 GCA_046596625.1 Vicinamibacterales bacterium | reverse complement strand
GATGTCGATGGTGCCGCCGGCGAGGTCGATGCGTGTGGGCGCCGAAGAGGTGAGCACGCCCGAATTATATAGGGTTAAAATTCAGGGCATGTCGCCCCTGTCGCTGCGCCGGCAAATTGGACAGTTGCTCATTGCCGGGTTCAACGGCACGTCGCTGCCGGTCGAGCTCCGGGCGCTGGCGCGCGAGTTCGGGCTGGGCGGTGCGATCCTGTTCGCGCGCAACATCGACGTCCCCGAACAGGTGGCCGAACTGTCGTACGAGATCGCGCGGCTGACCCCCGAGATGCCGGGCTGGGTCAGTGTCGATCAGGAGGGCGGCCGCGTCGCGCGGCTCAAGTCGCCCTTCACGGAATGGCCGCCGATGGCCACGCTTGGTCGCAGCGGCGATACGACGCTGGCCGAGCGTTTCGCGGCGGCACTGGCCACCGAGTTGCGCGCCGTCGGCGTGACGCTCGACTACGCGCCGGTGCTCGACATCCACACCAACCCGAAGAACCCGGTGATTGGTGATCGGGCGCTGGCCGAACAGGCGCGCACGGTGGCCGAACTCGGTGCCGCGATCGTCCGGGTGTTGCAGCAGCACGGTGTGGCGGCGTGCGGCAAGCACTTCCCCGGGCACGGCGACACCAGCACCGACTCGCATCACGAACTACCCCTCATCGAACATCCGCCCGAACTGCTGCGTGAACGCGAATTTCTGCCGTTCCGCGCCGCCATCGCCGCCGGCGTGGCCACCATCATGACCGCCCACGTGTTCATTCCGGCGCTGGACGACCAGCGCCCGGCGACGCTGTCGAAGCAGATCGTCACCGGGTTGCTGCGCGGGGAATTGGGGTTCGAGGGGGTCATCATCAGCGATGACCTCGAGATGAAGGCGCTCGCCGCCGAACGACCGGTGTCCGATTCGGCGCTCGAGGCCATCGCAGCCGGCTGCGACGCGGTGCTGATCTGCTCGGGCGACACTGAGGCACAGGCCGCAGCCGTCGAGGCGATAGTGCGGCAGGTGGAGAAGGACCGGGGGTTCGAAAAGCGCGTCGAGGACGCGCTGACGCGCAACCAGCGCGCGAAAGAGCGTTTCCTCGCCACCGCCGTCGGCGCCGCGCCGCTTGGCACCGCGGCCCTGCGGCGCGTGCTCGGCCAGGACGCCCACCAGCGCACGGCCGCCGACATGGCGCGCTACGCGTGATGCTCGCGCCTCGCCGGCTCGCACGCGGGTCGCGCATTGCCGTTGTCGCGCCCGCCAGCCCATTCCTTCGAGACGACTTCGACCACGGCATCGCGGAACTCGAGCGGCTCGGACTCGTGCCGGTGTGGGACGAGTCGGTCTTCGCGCGCCAGGCCTACGTCGCCGGCTCCGCCGAACTGCGCGCCGCGGCCATTCGCGCGGCACTGACCGATCCGTCGGTTGACGCCCTCATTGCCGTTCGCGGTGGCTACGGCAGCGCCCAGCTCCTGCCACTGCTCGATCGCGGCGAGCTGCGCGAGGCGCGCAAGCCGATCATCGGCTACAGCGACATCACCGCGTTGCTGGCGTTCGTGACGACGCAGTGCGGGCTCGTGGCGTTTCACGGCACCATGCTCGAGGGGCGGCTGGCCGCGGGTGAGGTCGCCTACGACCGCGCGTCGCTCGAGCGCGCCCTGTTCAGCACCGCGCCGATGGGGGAGTTCGATGCGCCCGGGCTCGACGTGATCGTGGCCGGCGAGCATGCCGGTCCGATCTTCGGCGGCACGGTCACCAACCTTCTCGCCTCGCTCGGCACGCCGTACGCCTTCGCGCCGCCGCCGGGCTACGTGCTGTTCTTCGATGAAGTCGGCGAACGCCCCTACCGGCTCGATCGCATGGTGCTGCAGTTGCGCCAGAGCGGACTGCTCGAGCGGGCGGGCGCAATCGTGATCGGCGAATTGCCGCGATGTGACGAGCCCGGCAACGGTCCGACCGGACGGGGCACGATGGCGTCGTTGCTGTCCGACTTCCCCGGGCCGGTGCTCGCCGGCTTTCCGGCGGGCCACACCGTCGGCCCGCAGCACACCATCCCGCTCGGCGTCCGTGCGCGCGTCATCGGCGACCGCCGCGCGCCACGCCTTGTCATCGAGGAGCCCGCAGTCCAGTGACCACACGCGTTCATCTCATCGGCGTCTGCGGTACCGCCATGGCGACACTGGCGGCCATGCTTCGACGCAAGGGGCTGGATGTCCGCGGTTCGGACGCCGACGTCTACCCGCCCATGAGCGACTTTCTCGCAGCAGAGGGCATCCCGGTGTTCAGCGGCTATCGTGCCGAGCAGATCACCTCGGATCTCGATTTCGTCATCGTTGGCAACGCGATCTCGCGCGGCAACCCCGAGCTCGAGGAGGTGCTCGACCGGAAGATCCGCTACTGGTCCCTGCCCGAGGCGATTCGCGAGCAGTTCCTCTGGGGCGCGCGTTCGATTGTGCTGGCCGGCACGCACGGCAAGACCACGACGACGTCGCTGACCGGTTGGGTGCTGACCCACGCCGGCGTAGACCCGAGTGTGCTCGTCGGCGGCATCGCCAGGAACTTCGGCGAGCACGGCTCGAGCTACCGCATGGGGCAGGGGCGTGACTTCGTCATCGAGGGCGACGAGTACGACAGCGCGTTCTTCGACAAGACCGCAAAGTTCCTGAAGTACCTGCCCGACATCGCCGTCATCAACAACATCGAGTTCGACCATGCGGATATCTACGCCGACATGGATGCGGTGACCACGGCGTTCGCCCGCCTCGTGCGCCTCGTACCGAGGAAGGGCTTGCTGCTGATTGGCGGCGACAGTCCGGCCGCGCTGGCGCTCGTCGAGCGCGCGGTGTCGCGCGTGCAGACCTTCGGCACCGGCGAGGGCTTCGACTGGCAGGCGCACGACCTGGTGGCAGGCCCCACGTCGACGCGGTTCCGCGTGCGGCGGCACGGTTCACCCTTCGGCGAATTCGAGGTGCCGCTGCTCGGTGCCTACAACGTGCGGAACGCCCTGGCCGCCATCGCCGTGGCGACCGACATCGGCATCGACGTCGTGCGCGTGCGCGATGGACTG
>JBKJMH010000309.1:0-12114 GCA_046596625.1 Vicinamibacterales bacterium | reverse complement strand
ACAGTCGTACAGGATGCGTGCCCACAGTTCGTCCGGCAGATGGAACTGCTCGGCCGGGAGCGTGGCCAGCCGGCGCAGATCGAGCAACGTCGCCGGCGGCAGAACCAGCCCCCAGATGTCCTGCAGATTGCGGCAGCCAATCTGAAACGACTCGATCATCCGGCGAACGTCGACGGTCCGGCTCTCTTCGATGACCACTGCCGGTTCGCCCCGAATCGCCTCGGGCTGCGACCCCCTGGCCTTCTGCCAGACCGGCGCGGTGCGCTCGACTTCCAGAAAGAGCGCCCCGATCACCTGCGCCAGCGCCGAGCTGAGATCGGGCGACGCGTCGGCGACTGGAAGCCACTGCTGCAGCCATATCTGGCGCACGTCGAAGCCTGCGGCGACCGCCTCGGGCAGAAACCACTTGGCGCAGGCTCCCGCGGAAGGCTGGTTCAGCAGGCGGGCCGCCATACGCGAGGAAAAGCTGAAGTCTGCCGCCAGCTGACACCGAATCCGCCGGCCGAACAACGCCCGCGTCAACGGATAGACGATGCCCTTTTCGATCAGGCCGTCGAACCGCTGCCGCGGATAACACGGCAGCACCAGATCGACGTTGGCATCAACCACCGGCTGGATCAGCGCTCGAACCGTGTCGGCGGTGACTGCGGCGTGCTGCGATCCGATGAGGACGCAGCCCCGGGCCTGCAGATGCGCACTCAGCGTGAACAATGTGTGAAACGCGTCGTGCGCGTCCGGCGTCACCATCGGCAGCCGCTGCCCCGCCGGCATCCAACATGGCAGCCGATGGACGCCGGCGCCCGGTGCCACGACGCCGGGCGTGGCGTCGTCATCATCGACGCCACTGAGAGTATCCGGATGCACGAGCACCGCGCGCAGCCCCGGTGCCACCGATTCGCATGCCGCGTGCACCGTGTCCAGCGCGAACTGCGCCTCCGCCCCGCCACCCGACGCGGTGACGCCGATCACCAGGTCTGCGGTGCCGATTCGCTCGAGTTGCTCCCGTGTCTGCGGCAGAAGGTTGTCGACGGTCATGCTCGCCTCATGACTGCAACGCCAGGAGGCAACGCAGGGGAATGCGCAGCCACGCCGGGCGGTTGTTCAACTCGTACTCGACTTCGTGCAGCGCTCTGTCGAGCAGGTAGGCGTTCAGCAGCATGCTGGCTCCTCCCGGGCCTGGCGGCAGGATCGTGCTGCCCATGACGGTCTCGCGGTACGCCCGCAGGAACGCAACCGATACGGAACGCTCCCACAGTCGTGCCCACGGCTCGAGCCGCTCGAAAGCCTCAGGACCTCGCTTGGTCGCGTCGAGCAGGCTCGCCCACGCCGCGTAACTGAACGACCGAAGCATCCCGGCCACGTCCTTCAACGGCGAGTGCTTGCGTCGTCTCTCTTCGAGCGGCCGCCCCGGCTCTCCTTCGAAGTCGAGGATCACTGCGTCGTTCCTGACCCAGACGATCTGGCCGAGGTGATAGTCACCGTGGATGCGTGTCCGAAGACCGCCGATGTCGCGTGCGCCCAGGTTCTGGAACGACCCGAGTACCTGCTGGCGACGGCTCAGCGCCAAGGCGACCGACTCGACCACCGGATCCAATTCCGCCAGTGACGGGAGGCCAGCCCTCAGAGCGCCAAACGCCAGCGCCGCGTGCGCACGCAGCTGTCCGGCCAGTGTCTGGAGATCCGCTTGCGTCAGGGATTCGGGCGCGAAGGCCGGGTCGTCGGACGGCAACGCCAGGGCACGGTGCATGGCGCCGGTGCGGCGTCCCAGGGTAGCCGCCGCATCGAGGTAGATGCCGACATGCTCGCGCGCAAAGGCGCCAACCGGGGCGTCGGCCAGGCCCAGCAGATCGACCGCGGCCAGTGTTTCCTCGGCCCCGGGAAATTCCCGTGGCGAACAGGCTTCGTAATAGCGTCCGAGTTCCTCCAGCGCGGTGCTCCAGCCGTCGCCCTGATTCGGAACGAGCGCCTGGAGAAGCCCGACCGACGCCGGCTCCTGATCGGTGCGCACGTAGTCGATCGAACCGGCGAAGGCCGGGACGTGCGGAAAGTGCAGCTCGGTCAGGTGTCGTCCGACCTCGCAGTCGGGATTCAAGCCACACTGCTGCCGACGGAACAGCTTCAGGATCAGCCTGTCGCCGTACAACAGTGACGTGTTGCTCTGTTCCGAGGCGGTGCGCAGCGTCGGCAGGGGACCGCCCGCCTCGCCGCGCAACTCGGCGAAAGCGCCGCTCGGCACCCCACGGATCTCGCCATGCTCTGTCCGGAGAGACTGTCCATGCTCGACGAACATGAGCAAGGCGGTGCGTGTCGCATCGTCGAAAGTCGCATCGAAGAGGATGCCCTGGCCGCTGGCCGAAGTCACGCCGCACAAGAGCGCCGACGCCGGCACTTCCCTCTCCGCATTGAAGTCCATCGCGATGGGAAGCACGTAGGTGTCCGGCTCGCCCTGATCGTACTGAACGGCCACGAACATGACCGCCGCCCGGCCTCCGTCGAACGCCACCCAGTCGGCCACCGTCGTCGCGCGGATCGCGCGAGCCTTGCCGGCGAACCAGCGCTGTAGTGGCAGGAACCTGGGCAGCACCACCGTCTCGAGGCGCTCACGGGAGGCCTCGCCGAACACGCCCGGCCAGCCCTGGCTGGCGTCCAGCGCCTGCTCGCCCGCCTCTACCTCGACGACGCGCTCGCGCTGCTGCAGCTCGAACCACATGAACGCGTACGGTCCTGGGGTCAACGTGTACGGCCGCTTACCGATGACCGGGAACTCGACGTAGCCGGCCATCTCGACCGGACGCCATCCAACAAAGGCCGAGAGGTCGAGCTCGACCGGCTGAGCGAAGCGGGACAGATTGGCCACGCACAGCACCTGTTCGCCGTCGTATCGCCGCAGGTACGCCAACACCTTGCGGTTGCCGGACTCGAGGAACTCGAGTGTGCCGCGACCGAAGACACGAAACAGCTTCCGGAGCGCAATCATGTTGCGCATCCAGTGCAACAGGGACGAGGGGTCGCTCTGCTCGGCCTCGACATTCACGGCTTCATAGCCGTACACCGGATCCATCACCACGGGGCTGTACAACTTCGCCGGCGTCGCGCGCGAGAAGCCGGCGTTGCGGTCGGCATTCCACTGCATCGGCGTGCGCACGCCGTTGCGGTCGCCCAAATAGATGTTGTCGCCCATGCCGATCTCGTCGCCGTAGTAGAGGATCGGCGTGCCGGGAAACGAGAACAACAGGCTGTTCAGCAGTTCGATGCGACGACGGTTATTCTCCATCAGCGGTGCGAGCCGGCGGCGGATGCCGATGTTGATCCGCATCCTCGGGTCAGCGCTGTACGCGAGGTACATGTAGTCGCGTTCCTGCTCGCTCACCATCTCCAGCGTCAGTTCATCGTGGTTACGCAGGAAGAGACCCCACTGGCACGACGCGGGGATGGCTGGCGTCTGCCCCATGATTTCCCGAATCGGATGGCCATCCTCGAGCCGCAGCGCCATGAAGATGCGTGGCATCAGCGGGAAGTGGAACGCCATGTGACACTCGTCGCCGTCGCCAAAGTACGGACGCACGTCGCTCGGCCACTGGTTCGCTTCGGCGAGAATCACCCGATTCTCGTACCGGGCGTCCATTTCTTCGCGGACGCGCTTGATGAGTACGTGTGTCTCCGGCAAGTTCTCGCAGTTGGTGCCGTCTCGCTCGATCAGATACGGAATGGCGTCGAGCCGAAGTCCATCCACTCCGAGATCCAGCCAGTAGCGCATCACGCTCAGCATTTCTGCAACGACCAGCGGATTCTCGAAGTTCAGGTCGGGCTGATGTGAGAAGAACCGGTGCCAGTAGTACGCCTTGGCAACCGGGTCCCAGGTCCAGTTCGAGTGTTCGGTGTCGGTAAAGATGATTCGGGCATCCTTGTATTTCTGATCGCTGTCGCTCCACACGTAGAAGTCCCGCTCGGGCGACCCGGCCGCTGCTGCCCTGGCTCGCTGGAACCAGACATGGCTGTCGGAGGTGTGGTTCATGACCAGTTCGATCATGACCTGCAGGCCGCGCTCGTGTGCGGCCGCGACCAGCGCCGTGAAGTCGTCCATCGTGCCGTAGTCGGGATGGATGTTCAGGTAGTCGGCGATGTCGTAGCCGTCGTCGCGAAGTGGCGACGGGAAGAACGGCAGCAGCCACAGGCAGGTGACGCCCAGGTCCTGGATGTAATCGAGTTTCGAAATCAGCCCGCGCAGATCGCCGATGCCGTCGTTGTTGCTGTCGGCAAATGCCCGGACATGCAACTCATAGATGACGGCGTCCTTGAACCAGAGCGGGTCGGTTGCGCTGCCGCGTTGCTTGATCACTGTGCGGTCTCCTGCGTCGCGCTATAGAGCATTGTCGCCGGCACCTCACGGAGGCTCTCGCCTACCGTCAGCCACGTACCGCCGTCAGACCGTGAGCCGACGACCTCCTCGCCCGTCAGCGCGTTGCGATAACGGACCCCTCGCAGGTCATCCGGGATGCGCACGCGCGTGTCGCCCCAGGCCTCGCCGCCTGCGGTTAGCGTGCGCACGGACCCGTAGAGGCCGGCCACCAGCCTGGGAGCCAGCACGACGACGCTCCGATCACCGCGGCACCGGGCAAACCCGACGATGTGGTCCGCGGCGCGGCCTTCGGCCACCAGGGGAATGTACGACCCCTCGAGAAATACCTCCCGCCAGCGTTGCCGCAAGTGCAGCGCCGTCGCCGTGACGTACAGCTTGATTCGGCCGTCCTCCCAGCGTGCCAGGCGATCGCCAATCTGTGACCAGCGCGCGCGGGCGTCCAGTGAGCCTTCAGCGCCGGGTCCGATCTGGTCCAGCCACGCGGCGCGCTGCTCGAAATCGACAGTGCCGCGATTGTCGGGGTCGACCAGGCTGAGGTCCCACAGTTCGGTCCCCCTGTAGAAGTCCGGCACGCCTGGTGATCCGATCTTCACCAGCACCTGCGACAGCGAGTTGATCGCCCCAAGTTGCGCGACCCTGTGCGCGAATGGCAGGAGCAACCGGAAGAAGGCCCTGGCATTCGGACCCGCCAGCGCCATGCGCACGAACCGCGTCACGGCCGCGTCGTACGCCTCCGCTGGATTGATCCAGCTGGTGTGGAGCTTCGCCTCCTTGACAGCCTTTCGCAGGTAGTCGCACATGCGCTCGACGAACGCCTCGTCCGGCAGTTCGGTCGCACCAGCGGGCCACGCTCCGAGCAGCGCCTGATAGAACAGATACTCGTCGGCACGATCCGGCGCGGGCACGCCCTTGACCTCGGTCTTGAGGGACGCGTTGACGCGTGCCCACCTGGACACCACCGCGCGCCACCGGTGAGGCATCTCCGACAGGACGCTAATCCGTGTTCTGGCGTCCTCACCACGCTTACTGTCATGCGTCGCCGTGGCCAACATGGTCAGGGGCCAGTGCTGCAACCGGTGAGCGTTGCGCTGGTGGAATTCCGTCGGCGAACAGCCAAATCGTGCCGGGTGGCCGCCCACCTCGTTCAACGACAACAGCGGCACGAAGCGATAGAACGCGGTGTCCTCTAGGCCCTTGGCCTGCACCGGACTGGTGTACTGCTGGAACTTCCGGGCAAAGCCCGCCCGACGACGATAGTCCTCGTCGACGCCGTCTGGTCCGACGGCCGGCAGCAGCATCTGGCGAATGAAACTGAAGATGGAGGGTTCCATCGCCGGGTTGCGGGCCAGCGCTCCGGCCACGGCAGCATCGACACTCTGCTCGTCGAACGCTTCCCACCCCTCGCTGCTGAAGTAAGTACGGTAGACAGGGAAGCACGCGGCGACTTCGCGGAGGGCCTCTTGCAGGCTGTCCAGCGTGAAGTCGCGAAAGCGCCGGTCGTCGTCGGAGATGCGGTTCAACTGGTGCGCCAGGACGTTCAGTTCGCTGGCCATCGAGGAGGCAATGACCAGCTTCTTGCTCTGGTAGACAATGTCCTCGAATGCCTCCGTGCGCCCGGTGAAGCGCCCGTACAGCCGATGGAACTCCCTCGCGTGACGACCATCCACGAACAATCCGTTGACGTCGTTCATGAAGTCGTAGCCCGTCGTACCGTGCAGCGGCCAGTCCGGGCGCAGCGGCTCGCCGTCGGACACGATCTTCTCGGCGACGATGTAGATGGGCGTCCCTGACGTCGCTGCGGCCAGCCGAACCAGGTAGGCTTTCGGGTCGAAGAGTCCATCGATATGATCGAGGCGTAAGCCGTGCACGTCGCCGCGGCGCACCAGATCTCGTATCAGGTCGTGCGACGCCGCGAACACCTCGGGGTCCTCGACACGGAGACCGGCCAATTCGTTGATGTCGAAGAATCGGCGGTAGTTGATCTCGTGCATCGCCGTGCGCCAGTACGACAGGCGGTAGACCTGTCCTTCCAGCATGTCGTGCAGCAGATCAAAGGACCGCGGATTCCCTGGAACCCCGTTGAACTCCCGGACGTTGCGCTCGACGTGCTCGCGCATGCGGGGACTCTCCTGCAGCAGCGCTTTTAGCCGATGCCTGGCGACTTCCTTCTCGCGATGACGCGACACCACCATCGCATCACGCGTGTCCGTGTAGACGGGCAGGTGATCGAGCTGAAAGAGAATGCTCTCGAGCTCGATGACGTCCGCGTCGCCGGACCACGCGTCAGCGGCGAGCGCCTCGAGGTTGTGCCGCAGGACGCGCCGCAGTTCGCGGGGATTCAACGGCAGGTCGAGGTCGAAATAGCGCAGGCTGAAATCGCCGTCCTCGAATCTGACCTGGAGATCGCCGCGTTCGAGAGTCGTACCGTACTGGTCGCCGAGCACGGGCAGCAGAACCTTCTGCTGCAATGCGTTCTTCACCGGCACCCAGTCGATATCAAAGAAACGGCCAAACGGCGACGAAGGCCCGTTCTCGAGCATATTCCGCCACCACGAATTCTGGCGGGGGTCTGTGCTCATGTGATTCGGGACAATGTCCAGGGTGAGCCCGAGGCCGTGAAGCCGCAGTGCCCGCGCGAACACCTCGAATCCCCGCTCGCCTCCGATCTCGGAACTGATCGTCGAGTGGTCGCAGACGTCGTAGCCGTGCGTACTGCCTCGTCGCGCCGTCAGGATCGGCGAGCAGTAGCAGTCCGTGATACCCAGCTGGCTCATATACGGCACCAGCCTCGCCGCATCGAAGAACGAGAACTGGCCGTTCAATTGGAGCCGATAGGTACTGACGGGCGTTCGTGCCGGGAACGGGTGGGTCATGTCAGCTCCCCGCTCGGACGCAACCGGTCACGGCTGAAAATGACCGCTCCCGGGCGGGCAAACTCGACGTTCAGCGGCTCCGGGGAGATGCTGGCCGGACACGGATCGCTGCCAAACGGCGCATCCTCGGTGGTGAGCAGCGGGCGCCAGCCGCTGCCGAAGTCCGGCGCACCAGCCGCCGACGTGCTGGGAATACCCGGCCCAGAGCCGCGAAGTCGCACAACCGCGAGCAGCGCGTGGCCATCCGCTGCCCGTCGCCAGACCACCAGGGTGTCTGGGCCGGTTGGCGCGATGGTGCACGCGTCATCAGCTGTCTCGCGAAACGCCGAATCCGTTCTGCGTAGCGCAATCAATCGTTCATAGAGTCTGAGGACCGACGCATGCGGTTCGACCTCCCGCTCGCTCCACACGAGGCCACTCGCCTCACGTGTGCGCGTGTCCTGCGGGTCAGGAATGCGGTCGCGGTCCGCCGCTTCGGAAAAGGCTGCGAACCCCGCAAACTCCCGGCGCCGTCCCTCGGTCACCAGGCGACCCAGCTCCGGCACGTGGTCGGTGAAGAAGAGAAACGGGCTCGACGCCGCCCATTCCTGCCCCATGAAAAGCAACGGCGTCTCGGGGAGCATGAACAGCAGCGTCGACGCCGCACGCCAGGCGGCGGGCGCAATCTCGTGATGGATCCGGTCGCCGAATGCGCGGTTTCCAACCTGGTCGTGGTTCTGGACGAAAAACACGAATCGCGGCTTTGGCACGCCTATCGGCTCAGTTCCTCGTGGGCCACCGAAGTAGCTCGAGTGCTGACCGACGTACTGCCAGCCCGTGCGGGCCGTCGCTGCGATACTCGGCGCTGCACCGTCGAAGTCCTCGTAGTAGCCGTCCTTGTCGCCCGCCAGGGCGCGGCGCATCTGGTGATGGAAATCGTCCGACCAGACACCGGCAAGGCCCCACCCGCCCTCTGATGCGGGCGTGAACATCCGCGCGAGATTGCGGGAATCCTCGGCCATGACATGAACGCGCCGCGACGTCCCCGTCAATGAGTCGGCGACAGCCGTAGCCAGCTCCGCCACCACGTGAGGATGACTGTCGTCGACGATCGCGTGCGTGGCGTCGAGGCGCAGACCGTCGATGTGGAACTCGTGAACCCAAGCAAGCGCGTTCTGCACGACGTAGTCGCGCACAGGACCACTGCGGGGGCCGTCGAAGTTGATGCCGGCGCCCCAGGGACTCTGGTGGGTTGCGGAATAGTAGAACGGACTGAACGCACCCTGATAGGCGCCGTCCGGGCCGAGATGGTTGTAGACGACGTCGAGATAGACGGCCAGTTGCAGCCGGTGCGCTTCGTCGACGAAACGGCGCAGATCGTCGGGGGTGCCGTAGCAGCGCGCCGGCGCAAAGAGCGCGACGCCGTCATAGCCCCAGTTCCAGCGCCCGGCGAAGTCGGCCACCGGCATGAGTTCGACGGCGGTCACCCCGAGGCGGGCCAGGTCCGGCAGCCGCGCGGCCGCCGAAGCAAACGTGCCCGCGGGTGTGAACGTACCGACGTGCAGTTCGTAGAGGATGGTGTCGGTCAGTTCGAGGCCCGACCAGCCGCTGTCGTTCCAGACGTACCGGCTCGGATCCACGACCTGCGACGGGCCATGCACGCCGTGCGGTTGACTTCGGGAGGCAGGGTCCGGGAACGGTCCCCGTCCATCCACCATGAAGCGGTACAGTGCCCCGTCGCCGACTCCGCCGACCGTCAACTCGTGAAAGCCGTCCGGGGCGTGACGCATCGTGTGCGTGGCCTCGCGGCCCTCCGGGCCCTGCAGTACGAGCTGGACGGCCGCGATATCCGGCGCCCATACGCGGAATTCGGTCGCACCGTCACGCACGTTCGCACCGACAGGGGCCGCCCCCGCCATCTGGCGCGCGCTACTGCTCGGCATGCTGGCGTTCGCTCCCGGCTTGTTGACGCTCTGAGCCTGAAGCGAGTTCGAACAGCACGACAGACCTCGCGGCGAGACGATACGCTGCCTTGTTCGTCACATGCCGCGCACTCCATTGTCTGAGTGACGTGTCCAGGCGTCTCACCCAGACGCGTCCGGGCCTGGCCGGCAGGACGAACCGCACGCGCTCATGGTGGCCGTTGAACGCCATGAACAGCGCTGCCACTGGCTCTCCAGGACTCGCGGACTCCTGGTCTTCGTCGGTGGGATTGAGCAGCACGCCGAGCGTTCGCGCGGACAGGACGTCCCAGTCGGCGCCGGTCATCTCGCTGCCGGACGGCTTGAACCAGTGAATGTCCTTGCCCTCCTCGTCACGGAGCGGACGCCCGTGAAAAAAGCTGCGGCGGTGCAGCACGGTCTGTTCGCTTCGAAGCCGAATCATGTAGGACGTAAAGGCCCTGAGGTCCTCGGCGTCGTCGCCGTGGTTCCAGTCGAGCCAGCTGAGCTCGTTGTCCTGACAGTAGGCGTTGTTGTTGCCGCGCTGGGTCCGCCCCACCTCGTCGCCCCCGCAGATCATCGGCACGCCCTGAGACAGCAGCAGCGTCGCCAGCAGGTTCCGCTGCTGACGCGCGCGTAGTTGGTTGATCGCCGGGTCGTCGGTCGCCCCCTCGACGCCGCAGTTCCAGCTCAGGTTGTCGTCGGTCCCGTCGGCATTGTTGTCGCGGTTGGCCTCGTTGTGCTTGTCGTTGTAGCTGACGAGATCGCGCAGCGTGAAGCCATCGTGAGCGGTCACAAAGTTGATGCTGGCGTAGGGCCGTCGCCCGCTGCGCTCGTAGAGATCGCTGCTCCCCGAAAGCCTGGTCGCGAGTTCCGATACCAGCCCGGCATCGCCCTTCCAGAATCGACGAATGGCATCCCGGTACTTTCCGTTCCACTCGGTCCAGCCGATCGGGAAGTTCCCCACCTGATAGCCGCCGGCGCCGAGATCCCACGGCTCCGCGATCAGCTTGACCTGTGACAGCACCGGGTCCTGATGAATGATGTCGAAGAAGGCACCGAGCTTGTCCACTTCGTGGAGTTCACGGGCGAGCGCGCTGGCCAGATCAAATCGAAATCCATCGACGTGCATTTCGAGGACCCAGTAACGCAAGCTGTCCATGATGAGCTGCAGCACGCGCGGATGCCGACCGTTGAGGGTGTTCCCGCAGCCGGTGAAATCCGTGTAGTAGCGTGGGTCCTCTGGTGCGAGTCGGTAGTAGGACGCATTGTCGATGCCGCGAAGCGAGATCGTCGGTCCGAGGTGGTTGCCTTCAGCGGTGTGGTTGTAGACGACGTCGAGGATGACCTCGAGACCCGCGGCGTGGAGATTGCGGACCATCACCTTGAACTCGCGGACCGAACCGCTGGGGCTCTTTGCGTGTGAGTAGCGGATATCCGGCGCAAAGAAAGCGCTGGTGTTGTAACCCCAGTAGTTTGATAGCCCGCGCTCGACCAGATGACGGTCGTAGGCGTGGTGATGGATCGGCATCAGCTCCACGGCGCTCACGCCGAGATCGGTGAGGTAGCCAATGGCTTCCTCCGATGCGAGTCCCGCGTAGGTCCCGCGGAGAGCTGCAGGAATCTCCCGGTGAAGCCTGGTGAACCCCTTGACGTGGAGCTCGTAGATCACCGTTTTCTCCCACGGTATCCGCAACCGCTCGTCCCTGCCCCACGAGAAGGCAGGCTCGGCGACCGCAGACAGCGTGGCACACGCCGCGTTGTCGCGGGTGTCGAAGGACAGGTCCCCGTCGGGGTCACCGATCCGGTAGCCGTACATCGAATCGTCCCAGACGATCGTCCGGCCAATGGCCTTGGCGTAGGGATCGAGCAGCAGCTTGTTGGGATTGAAGCGATGCCCGTGACCCGGATCGTGCGGTCCGTAGACGCGATAGCCGTACAGCTGGTCGGGAAGGAGTCCGCGAAGGTATCCGTGCCACACCTGATCGGTACGCTCGGTCAGCGCCACACGCAGACACTCGCTGGACGCGTCCGCCGAGTCGAACAGGCATAACTCCACTTTGGTGGCGTGCTCGGAGAAAATGGCGAAGTTCACTCCGGAGCCATCCCACGTCGCCCCCAATGGGTACGGCGCACCGCGTCCGACCTTCAGCGCCATCGCCCCTCAGCCGCCGCGCGAATCGCACCGGGCATTCCGGCGGTCACGCATCCGCCTCCACGTCCGCTTCGAGTTGCGTCGCGCGCTCGAGTCGCAGCACGTGCGCGGACATCACGCCGGGCGTGAGCGCGACGTAGTTGCGCGCTCCGCGCCAGAGATATCGCTCACCGCCCAGGAGATCGATAACGTGATAAGTCTCGTCGACTTCCAGGCCGAGAGCCTCGAGGTCGAGCGTCACCCATCCCCATTGCCGGTTGACGACGTCAAGATTCACGACGGTCACGATGACATTCGAGAGGTCGTCATTGCCCTTGCTGTAGCAGAGCAGTTGTGGATTGTCCGAGGCGTGGAAGCGGAGGCTGTCGTTGCGGTGCAGCGCCGGATTGTCGCGCCGAATCCGGTTCAGTCGCGCCAGGAAGCCGCGCAGGCTGTCAGCGCTCCCGAGTTGTCGATGCCGGAGCTCGTATTTTTCTGAGTCGAGATACTCTTCACCCCCGGGATCGCGCGGTTCGTGTTCGCAGAGTTCGAACGCTGGACCGTAGATACCGTAGCTGGCCGCGAGCGTGCCGGCGAGCACGCTGCGGACCAGGAACGCGGGGCGCCCGCCTTCCTGAAGATACTCGTGCAGGATATCCGGCGTGTTCGGCCACAGGTTCGGCCGAAAGAACTCGCGCACATCGGTCTGCGTCAACTCCGTAAGGAATGCGGTCAGTTCCGCGGCGGTATTCCTCCAGGTGAAATAGGTGTAGGACTGGGAGAATCCGAGCTTTGCCAGGCGGTACATCGGACGCGGGCGCGTGAACG
>JBKJMH010000094.1:0-3250 GCA_046596625.1 Vicinamibacterales bacterium | reverse complement strand
GAGTGTTGCGGTGCCTGCAGCCGCGCAACAGCCGGCACCGCCCTTTCGCTGGGCAGGCGACCCCGAGGGTGGCGCGCCCTTCGTCGAGGCGAGACCCGACCGGCCCGATGAACTGGTCGGCTTCGACGTGGAGATTGCCAACCTGCTCGCGAAGGGACTCGGTCGCAGCGCCGAGTTCGTCTTCGTCACCTTCGCCTCCATCGATCAGTCAGTGGCTCGCGGCGACGCCCAGATCGGCCTGAGCGGCATCGAGGACACGCCGGCACGCCGTGCCACGATGTTGGTCACCGTGCCGTACTACGAGTTCCGCGAGGTCCTCGCCGTCCGCAATGCCGATGCCGCGCGCTACACCAGCCTGGCGGCGCTGGCGGGCCGGCGCGTCGCCACGCTCGGCGGCACCATTGCCTACGAGATCCTGCTGCAGGCCCAGATCGACCACGGCGTCACGCCGGTGTCGTACGACGATGACGTGCACCCGTACGAAGATCTGGTGAACGGTCGCGTCGACGCGGTGCTGCTCGACAACGTCCTGGCTTTCCGCCGCGCGAAGACGGTGGCCGGGTTCACCGTGCAGCAAGAGAGTGTGGCGATCGGCCACTACGTCGGCGTGCTGTCGGCGGGCAACGCCGCGTTGCGGGACCGATGCAACGCTATTCTCCAGGCGGCGATGCAGGACGGCAGCCTCGAACGGATCATGCGCCGGTGGCAGGTCTGGAACGAGGACCAGCCGCCGCTGCACCGGAAGGTGCTGGCCGGCCAGACCGTCGAGGCGATCATCGGTCTCGATACCAGCCGCGCCGTTGCCGGCGTGTCGGGCTTGGAGGCGGCGCAACGCTACCTGCCGTCGCTCTTCCGCGCCGCGCTCGTCACCGTCGTGCTGTCGTGCCTGTCGATGGCGCTGGCGATCGCACTCGGCATGCTCATCGCGAGTGGTCGCGTCTACGGCGCGCCGCTCCTGCGGGCGTTGCTCACCGGCTATGTCGAGCTGACGCGGGGCACCCCGCTCCTGCTGCAGCTCTTCGTGCTCTACTACGGCATCGCCGCCGCCATCCGCCTGCCGGCGTTCGTGGCGGCGTTCCTCGGCCTGGCCCTGAACTACGCGGCCTACGAGAGCGAGATCTACCGGTCGGCGCTCGAGGCGATCGGGCGCGGCCAGCTCGAGGCAGCGCGCACGCTCGGCTTCACCGAGTGGCAGATTCTCCGGCTGATTCGCGGCCCGCAGGCCTTCCGTCTGGCGCTGGCGCCGATGACCAACGATTTCGTCGCGCTGCTGAAGGACTCGTCGCTGGTCTCGGTGTTGACGGTTGTCGAGCTGACGAAGCAGACGCAGATCTTTGCCACGAACCTGGGTAGCTGGGTCGTGCCGGGTGCGCTGTGCGCGGCGCTGTACCTGGCGATGTCGTTGCCGCTCTCGTCGCTGGCGCGGAGGCTCGAGGAGCGATGGAAGCAGCCGACCGCATGACCCTGCCGCCGCCGGTCGTCCGCCTGCGCGACCTGCGCCTGCGCCGCGGCACGCGCATGGTGCTCGACGGGGTGTCGCTCGAGGTGCCGCGAGGGCAGGTGGTGGCGCTGATGGGCGCCTCCGGATCGGGCAAGACGACGATTCTCCGCACGGTGGCTGGGCTCGAGCCGTTCGAAGGCGGGCAGGTTGAGGTGGACGGCGTCGTGCTGGCCGACGGAGCGCCCGTTCCGGCAACCCTGCGCCTGTTGCGGACGAAGGTCGGCATGGTCTTCCAGTTCCACTGCCTGTTCGAGCACCTGACGGCGATGCAGAACGTCTGTCTGGCGCAGGTGCACGTGCACGGCCGCTCGATCGCCGAGGCCGAGACGCGGGCGCGCGAGCTGTTGCGCCAGTTGGGCGTGGAGCACCGGGCTGGTGCGCTGCCGCGTGAGCTGTCGGGCGGCGAGGCGCAGCGTGTCGCCATCGCCCGGGCGCTCGCTACCGACCCGCCGCTGCTGCTGATGGATGAGCCGACGGCGTCGCTCGACCCGGCGCGCCGCGACGAGCTGGCGCTGATCGTTCGCGACCTGGTGACGCGCGGGCGGACGATTATCGCCGCCACCCACGACGAGGACTTCGCCGAGCATGCCGCCACGCGCGTGGTCCGGATGGTGAACGGACGCGTCGCGGACGAGGCCGATCAGCGCTGACCAGGCTGGGCTTTGCCCCGTTTCTGGGCCGAATCCCTTGATCTGCCCTGGAAGGGTTGTATACTACGCCCGTCTGGTGGCTGTTCCCGCCTGCTTCGCCCGCGCCGAGAGCCGATCGAGCTGCGTTCCTGTCTCGTTCTCTCCTGCACGCTCATGCCGAGCCGACGAGTACGCCACTTTTGTGTGAGGAGCCAGTATGGGTCGCAGGCTTTACGTTGGGAATCTTCCCTACAGCGCGGGTGAACCGGAGCTCAAGGAGCTCTTCAGCCAGGCTGGGGATGTCGAATCGGTGCGCGTCATGATCGATGCCGCCACGGGCCGAGCCCGCGGCTTTGCGTTCGTCGAAATGGCGACTGACGAGCAGGCAGAGAAGGCAGCCACCGAGCTCAACGGCGTCGAGATGGGCGGACGCGCCCTGACGGTCAACGAAGCGCGTCCCAAGCCCGAAGGTGGCTTTGGTGGTGGTGGCGGCTACGGTGGCGATCGTGGCGGTGGCAGTGGCGGTAGTGGCGGCGGACGCCGTGAGCCTCGCTGGTAATGGCACCAAAATCCTGGTCCAAAGGTGACCGCATCGTGCAGCCGACGTACGGCTCCGGCACCATCGTCGAGTACAACGAACATCACGTCGTGATCGAGTTCGACGAGGCGGGGAAGAAAACCTTCTCCACGCGCCTCGTGGTCCTGCAGACGACGAATGAGCCTGCACCTGCCAAGGCTGCGCGCAAGCGCGCGCCGCGCAAGACGAAGAAGAAGGAAGTCGAAGTCGAAGCCGAGGACGAATAGCCTCGGTCTCGGCGGGCACTTCGCCAGATCCACGGCGGACCTCAGGGTCCGCCGTGTGTCGTTTCAGGCGCCGCCCTCCACCCGCTCCGCCCCCCGCGTCAGCGACAGCATCACCGGCACGAACACCAGCGTCACCAGCGTCGACACCGTCAGGCCGCCGATCACGGCCAGGGCAAGCGGCCGCTGCATCTCCGCGCCAGGCCCCAGTCCGAGCGCGAGTGGCAGCAGGCCGAACAGCGTGCACAGCGTGGTCATCAGGATGGGGCGCAGGCGCGTCCCGCCGGCGCGCAGCAGCGCCTCACGCCACGGCACGCCG
>JBKJMH010000008.1:0-39262 GCA_046596625.1 Vicinamibacterales bacterium | reverse complement strand
GCGCCAGCAACGGCACCGCATCGCCCCGCAACCCGTCCGGGTAGCCGCTGCCATCCAGCCGCTCGTGATGCGACCGCACGATCGGACGCACCAGCGACAACGCGCGCAGGTCGCCGCACAGGCGGTCGCCGATCACCGTGTGGCGCTTCAGCACCTCGTACTCGTCCTGGGTCAGCCCGGACGGCTTGAACAACACCGCATCCGGCACGCCAATCTTGCCGACGTCGTGCAGGTAGCCGCCGCGATGCAGTGCCGACAGTTGTTCGTCGGAGGCGCCGATGCGCTCGCCGACGAGCACGGCATACGCCGCAAGCCGCTGGCAGTGGCCGCGCGTGTAGGGATCGCGCGCCTCGACGGTCAGCGCGAGGCTCAGGATGACCGATTCGGCCGAGTCGAGTTCGTCGGTGTAGCGCTTCAGGCGCAGCAGCGACCGGACGCGCGCCTTCAGTTCCTGGCTGTCGAACGGCTTGCCCAGGAAGTCGTCAGCTCCGGCTTCGATGCCGGCGATGCGGTTGGTGCGGTCGGCGAGACCGGTGATCAGGATGAACGGCACGAGACGCGTCGCCGGGTTCTCCTTTACGCGACGACACAATTCGACGCCGTTCAGGTTCGGCATGTCGATGTCGGACACGATCAGGTCCGGTGCCTCTGCCTCCACCATGCGCAGCGCCATCGCCCCGTCGGCCGCGGACGCCACGCTGTAGCCCTCCGCGGTCAGCATGCGCTCGAGCAGCGTGCGGTTCTGCGGCACGTCGTCGACAACCAGCAGCCGCGTGGCGGCACGGAGTTCGCTCAGGAACGACGGGAAGAAGATCCGTTGGCTCACAGATACACTCGCATCGACGGGCGCAACTTTACCCTACTGTCCGCTGCGCCGGATCTCTTACTGAACAATGCGTCCGCTGGTCATGAAGCGCCGGTAGTTCCGGTAGGTGTAGCTGGTACGCATCCGCGGGCTGGGCGAATTGCGGATCACCTGGACGGTGTCCTTGGACGCCGGGAGCAGCACGCTCTCCTCCGGATCGGCGAAGCGCACCGCGCGATAGGTAATCGACGTGTCGACGCGCTCGATGACGGCGTCGATGCGTGGCGTCCCGAGCTTGCGGTCGGCCGGAATGGTGGCGTCGAACGGGCGCGAGAGGTGCTCGTCGAGCCGGAGGATGGCGTAGGTCTCGGCGTCGATCCAGGCGCGCCACCACGACCCTCCGGGTTTCCCGAAGCGCACGCAGTTCTCGTTCGTCTCCACCTTCACGGGACCGTCCTCGCGGTCGATCACATCAATCAACACTGCCGCGCGGCCGTTGCTCTTGCCGCGTCCCGCCGACTTGAAGGTGAGCTGCGCCTGATTCTCGGGCAGGAAGATGCCCAGCACCTCCGGCGACGTCGCCTGCGGATCGAAGCACTTGTCGCGATCGCGCTCGCGCGGGCGCCGGCCGTTGACGCTGACCAGCGTGCGAAGCACCTGCGGTGGGGCGAGGCCGCCGTCCGGTCCGGGCTCCCACGAGACGCGCAGCTCATGTCGGAGCGTACGCCCCGGCGACTGATCGCCCATCAGGTCGTAGCCGAGCGACTGCACGCGCACGGTCTCGTCGCAGATGATGCTCTGCGCGCGCGCGAAGTAGTTCCGCACGTAGGCGGCAACACTGGTGACCGTCGCCGACACGTCGACAGACGGCGCCTTCTGGGCCGAGGTAGCCACCGGCAGGACTCCGACGAGCAGTGCGAGAGATGCGGCGAGACGGCGCATGGCCTACAGCCTACAACGGCCGGCGGTTGGCGGACAGGCTCGATTCGCGCTTGATCCTCCGCGAGGCTCTCCCCATACTGGCACCATGCGCGCGGACCACCTCGCACGGCGACGGGGAGCACGGTCGTGAGGCGGGTCACGCGGCTGGCCGTGTGCCTCGCGCTGCTGGCCCTGGCCACTGCTTCGGCCGGCTTTGCCCAGCGACTCTGGACCGGTGGCGGCCGCTTCTCGCGCGAACCGCCAAAGTGGGTGAAAGCCTCCGACTTCGACGGATCCTTCCTCTACTGCCGCGGTTTCTACACCAGCGTCATGAGGGAACCGGGCGGTCAGGGCTGGAGCACCGACTACCCCGGAGCCGACAACAACTTCTCCGTCCGGCTGGCCGAGCTCACCCGCATGCAGGTGAAGCTCAACGAAAACCGCCAGCCGAATTACGGCGTCGTGTCGCTGACCGACCCGCTGCTCTTCAAGTGCCCCATCCTCTTTATGGAGGACGTGGGCACCGCCGAGTTCTCCGACGCTGAAGTGCAGGCGCTGCGCGCCTATTTTCTCAAGGGTGGGTTCCTCTGGGTGGACGACTATTGGGGTAGCGACGCGTGGGACCAGTGGGCGCAGCAGATTGCGCGCGTCCTGTCGCCCGCCGAGTTTCCGATCATCGACCTGCCGCTCGCGCACCCGATCATGCACACGCTGTACGACGTGAAGGACTACCTGCAGGTGCCGTCGATCCAGTTCTGGTACAGCAACGGCGGCTCGACGTCTGAACGCGGCTACGACAGCGCACAACCGCACTATCGTGGTATTCAGGACGCGAAGGGGCGGCTGATGGTGTTCATGACGCACAACACCGACGTCGCTGACACCTGGGAGCGCGAGGCCGAGAGTCCCGAGTACTTCGACTTGTTCTCGCCTCGCGGCTACGCCATCGGCGTGAACGCGGTGCTCTACGCGATGACGCACTGAGCGGGCGGGACCGCCCTAGCGCTTCAGGCTCGATGCCGCGATAGCGCCGAGGTCGTCCTTGCCGTGCCCGGCCGCAATCGCCTCGTCCATGCGCTGCGCGATGGATGGCAGCGATACCAGCGGCTCGGCGCCCGCGGCGTCGAGCATCAGCCGCATGTCCTTCCGCGCCATCGTCAACTCGAAGCTCGCGCTGAAGTCGCCATTCGCGATCTTCTGCGCGCGCGGACCGATAGCCGCGCCGGCATTGAAGCGCGTGAAGACGCTCATCGCCTCGACGGGCGACACGTCGAGTGTCTTCGCCATGGCGAGGATGTCGGCAATGCCGCCGGTCATGGCGAACAGCATCGAGTTGCCGAACAGCTTCAAGGCCGCTGCGAGCTCCTCGCGTTCGCCGAGGTACCACAGATCGCCGGTCATGCCGGCCAGCGACGCCTGGACGCGGTCGAAGGAGGCCTGCGCCCCCGACACCATCATCAGCCCCTTCGACTCGCGCGCCATGGCCGGCCCCATGAACACCGGCGCATGCAGGAAGGCCATCCCCAGGGCCGCCGCGCGCTCGAGCCGCGCCTTCGTCCCGGCAGGCGACGTCGTCGTGTGGTCGATGACCGTGGCGTCCGCCGGCACGTGCGGCGCGATCCGTTCGAGCAGCGCATCCACCGCTGCGTCGTCAGAGACGATCAGGTGAATCTCGTCGGCGCCGGTGATGGCCTGCTCGGGCGTCTCCGCAACCGTCGCGCCGTGCGCGGCAAGCGCCTGCGCTTTCGCGCGCGTCCGATTCCACACCGTCACCGACAGCCCACGGCGGAGCATCGACTCCCCCATGCCGCTGCCCAACAACCCCGTCCCGAGAAACGCGATACGCGACATGACGCTCCTTACACCGCTTCCCTGTTCACGACCTGAGCCTCCGGAAACCGGTGGCCCACACACACGTCATACACCCATCCGCCGGCCACCGCCCCGACACAGGGCGCCACGATCGGCACCCACCACCAACCGTTGGCGGCGCTGAACACGCCCCCGCCCCACCCCGCAACGGCGGTGAACAGGCGCGGTCCGAAGTCGCGCGCCGGATTGATGGCATAGCCAGTGTTCCAGCCGAAACTGGCGCCGATGGCCATCACCAGCAGCCCGACGAGCACCGGGGCCAGCCCGTTCGGCGCCGGCGAATTGCGCGAATCGGTGATGCCGAGAATCACCCCCATCAGCAGCGCCGAGCCGACCGCCTCGTTGAGGAAACCGACCGGGATGGTGGTGAACGGCTGGGGATAAGTGGCGAAGATGCCCGCGGTGCCGAATTCACCGCTCACCTGACGCAGGCCGCCGTCGAACGCCGCCAGCGAGTCGTGATACGAGAGGAACACGACGAGCGACGCCACCAGCGCAGCGACCAACTGCGCGGCCACATACGGGCCGACCTTCGCCCACGGAAAGCGGCGGTGCACTGCGAGCGCCACCGTCACAGCCGGATTCAGGTGCGCGCCGGTCACGCCGGCCGACACGTAGCACCCCATCATCACCGCGATACCCCAGCAGATGTTGATCGACAGCATCGACCCTGCCGTCTGCTTGCTGAGCACCGTCTGGGCGACGACGCCGAGACCGAATGTCAGCAGCACCGTCGTACCCAGAAACTCCGCGAGCATCTCGCGACCCAACCCACGTAACATGTGCGCTCCCTCCGTCGGAAAGGTGGCCATTGTAGACTCTTCCGTCATGCCCTACATCCTTGCGCTTGACCAAGGCACCACCAGCTCGCGTGCGATCGTCTTCTCCAGCGACGGCAGCATCAAGGCGGTTGCCCAGAAGGAGTTCACCCAGATCTTCCCCAGGCCCGGCTGGGTGGAGCACGACCCGAACGAAATCTGGGCGTCACAAATCGGCGTGGCCATCGAAGCGATGGGACGCGCCGCGCTGACGTCGACAGACATTGCCGCCATCGGCATCACGAACCAGCGCGAGACGACGGTGGTCTGGGACCGCACCACCGGCGAGCCGCTCTACAACGCCATCGTCTGGCAGGACCGCCGCACCGCGGAGTTCTGCGAACGCTTGAAGGCCGACGGCGCCGGCACGCTGGTGCAGCAGAAGACCGGCCTGCTCATCGATGCCTACTTCTCCGCCAGCAAGATCCGGTGGATCCTCGATCACGTCGACGGCGCCCGCGCGCGCGCCGAGGCCGGGCAGCTGGCCTTCGGCACCATCGACACGTGGCTGATCTGGAAGCTCACGGGTGGACGCCAGCATGTCACCGACGTCAGCAACGCGTCGCGCACCATGCTGTTCGACATCCACACGCTGCAGTGGGACACCGAACTGCTGGCGCTGTTCGGCGTGCCGGCCTCGATGCTGCCGGCCGTGCGCCCCTCCAGCGGTGTCTACGGCGAAACGTCGACCGCACTCGGCATCGGTCAGGTGCCGATTGCCGGCGTCGCCGGCGACCAGCAGTCGGCGCTCTTCGGCCAGATGTGCCGCACGCCCGGCATGTCGAAGAACACCTACGGCACCGGCTGCTTCCTGCTGCAGAACATCGGTACGTCGCCGACACCGTCGCGGCACCAACTGGTGACGACCGTGGCCTGGCAGATCGATGGCCGGACCGAGTACGCGCTCGAGGGCAGCGTGTTCATCGGCGGCGCGGTGGTGCAGTGGCTGCGCGATGGCCTCGGCCTGATCCGCACCGCGGCAGACGTGGAAGCGCTGGCACTCTCGGTGCCGGACAACGGCGGCGTCTATTTCGTGCCGGCGTTCGCAGGGCTGGGCGCGCCGCACTGGGATCCGTTCGCCCGCGGCGCCATCGTCGGTCTCACGCGCGGCACGACAGCCGGTCACCTCGCGCGCGCCGCGCTCGAGAGCATCGCGTTCCAGGTGGCCGACCTGCTCGACGCCATGGCTGCCGACTGCGGCATCCCCGCCACGGAGCTGCGCGTGGACGGCGGCGCCGCCGCCAACAACACGCTGATGCAGATTCAGGCCGACCTGCTCGGCGTCCCGGTCGTTCGTCCGGCAGTCACGGAAACGACCGCGCTCGGCGCGGCCTACCTGGCTGGGCTCGGCGTCGGGTTCTGGCGGTCATCGAGCGAGCTCGTCGGGCAGTGGCGGGTCGACCGCCGCTTCGAACCGGCCAGTTCACCTGCCGCCTCGAGGGCCCTGCGTCAGCGCTGGTCCGCCGCTGTTGAACGGGCGAAGTCGTGGGAAACGGGATCCTCGGGCTCCTGACCAGCGTCTTGATGACTCACGGGGGAAGATGGCCAACTCTCGGTTCAGGAGGATGAATGAAAGCACTGGTGTTTGCAATGGCGGTGGTGGCCGGGCTGGCAGCCGCACCGGCGATGGCGGCGGACCTGAAGGTGGGCGATCAGGCGCCCGACTTCGCGCTGCAGGCGACTGACGGCAAGACCTACAAGCTGTCCGACTTCAAGGGCAAGCAGTCGATCGTGCTGGCCTGGTTCCCGAAGGCGTTCACCCAGGGCTGCACCATCGAGTGCAAGTCGCTGGCGGAGAACGGTCACCTCATCAAGAGATACGACGTGTCGTACTTCATGGCGAGCGTTGACGCACTCGACGGCGCGCAGGGCAACAAGGCGTTTGCCGAGGCCCACAAGGCGGACTTCCCGCTGCTGAGCGACCCGACGAAGGAAACGGCCAAGGCGTACGGCGTGCTGGCCGAGCGCGGCTACGCTAACCGCTGGACGTTCTACATCGGCAAGGACGGCAAGATTCAGGCGATCGACAAGGACGTCGCGACGCGCCTGGCCACGTCGGCCGAAGACATGGCGACCAAGCTGGGCGAACTCAAGACGCCCATGAAGATGGCCAGAAAGTAACGCAGTCGTTGCGGCGGACCGCCTCTGGTCCGCCGCACTCGCTCAGACCGCCGGGTTCGGCTCGCTCGCCGGCTCGGCGCCCTTCCGCGGGAAGTGCGTCAGCGCCATCGCACCAAACCCCACCGTCCACGCCACGTACTCGACCAGCACGCCGGCAATTCCCAGCACCATCGCCAGCGGAAACAGCACGCCTCCGCCGAGGCTCGCCACCCTCGACAACAGCACAGGCAGCATCAGCAGCAGCACACCGATCGCCGTCACCGCGTAGGGGTTGTGTTCAGGCCCGCCGAAGCGACCGACCGCAAGACCTCCCACCCGGTACGCCACGCTGGTGAAACCGACCAGGCCAATCACCGCCAGCCCCAGCAGGACAAAGGGCAGGAGCAGCAGCAGTGGAATGCCGATGATTGTCATGACCAGCACGACGATGGTGATGACCAGCAGCGGGAGGAAGAGGAGCTGAGCGAGGACGCCGACGGCGCCGGCCTTCAGCGACGAGGTGACCGCCACCTGGCCCGCACGCTCCATGTAGCCACGGCCGAAGAGCACGACCAGCATCGCCAGCAGGCACAGCACCGCGACGCGGGCGAGCGTGGCAACGAACGCGAACGCCGAGCCGAGCATCGTCCGCCACCAATTCCCGACCGGGTTGCGACGCCAGGTCCAGTTTCCGAACTCGAGCCCAGGGACGCTCACCTCCTGCGACTTGCCTCGTACCTCGGAGCCGTCCTCGCGAATCAGGCGTCCACCGACGACCGTGACGTTCTTCTCGATCACCGAGTCGGGCCCGAGTGTGACGTTGCCGCCGACCGACACGACGTCGCCCTGCACCTCGCCGTTCACGTGCACCGTCCCGCCGACTGCCACGACGTCGCCATCAATCACTTCGTCGCGGTCGATCGTGACGTCGCCGCCGATGCGAACGCGGTCGCCATGACGGCGATCGGACGTGGGGCGACGGGGGCGACGGGGCGCGGGCGGAGCGTCAGGAGGGGCCGGCCCGGCCGCGACGCCGGGGGCAACGGGCGCCGGCGTGGCAGCGGGTGCGGCCGGTGGCGTCGGTGTAGCAGCTGCGAACAGTGCGCGGCGCGCGGCGTCGCCGAGATACGAGAGCTGAAGCACCTGGTCGGCGTCAGGCCCCAGCTTCTGGCGCAACTCGGCCCCGGTTGCGGGCTGTCCGTCGATGGCAATGGTGCCGCCGGTGATCTCCACCGAGCGGATCCCGTTCATCGGCCGCTTCGGGTGCAGCGCGATGCCGTCGCGCAGCGGCAACACGTCGAAGGTGTGCTCGACCGTGCGTCGCAGCGCCTCGTCGCGGCCGTCCTGCCCCGAGGCGGCGTGAACGCCGCACATGATTGCGAGCGCGACACACGCGCTCAGTCTGCCCATCCGCATCATCGAGAAGACTCCTCATCAGAACCGAGCAGCCGCTGCAGCCAGTAGAACGCGAGCGCGCCAATCACCGCCAGCGCCAGCAGCAGGCCCGACGCCTCGCGAGTGGCGAGGGTGTCGCCCGCTGCCCGCCCGACGGCGGACAGAATGGTCCAGGGGTCGGCGCCCGAGCTCATCGCGGTCGCCAACCACACGCATCCATTCACTGTCAGCGTGAGCGCGCGGACCAGGGCGCGGATGACGAGCGGCAGCAGGAGGTAACCTCCGGCACCACTCGCGATCACGACAACCAGTCCGGCACCCACGAGTCGCGTCGACCGAACTCCGGAGTTCGCCGACGGCTGTCGCCAGCCCATCTAGCTAGTTTTACGCGATTGGGAGGGCTGGTGTTCCAGCGGCGCCGCTGAAACTACTTGAGGGAAATGCCGGCGCCGAAGGACAGCAGCGTGGTGCGAGGGCCTGAAGGCCGCCCCGGCAGCGGTGTGGTCGGGTCGATGGCGTAGAAGCGGACGTCGAAGCTGAACGCGAGGTGACGCTTCATGAACCAGCGCGCGCCGCCGCCGTAGTTGATGGTCGTGAGGTGCTCGGTATCGGGAGCCTGGGCTGCCGAGGCGTCTGGGACAACGGACCAGGTCGAGGTGCCGATGCCGCCGCTGATATAGCTCCAGCCGTCACCATCGCCGAAGTTGAACGACACCTGGGGCGCGATGTGCGTGAAGCGCTCGGTCGTCGCACGGCCGAAGAGGTTTGCGGCAACCGCGGTGGCGGTGTGGTGCGCGCGGCCACCCGTCACGTCGGCGCCGAGCCCGAACGTGACGACCTTCCAGCGCAGCGGGTAGACGTGCGCGCCGAGGTGGAGACCCAGACCCGCACCTGGCAGTTCGGACAACAGCACCCCGCGGCTCTCGGCCAGTTGTTTGTCGTCGGAAGGAAAACGCGGCATGGTGCCATGCACATCGACGACGAACGGCCCGATTCGGGGTGGAGGGTCCTGGGCGGCAACGGGACGAGCTACGATCCCGACCCCGATGAGCGCGACGATCAGCAGGCGTAGACGCAACGCCTGCATTGTACCAGCGGAGCCGTCGCCGCAACCGGCCGGGAGCCAAGCCCGGGCGTGATTGACGCTGCTCGCTGCGATTACTACGATGCTGCCTGCATGCATCGTTACGAGACGTTATCCCCCCTGCCTGAGCGCATCAATCGACTCGACCAGCTGGCCGTCGACCTCTGGTGGAGCTGGAATGCGGACGGACGTGAAGTGTTCCGTCGTCTCGACTACACGCTGTGGCGCGAGACCGCGCACAACCCGGTGCGCATGCGCTGGATGCTGCCGCCCGAGAAGCTCGAGGCTGCGGCGCGCAACCGGCAGTTCCTGGCCGCCTACGATTCGGCGATTGCCAACCTCGAGGCGGCGCGCACGGCGCGCAACACGTGGTGGGCGGGCACATATCCAGACCTGGATGGCAAGTCGATCGCCTACTTCTCGGCGGAGTTTGCGCTGCACCAGTCACTGCCGATCTACGCCGGCGGCCTCGGTGTCCTCGCCGGCGATCACTGCAAGGAAGCCAGCGACCTCGGCGTGCCGCTGATCGGCATCGGCTTCATGTACCCGCAGGGCTACTTCCACCAGCACGTCTCGGCGGAAGGGTGGCAGGAAGAAAGCTACGAGCGCCTGAACTGGGCCGACGTGGCGATCGAGAAGGCGACCTTCGCTGACGGCAGCCCGCTCATCACCGCGGTGCCGGTCGGCGAGCGCACCGTGCTCGTGCAGGTGTGGCGTGTCCGCGCCGGCCGGGTGACGCTGTACCTGCTCGACACGGACCTCGAGGAGAACGCGCCGTGGGACCGCGAGCTGTCGGCCCGCCTCTACGGCGGCGACCGCGAAACACGCATCCAGCAGGAGATCATCCTCGGCATCGGCGGTGTCCGGGCGCTCAAGGCACTGGGCTTGGAACCAGGCGTGTTCCACCTGAACGAAGGACACGCCGGCTTCGTGGTGCTGCAGCGCATCCGCGATCTCACCGAGAAGGGCGCGTCGTTCGATGACGCTCTCGCACAGATTCGCAAGACCACGCTCTTCACCACGCACACGCCGGTTCCGGCGGGGCACGACGCGTTCTCGTTCCAGATGGTCGAGAAGCACCTCGCCGGATGCTGGGGCTCGCTCGGCCCGCACCGCGATCGGTTCCTCGCGCTCGGCTCCTATGACAACGGCGGCGGCGTGCAGTTCAACATGACCGCGCTGGCACTGCGCTCGGCCGGCGTCACCAATGCCGTGAGCGAACTGCACGGCAAGGTGACGCGTTCGATGTGGAAGTCGCTGTGGCCCGATCGTCCTGAGGACGAGGTGCCGGTCGGCCATATCACCAACGGCGTGCACGTCCCGACGTGGATCGCGGCCGACATGGCCGACCTGTTCTCCAGGCATCTCGGAGCGAACTGGCTCGACCGTCAGGACGATCCAGCGCAGTGGGACGCCATCCTGACCATTCCGGACGAGGAACTGTGGGCCGTGCGCCAGGCGCTGCGCCGCTACCTCTTCACCTTCGTGCGCGACCGCGCGCGCAATCGCTGGACCGTCGAGCGGGTCGGTACGCCGCGCATCGTTGCGGCCGGAACATTGCTCGAACCCGATGCACTGACGCTCGGCTTCGCGCGGCGCTTCACCGGCTACAAACGGCCCGAGCTGATTTTCACCGACCCGGAACGGCTCACCAGACTCCTGTCGTCCACCGAGCGACCGCTGCAGATCGTGTTCGCCGGCAAGTCGCATCCTGCAGACGAGACCGGCAAGCATCACCTGCAGCGCGTCTACAAGCGCGCGCTCGACCCGGCCTTCGGCGGCCGCATCGCATTCGTCGACGATTACGACCTGCACGTAGCCCACTACCTGGTGCAGGGGTGCGACGTGTGGCTGAACAACCCGCGCAAGCCACTCGAGGCGAGCGGCACGAGCGGCATGAAGGCGGCGGTCAACGGCACTCCGCACCTGAGCATCGGCGACGGCTGGTGGGCCGAAGGCTACAACACCACCAACGGCTGGCTGATCGACGGCGGCATCGCCGGCGATAACTACGACGCGGTGGATGCGGCCGACGCCTCGGCCCTGTATACGTTGCTGGAGAACGAAATCGTGCCGGCGTTCTACGAGCGCGACGCCAACGGCGTGCCGCGCCGCTGGATGGCCATTGTCAAGGAGTCGATCCGGACGGTGGCGCCGCGCTTTGCCGCGCGTCGCATGGTGAAGCAGTACGTGGAGCGGATGTATGCCCCGGCGCTCGAAGGGCGCCTGATAGTCAGCCGGTAGGCACGGAAACCAACATGAGCATGAGACAGCTGACGTGTGGCGTGTTCGCGATCGCGCTGGCGTGCGTCGCCACGGCCGGTGCCCGGATCGCGGCGCAGGCTGCACCGGGCACGCTGACCGTCACCAGCCCGGCCTTCAAGAGCGGCGACGTGCTGCCCACGGACTACACCGCCGACGGAAAGAACGTGCCGCCACCCCTGGCCTGGACTGGCGCACCGGACACGACGAAGGAATTCGTCGTCATCCCCGACGACCCGGACGCCAGCTTCGGTGGTCGCGGCCCGTTTGTGCACTGGGTGATCTACAAGATTCCCGGCGCGGCGAAGGGGCTTCCGGAAGCCGTGCCGATGGGCGCCACCATCAGCGTCGTTGGCCTCACTGGCGCGATCAACGGCCTCTCAGGCTTCAATGCCTTCCAGCGCCCAGGGCAGCCACCGACTGAACCGGGCTATCGCGGCCCCGCGCCGCCGCCTGGCCCACCGCACCACTACCACTTCACGGTGTACGCGTTGAACGCGCCACTCGACGTGAAGGAAGGGCTCGACAAGGCCGCGCTCGTGAAGGCGATGGAGGGCTCGATCGCCGCGCAGGGGGAGATGGTCGGCCTCTACGAACGGGCCAGGCCCTAGACGGGTGGCCGATGGTCCGCCAACTCAGGCCGAGTGGTAGACTGCCACGATGCCACGCAAGACCGTCGTGAAGGCGCGCTGTGCGCTCTGCGGCGCGAAAGAGGTCTCGGAGCCCAGGGGCGAAGAGAAGTACTGTCGCGACTGCTGGGACAAGAAGATCGCCGTCGAGGAGATCGTCGCACGTGAGTTCGCACTCAAGCGCTACATTCGCGCCCACAGCGCCGAGAAGTATCTGATCTACCACTCGACGCTGAAGCGCCCGTGCGGTCAGCTGATCGTGGTGGACGACGGGTTCGATCTGTTCCTGACGCTGATGCTTTACCCGAATTTCGGGTGGGACGACCCGGCCTATCATCTCGAGGGCGACCCGGAAGGGCGTCTGTTCTCGGAGTTGCTGGTGGACGTGGTCGCCGCCGAGGTCATCGAGCCCTGGGGCGGCGGCAAGTGGCACATGGAAATCGTCCGGACCGTGAATCCCGAACCCGAAGACTGGAACGGGGAAATGTAAGACCGTGCTGTATAATCACGCCCACTTGTGTACTTTTGACCGACCGACTTTATCTGGAGGATCGATATGAAGCGCGTGCATTTTGCCGTCGCCGCGACGCTCATCAGCACCACGATGTTTGCCGGCGCCGTTGTCACGGCTCAGTCCACGCAGCTCACGCCTGTGCTGGCTGGCAAGAAGATCGTCCCACCCGTCAGGGGTGAGGCGACCATCGACATCACGCAGCCGGTTACCAAGCCCATCCAGGGCAAGAGCCTGGTTCAGACGACCATCAAGGTGAAGAACACCAACGCCGAGCCGATCGCTCGTCTGATGGTGGCCGAAACCTGGTACGACGCGGGTGGCGCCGTCATCGCGGGCGGACGCGGCGTGATCAACGGTCTTCTCAACCCTGGTGAAGTGCAGACGATCACCATCGACACGCCCTACAGCGCAAAGATGAAGTCCAACAACTGGAACTTCACCCACGCCAACGGCACCGTGAAGCCGAACAAGGTGAAGAGCCTGGACGCGCCGACCGACGCTGCGGCCGCACCCAAGAAGTAACCTCCCAGCTCAGTCGAACCGATAACAGGACCGGAACGCCGCACAGGCGTCCCGGTCCTTTTTCTATTTCGTCACTCCCCACAACCTGCCCGTGATCATCACCAGCACCGCGCTCACGCTCGCCGCGTCGGTGCTTGCCTGGGCCGTCGGCTTCAGCCTGTTCATCCTCGCCCTCCGGCGGCGCTGGTTCAGCGGCTTCGTCCACGGCTTCTTCTTCTCGCTGGCCATTGCGGTGGCTGGTGCCGCGGCCATGTCGGCCATGGTCGTGGGCCGATGGGGCTTCCTGGCGGCCAGGGCGAGCGTGAACGGCGAGGTCACCACGGCGCTCGAAAACGTGGCGTCGATCATCGACGGAAAGATCGGCTCCGATCTCCGGCAGATGCGGAGCACCATGGGACAGGTGGCCACGCTGGTCGGCCCGCTCGTGGAAACGGGCAAGTCCGCGCAGCTCCGTGAACGCCTCGAGGCCGCAGCGCAGCTCGATCTGCACTACCTGCAGTTGCGGGTAGTGGACGCACGCGGCGACGTCATCGGCTCGAGCCGCGACGACCAGCCGGAGCCGCTTGGCCGCGTGGCGGCCGCCTACGCGCTCGACGGCACGACCTACGTGTCGGATGCCTACTCCTCGGCGGCCTACAAGTCGGAGGTCGTCCTGCTTGCGGTTCCTGTCACGCAGCGTGACGGCACTGTCATCGGCGCCGTCACGGCCGTGTTCGACCTGCGCGCCGTGCTGGAAGAACTGGTCGTCAGCAGTCGCTTCAACCAGACCGGCTACGCCGTCATCGTCGACGGCGAGGGCGACATCATCGCGCATCCCGACCGGACGCAACTCGGCACCAGTGTCCAGTCGTACGAGGCGGTGCAGCGCGCCTGGGCCACCAAGGGGACAGGTTCCCTGGTGGCGAAGAACGACCGCGGCGTCGAACGCCTGTACATCTACCGCGCCCTGACCAATCCGTCGACCACCGGGCGCCAACCCTGGGTGCTGCTGACGGAGATCGACGAAGCCGAGGAGCTGGTGGTCCTCAAGCGCCTGCAGCGCGAGCTGTTTGCCGGCGTGGCGGTGCTGGTGCTCTTCGGTCTGGTCCTGGCGCACCAGATTGCGCGGTCGGTCGAGCAGCCACTGTCGTCGCTCAAGCACTTCGCGGCGAGGCTCGGCAGCGGCGAACTCGAGGCGCACACCGAGGTGACGGGCCGCGACCTCGCCGGCTCGATGGCGGCGTCGCTCGAGTCGATGGCCACCGGCCTTCGCGAGCGCGATCGGGTGAAGGAAGTGTTCGGGCGCTACATCGCGACCCAGGTATCGGAGAAGATCCTCAAGGGCGACGTGAATCTCGGTGGCGAGGCGCGCGTCGTGACGATTCTCTTCTCGGACATCCGCAACTTCACCGCGATGTCCGAGCAGATGGCGCCGCAGCAGGTGGTGGCGTTCCTCAACGCCTACTTCTCGGAAATGGTCGAGGCCGTATTCGAGCAGGGCGGCGTCCTGGACAAGTTCCTCGGCGACGGGATGATAGCGGTCTTTGGCTCGCTCGGCGATCAGCCCGATCACCAGCTGCGCGCTGTGCGGGCCGCACTGCGCATGAAGGCCCTGCTCGGAAAGATCAACGGCGAGCGTGCGATGGAAGGCAAGCCGCCGGTGGCCATCGCCATCGGCATCCACACCGCTGAGGTGATCGTCGGCAACATCGGCTCGACGAGGCGGCTCGAATACACGGTCATCGGCGACGGCGTGAACACATCATCGCGGGTGCAGGCGCTGAACAAGGAGTTCGGCACCACCATCCTCATCACCGAAACCACCTACGAGGCAGTGAAGGACGCCATCGAGTGCCGGCCGATGCCGGAGACGGCGATCCGCGGCAAGCTGCGCACCCTCAGGTTCTACGAAGTCCTCTCGACGCGCGACACCACCGCAGCCTGAGCAGCTTCATCGCTGCACTCCGCGCGCAGCGGCGACGATGCGGAACTGCACCTGCCGATTGGCGACGTTGTCGTTGCCGAGGCGCGACTTCGCGTCGACGTTCAGCACGTAGAGGCCCGGCGCCAGGTCGGCGAGCGGGACACGGGTCGTGTAGCCGTACCCGCCCTTCGCGCCGCCGAGTTCGCTGGAGTCGCGCACATCCTCCACCTTGAATACCGGCTTGCCTTCATCGGTGAGCACCGACGTGACGATGTCGACCTTGTGCGGCCCCTTGCCCGAGTTGTCATAGACCTCGGTGAAGATGGCCAGTTCGTCGTTCTGGGCGAAGGTCCGCATCGCAATCGGCGGAGCCGGCAGCACGGCCTTCAACTGCTCGTCCGGCTTGGCCGTCATCATGGCGGAGCCAGCCATCGAGGTGATCGTCACGCCGCTCATCGCCATCGGCAACTTGTAGAAGTCGGGCACGTCGAGGTCGTAAATCACCGACCCGACGAGATTCTTCTGGCTGTCGCGCGCCGCCGCCCGGAGCTGATAGCGCCCCACGGGCAGGTCGATGCGGTTGATGACGCGCACGCCGCTCTGTTCGACGCGCGCCTTCGACTCGGGGCGCAGGTTCAGCGTCAGGCCATCAGTGCGTGCGCCGAAGACCTTGCCCTTGTTGTCGACCGCCATAATCGAGATGTCGACCTTGCTGTTGGTCCCGAGGCTGAGGTCGCGGCCATTGAGTTCGATGCCGACCACCACCGAGGCATTCGGCTGCTGCCCCTTGAAAGGCGCGGCGAACATCCGCATGGTGAGACCGTTCACCTGCAGTGGGCTGTTCATCGCCTCGAGCATCTCGGGCGGCATCCCGCCGGCCTTCGTGGTCCTCGTCTGCGGCTTGCCCTTCGGCGTGGCGTAGCCGCGGCGCGAGCGCACCACGAGACCGGGCCGATTCACCTTCACGTCGATCTTGTGGAACTTGCCGTCGGTCTTCGTGGTCGGCGGGTAGTAGGCGAGTACGTAGTACGAGCTGTTGTCGCGCACGATGCGGTCGAAGACGGCGGTCGGGTCGTTGCGGTTGACCGACGCGATACCGCCGCTGTCCTCCGCCAGCTGGCGCAGGCTATCCTGCGACAGGCGCAGTTCGTTGTTCAGCGAGCCGATCCCGATGCCGGCGCCGCCGGTGGCGTCAGTCTGGTCCGCGAAGCTGCCGACGCCAATCGACTCGTCGCCCTGCGTGGCCAGCCCGCGAGGGTCGATGGCGTAGATGCTGACGTTCGAGCGCGCGGTCATCGCGATCGTCTCGCGGATGTCCATGATGATCGAGCTGGCGTGGCTCGGCGGCGCGTCGTAGGTGCGGATGATGTCCGAGAGGTCGTAATCAATCCCCTCGCTGAACAGCAGCATCGTCTTGCGGCGGCCGCGGACGCCGCCGAACCACTCGGCCACCTGGCGAAGGCTCGAAAGCATCGACGTGGCGTTGCGCCCGCGCTCCATGTCGTCCGGATCGTCGACCCGCCCGCCGGCGTCAGGGCCGTCGAGCTGACGGAAGTACTGCTGGTTCCGGGAGAGCGTCACCGACTGGAGCTTGCGCCCCATGAACTTGTCGACGGCGTTGAGCAGCAAACGCTTGTTGCTGGTGAATTCCTGCGCATCGGCCGAACGGCCGCCGGTATAGACGACCGCCATCAGGTCGTTGGCGCCGAGGTTGCGCTCGATGAATTGGCGCGCCGAGCGCCGCACCTGCTGCGAGCGCAGGGCGTCGACGTGCAGGTCGTCCAGGATCATCACGTAGACGCGGCCATCGAAGGGGCGCTCGTTCGACTGCACGTCCGGTTCAATCGGCCGGGTCGAAAACAGCGGCCGCTCGGCGCGCTCGATCGGAATGTCGACCACAGAGAAGGTGGCAATCGACTGCGGCTTGCCGTCTTCCGACACCTGGAAGTCTTCCTTCTTCAGGTTGCGGACGAAATTACCCTGCTGGTCGGTGACGACCGCATCGACCTCGACGTACTCGACGACCGCCTTGAAGGTGGGCGCGGGCGCGGACGGCTGCTCCTGCGGCGCCGGCTGTCCCTGGCCCGCCATGAGCCCGACACCGGCGAGCAGCACGAAGGCTGCGGCAATCCTGACGCGTGCGTTCTTTAGCATCCCTGACCTCGACCCGGATTATAGCGATTCGTCCCGGACGCCCCCGGGGGCGGTTCGCGGGATGGCCGACCAGCGGCACCCGCTCATTTTGACGCCGGTCGAGGCGGGACGGACGGCCATGGGCACGAAAACCACGTCTATACTGATGCCCTATGAGCGCCGGTTCCGACTCCTTGGATCTGCCCGCCATCCGTGCCGCTCTGGCGGCTGACGGTCTCGACGGTTGGCTGCTCTACGACTTCCGCGGCATCAATCCGATCGCTGCCGACATCACTGGCGTGCTGCGGCAAGGCGGCCACCTGGCCACGCGGCGCTGGTACTACCTCATTCCGACGCACGGCGAACCGCGCGCGCTGGTGCACGCCATCGAACCGCACTCGCTGTCCCACCTCCCCGGAGCCACCTTCAAGTACGCGGGGCGCGAGGAGCTGCGCTCAGGCCTGAAAGCGCTGCTGAGCGGCGTGGAGCGGGTGGCGATGGAATACTCGCCGGGCTGCGCCATTCCGTACATCTCACGCGTCGATGCCGGCACCGTCGAGCTCGTCCGCGAGGCGGGTGCGGAGGTCCTATCGTCGGGCGATCTGGTCCAGCGCTTCTCCGCCATCTGGAACGACGCGCAGATGGCGTCGCATCTCGAGGCGTCCGACGCCCTGCACCGTATCAAGGACCGCGCCTTCGACGAAATTGCCCGCCGGGTGCGCTCGGGCCTGCCGACCACCGAGTACGACATCCAGCAGGCGATGGCCGGATGGTTTCGTGACGAAGGGCTGGTCACCGATTCCGACCCGAACGTCTCGGCCCAGCAGAATGCCGGCAATCCGCATTACCTGCCGACGGCCGAGCGCAGCCGCGCCATCGAGCGCGATGAGCTGGTTCTGCTCGACCTGTGGGGCAAACTCGATCGTCAGGGTTCGGTCTACGCCGACATCACGTGGGTGGGTTACACCTCGTCGCAGGTGCCGAGCCGGGAAGCGATGGCGTTTGCGGCGGCGGCCGCCGCTCGTGATGCCGCCGTGGCGCTGGTGAAGAGCCGGGCGGAGACCGGGCAGGAGGTTCGCGGCTGGGAGGTTGACCGGGCCGCCTCGACGGTGCTGCGCGACGCGGGCTATGCAGCACAGATCCTGCATCGCACCGGGCACAGCCTTGGAGACACAGTGCACGGCACCGGCGTCAATATGGATGACTACGAAACCCACGACGACAGGCGTTTGCTGCCCGGCACGGGCTTCACAATCGAACCAGGCGTATATTTTTCTGATTTCGGCATCCGCACCGAGATCAATATGATCATGCGCGCGGGGTCGGCCGAGGTGAGCGGTCCCCTGCAGTCAGCCATTCTCGCTCTCGTGTAGTACGGAGGAACGATGTCCACCCGCAAGACCACCCTGTTTTACGCGCTGCTCATCGCGGTATCGTCGATCGCCGTCGGGATGGTGCTCGCGTCCCGCTTTGACATGGCGCCAGCCTCAGCCGCCCAGACGCTGCAGATTCCGCCGATGAACAGCGCCCCGGTCACCGGACCGCTCGACGCGCAGACCTTCCGCAACGTCGCCAGGGCGCAGCAGCCGATGGTGGTGAACATCCGGACCGAGTCGAAAGCCAAGGGCCAGGATCTCACCGAGATGTTCGGCGGCGGAGGCGGGGGCAGCAACGACGACCTCTTACGACGATTCTTCGGCCAGCAGGATCCGGACGAACAGGAGGCGCCTCCGCAGCGCCCCGGCCAGCGTGGCGCCCCCGGCGGCGGCACTCGCCGCCCACCGAAGGAACAGACCACGGTTGCCGCCGGCACGGGCTTCATCATCAGCAAGGATGGGCTCATCCTCACCAACAACCACGTCATCGATGACGCGACGAAAATAGAAGTGTCGCTGTTCGGTGAAGACGACGACCAGACCTACGCGGCCAAGCTGATTGGCAAGGACGCGCTGACCGACAGCGCGCTCATCCAGTTGACGCAGATGCCGAATCACCCGCTGCCCGAGGCGACGTTCGGCGATTCCTCGCAGATGGCGGCCGGCGATTGGGTCATGGCCATCGGCAACCCCTTCAATCAGGGGTGGACGGTCACCGTGGGCGTCGTCTCGGCGCAGTCGCGCCCGTTCACGACCGACGGCCGCACGAACGAGATGATCCAGACCGACGCCGCCATCAACCCGGGCAACTCGGGGGGGCCGCTCCTCAACCTGCGCGGTGAAGTCATCGGTATCAACACGATGATCTTCACCAACGGCCGGGCCGAGGGGAACATTGGCATCGGCTTCGCGGTCCCGACCAACACCATCCGCGACCTGCTGCCCCAGTTGATGCAGGGGAAGGTGATCCGCGGCCGCATCGGCCTGCAGATGACGAACATTCCGCGTGACGGCTTCGAGGACTTCGGCCTCAAGTCGCGCGCCGGCGCGCTCGTCTCGAGCGTCGCTCCGGGTGGTCCTGCCGAGAAGGCCGGGGTGAAGCCGGGCGACGTCATCACGAAGTTCAACGACAAGGCCGTGCGGAACACGACCGACCTGCAGAAGCTGGTCGCATCCACCAAGCCTGGCTCATCCGTGAACCTTTCGGTCATGCGTAACGGTAAGGAACAGCAGATCCGCGCGGTGGTCGAAGAGCTCGACCTCGACGCCGAGCGCGGCGCCCGCCAGACGCGCAGCACCGAGCGCGACCAGCCTGAAACGCAGGGGCAGGACAGCTTCGGCCTGACCCTCGGCACCCTGACGCCGCAGATGTCGCGCCGGCTGCAGATGCCGTCCGGCCAGAGCGGTGCGGTTGTGACCGAGGTCGACGAGAACGGTCCATCGGCAGGCATCCTGCGGGAAGGCGACGTCATCCTGTCGGTGAACGGGCAGGCGGTCACCTCGGCCGCTGACGCCGGACGCGAGCTTCAGCGCATCGGCGCAGGTCGCATTGCCCGCATCCTGGTGTGGCGCGGCGACGGTGAGGTCTTCCTCACCATCCGGAAGGAATAGCCGCGTTGCGACCTCCGACGTGCTGCTCGATCTGATTCGGACCTCCATCCATGAACGCGGCCCCCTGACGGTGGCCGCGTTCATGGACCTCGCCCTGTATCACCCCGAGTTCGGCTACTACGCCCGTGCCTCCCGACGGTCGGGGAGCACGGGCGACTTCGTCACCAGCGTCGATCTCGGCCCGCTGTTCGGCGAGCTGCTCGCGCTGCAGGTCGCCGAAATGGCGCAGTTGCTCGGCGCGACGGGTTCGCCGATCACCCTGGTCGAAGCCGGCGCAGGCGACGGCCGTCTCTCGCACGCCATGCTTCGCGGCCTGAAGAAGGTGGCGCCGCGGGTGTGCGCGCACACCCACCTGCATCTGGTCGAGCGCAGCGCGTTCGCTCGCGCCGCCCAGCACAAGGTGCTGACGGCCTGGAGCGAACAGGCCCTTGGCAGCGACACCCTCCCCGGCGAATTCGAAGGGATCATCGTCGCCAACGAGTTGCTCGATGCCATGCCGGTCCATCAGGTGATGGCGTCGGAGGCGGGCTTACGCGAAGTGCACGTCGCGCTCGACGGCGACCACCTCGTCACGCGCAACCTCGAGCCATCGTCACCCAGGCTGGCGGCGCAGCTCGAGGCAGCCGGCATCGTGCTGGCACCCGACGCACGCGCTGAACTGTCCCTCGCCGCCGTCGACTGGGTCCGCGATGCCGCCAGGCGCCTGCAGCGCGGCTTCATGATCCTCATCGACTACGGCCACGAAGCCGCACAGCTCTACGCTGAACCGCGAACTGCCGGCACGCTGACCACCTACCGGCAGCACCAGCAGAGCGACGCCGGCAGCAGCGCGTGGCTCGACACGCCCGGCGAACAGGACATCACGGCGCACGTCGACTTCACCAGCATCCGGGCCGCGGCCCAGTCGCAGGGATGCGAGACACTCGCCCTGATCGACCAGACCTACTTCCTGATGGCGCTCGCGGGTCCCCGCCTGGAGTCGTTCGACGACAGTGAGCGACAGGCGTTCAAGACCCTGGTCATGCCCGGCGGCCTTGGCAGCACGATGAAGGTGCTCGTCCTTGCGAAGGGGCTCGGCAGGCCGTCGCTCAGCGGCTGCAGCGGCCCGGGCCGATTGACGTAGGCATGGCCGGCTCCCTCGAGCGCGAAATCAAACTTCGCTTCGACTCCGCGGACGCCGCGCGCGCCGCCGTCCGCGCCCTGGAGACCAGGCTTGTGCGCGCCAGGCGCCTGCAGTCGGACATCGTCCTCGACACCGCTGACGGCAGCCTCTCCGGAGCGCGCAGCGCCCTGCGCGTCCGCCTCGAGCCAGACCGCAGCTTCCTCACCTTCAAGGGCGCACCGCAACCGTCGATGATGAAACTGCGCGAGGAACTGGAGACGCGCGTCGACGACGGCATCCTGCTGCTGACCATTCTCGAGCGGCTCGGCTTTCGGGTCGCGTTCCGCTACGAGAAGTTTCGCGAGGAGTACGAAGGGCACGGCGTGCTGTTCGCCATCGACGAGACGCCCGTGGGCACCTACGTCGAGATCGAAGGCAGCGACACTGGCATCACCGCGGCGGCGACTCGGCTCGGCCGCGACCAGTCCGACTACGTCGTGTCGTCCTACCGGACGCTGTACGAGCACGAGTGCCAGGCTCGCGGCGTCGAACCACACGACATGGTCTTCCCGCGCTGAACCCGCCATGCCGTCGCTGACCCACGCGCTCCTGCTGACCGCCGGCCTCGGTACCCGGCTGCGTCCGCTGACCACCGTGCGTGCGAAACCGGCCATCCCGGTGGCCGGCACGCCGATGGTCGCCCGCATCATGCGGTGGCTGCACGACGCGGGCATCACGGAGGTGGTGCTCAACCTGCACCATCTGCCGGAGTCGATAGCTACCATCGTCGGTGATGGCTCGGGTCTGGGTGTTCGAGCGCGGTACTCATGGGAACACCCGGAGGTGCTCGGGTCGGCCGGAGGGCCGCGCCAGGCGCTCGACATCGTCGGTGCCGACACCTTCGTCATCGTCAACGGTGACACGCTGACCAACCTGGCGCTGCCACCGCTCCTTGACGCCCATGCCGCAGCGGGCGCACTGGTTACGATGGCGGTGATCCCCAACACCCAACCGCAGCACTACAGCGGGCTCAGGGTGGCCAGCGACGGCGCGGTGCTCGGCGTCGTGCCGCGCGGGTCGAGCGAGCTGTCGTTTCACTTTATCGGTGTGCAGGTGGCGCATCGTGACGCCTTTGCCGGAACGCCCGCCGGGCGGCCGTCGAACTCGGTCGGCGACGTCTACCTCCGGCTTGTCGCAGCCCGCCCGGGCAGCATCCGCGTGCATGTGTGCGAGGCCAACTTCTGGGACATCGGCACCGTGGCCGACTACTGGCACACGTCGCACGCCTTCGCGCGCGCCGAGGGGCTCGATACGGCTGCGGATGCACAGGTTGCGAATGGTGCGCGCGTCACCTCGTCCATCGTCTGGAACGATGTGCATGTCGGGCCTGGAGCCGCACTCGACCACTGCATCGTCACCGACGGCGTGCGGGTCGGCGCCGGCGCACGACACACACACCAGATCCTGATGCGCGGCGCTGACGGCGAGGTCGTCACCGTGCCCCTTTCCCTGGAGCAGCCATGAGTACGCCCGGCCCCGATGCGGCAACGACAGCGCGCATCAACCGGTATCTTGCCGTCGCCGGACTGTCGGCGCTCGAGCCCCGCATCGTGCCGCTGACGCCCGATGCATCGGACCGGCGCTACTTCCGCATCCTGTTGCCGTCTGCCGCACCGATCGTGCTGGCCGTGCACACCGGCCCCATCGACTACGCCTCGCTGCCGTTCGCAAGCGTGGCCGAGTTGCTGACGCGCATGAAGATGCCGGCGCCGCGCGTCCTTGGGCACGCGAACGAGCTCGGCGTCATCGCCCAGGACGACCTCGGCGACGTGACGCTGCAGTCGCACCTCGGTGCGGACACCGTCAGCAGCCATGCCGCGCTGTACCACGAGGCGATCGAGCTGATTTACCAACTGCAGCAACGAGGGCGCGCGTTCGCCAACGACGGCTACGTTCCCTACACGCTCGCTTTCGATGTCGAGAAACTCACGTTCGAGCTGAACTTCTTCCAGCAGCACTTTCTCGAAGGCCATCGGCGCGTGTGGCTGAGCCCCGTCGAGCGGGAGGCGCTCGCCGCGGAATGGTCGGCGATCGTCGAGGAACTGGCGAGTGAACCGCGGGTGCTCTGTCACCGCGATTATCACAGCCGGAACCTGATGCTGCACGGTGGCCGGCTGGTGATGATCGATTTCCAGGATGCGCGCATGGGTCCTGACACGTACGACCTGGCGTCGTTGCTGCGCGACTCGTACGTGGACATCACCGGCGACGAGCTCGACGGCTTTCTCGCGCATTTCACGCGGCTTGCCGGCATCGCCGACACTTCCGACTATCGCCGGCGATTCGACCTGATGGCTGTCCAGCGCAACATCAAGGCGCTGGGCACGTTCGGCTTCCAGGCGTCGGCACGCGGCAATCCGGGATACACGCAGTACATGCCGCGCACACTGGCCAGCGTGCGCGACAACCTGGGCCGCTATCCGCGCTTCGCGCGACTGCAGGCGCTGCTCGCGGCGCACGTCGAAGAGCTGCGCTAACATGGCCGGCAGTCCTGTGCCCAGGACGTGCGACTTGCCACTGGCGACTGACAGGTACCCACCATGCAGCATGTCTACATCGACGATATCGGCAAGCACGAAGGTCAGGAAGTCACCATCAAGGGGTGGCTGTCGAACCGGCGCTCGAGCGGGAAGATCCACTTCCTGATCCTGCGCGACGGCAGCGGGTTCATCCAGGGCGTGATGTCGAAGGCCACCGTCGGCGACGAGATGTTCAAGGCGGCCGATCACCTTTCCCAGGAAACCTCGGTCATTGTCACCGGCACGGCCCGCGCCGACACGCGCGCGAAAAGCGGCTACGAGATCGACGTGAAGGCGCTCGAGGTCGTGGGTGCGTCGCACGACTTCCCCATCACGCCGAAGGAACACGGCGTCGACTTCCTGCTCGATCGACGCCACCTGTGGATTCGCAGCGAACGCCAGACCGCCATCCTGCGCATTCGCCATGAAGTGATCAATGCCGTGCGCGACTTCTTCAACTCGCGCGGCTTCATCCTCACTGACGCGCCGATCTTCACGCCGGCGGCGTGCGAGGGCACCACGACGCTGTTCCCCGTCGAGTACTTCGACGACCAGAAAGCCTACCTCACGCAGAGCGGCCAGCTCTATCTCGAATCGACGGCGATGGCGCTCGGCCGCGTCTACTCGTTCGGTCCGACCTTCCGCGCCGAGAAGTCGAAGACCCGCCGGCACCTCACCGAGTTCTGGATGGTCGAGCCCGAGATCGCGTACGCCCACCTGGACGACGTGATGGATCTGGCCGAGGACCTGGTGGTGTCGGTCGTGGCGCGCGTGCTGGAGACGCGGCGGCAGGAACTGACGATCATCGAGCGCGACACCAGCAAGCTCGAGACCGTGCGCAAGCCGTTCCCGCGCATCACCTACGACGAGGCGGTGAAGACCCTGCAAGCCAAGGGGCTGCCCATCGAGTGGGGCGGCGACTTCGGCGGCCCGGACGAGACCACACTGTCCGAGCAGTACGATCGCCCCGTCATGATCAGCCGCTACCCGTCGGCGATCAAGGCGTTCTACATGAAGCCCGACCCGCTGCGCCCGGAACTCGCACTCGGCGTCGACATGCTGGCACCCGAAGGCTACGGCGAGATCATCGGTGGCGGCGAGCGTCTCGCGGATCTCGACCTGATGCTCCAGCGCATCAAGGAGCACGGCCTGCCGCAGGAATCGTTCGAGTGGTATCTCGACCTGCGGCGCTACGGCAGCGTTCCGCACGGCGGCTTCGGCATGGGCATCGAACGGCTCGTCGCGTGGATCTGCAAGCTCGAACACGTGCGGGAAACGATCCCGTACCCACGCATGCTGTACCGGCTCTACCCGTAAACACGGCTCGTTGCCTCTCGCGGTCCCGAGCGACCCGTGGGCCTACGCGGCTGGCGATGTTGTCTCACCGGTCGCGCTATGCTTGCTGGATGGATGTGCCCAGGCAGCGACGCCCCGGCTACGTGGCCTCACTGGCCGTGCTTGCCGCAACTATCCTGATTGGCGGGTGGCTGATCCGGCCAGGGGCCATTCCGCAAAGCGCCGCGCCAGTGCCTTCCCTGACAGACCTCGAACAGCTCACCAGACGAGCCGAGCGCCGCTCCCTCGAGGAGATGACCCAGTATTTCGCGACCACGGCTCGCGAGGTCGAGGCATCGCTCGCTCGGGTGTCGGGACCAGGAATGACGGCCATCGCCTGGTCGAACGACCAGGTGGTGTCGGGTCCACTCCGGACGGCCATGGGGCGCGGTCCGTTGAGGATTGCCACGCGGACCGAGCAGATGACGGTGCCTCCCGACGTGTGGGGCCCGCAGTTGCCTTTCAGCCAGTTCGCCATGGCACATCGGATGACGCCGATCCACCGGAGAATGGGGCCGCTCCGGCCTGGAGACTGGCTGCTGGCAGTCTGGCGAACAGACACCGAGACGCCATTCGCTATCGGTAATTTCCACCAGGTCGACACCGTTCGCTGTGGACTGACGGACGCCCGCGTGATCGCGTCGAGCGTGCCGCTGACGGCCGCCATGACGGGCGGCGGGTTGTTCGACGTCGACGGCAACTTCATCGGCATCATCCTCCCCTGCGGACAACGCGTCGTCGCCGTGTCCGACGCCAGCCTTCAGGCGCTGCGGGTTCTCGCCAGCACCCCCGCGCAGAGGATCCTGGGGCGACTGGGCCTTGTCCTCGACACCACGTCTGCCGAGGAAGCCGCTTACTTCAAGGTCCCGGAAGGTGTTCTGGTGCGCGAGGTCTGGGACGGCACGCCGGCGGACGCCGCGGGCCTGCGACCGGGTGACATCCTCACGCACCTGAACGGAACCGCCATGACTCGCGCCGACGACGCCAGACCGCTTGCCGAAGCGGCAGGGACGCCGTTCGACCTCAGGGTCCAGCGTGGTCGTGGCACGCTGACCGTGTCGCTGGCTCCGACCGCGGCGCTGTCCGGCGACGACGCACCGGCTGGCACCACGGGAGTGACGCTGGCGTCCGATCCGGCAACACCGGAAATCGAGTCCGTGCCACCCGAAGGCCGGGCGGCCGCGGCCGGTCTCCTGCGCGGCGACCGGCTGGTGCGAATCAATCAGGCCGACCCGCCGCCGCCCTCGCAGGTTCGCCGGCTGCTTGGCGACAACGCTTCGTCGCCGGTCTGGCTCGAAGTGGCCCGCGACACCCGTCGCATCGGCGTTCTGCTTCGGTAGGCGGGGCTTCCCATGAATGAACTGACATCGATCGGCCTCATTCTGCTGCTCGCGCTCGGCGCGGGTCACCTGGTGAAGTCGCTCAAGGTACCCGAGGTGACGGGCTACATCCTGGCCGGCATCGCACTGGGGCCGTCGGTGCTCGGCTGGCTGAGCAGGGACAGCCTCCTCACGCTCGGAATTCTGAGCGAGGTGGCGCTGGGACTGATCCTCTTCTCGGTGGGGTCGGTGTTCGAGTTCACGCTGTTTCGCCGCATCGGGCGTACCGTGGCGCTCATCACACTGACGGAGTCATCGCTGGCCGCTCTGCTGGTCTGTGGCGGCGCGCTGTGGTTCGGACAACCCTGGCCGGTGGCTCTGCTACTGGCGACGATTGCCACGGCAACCGCCCCCGCGTCGACGCTGATGGTGATTCGGGAATGCGACAGCGCCGGCCCGCTGACCGACCACCTGCTCGGGGTCATCGCCGTCAACAATCTCCTCTGCATCTCGGTCTTCGGCCTGGTCGCTGCGGGTATCGATCTCGCGTCGGGCATCGACGGGCTCTCGTCCGGAGCCATGCTCTACCGGACGCTGTTCTGGTTCGTATGGGAACTGGTGGGCTCTGCCGCTCTTGGGTATCTGGTCGGTCTGCTGCTGGCGGGCTGGTCGAGGCACGTCACCGAAAGCGGCGAGAGGCTGATCCTGCTGGCCGGGTCCATTCTTCTCTGCGTAGGTGTGTCGAGGGCATTCAATCTCTCGCCACTCGTCACCAGCCTGGTCGTCGGTGCGACGATGGTGAACCTGGCGGACCGAAGCCAGCATCTCTTCAGCGCACTGTCCCATACCGACCCGCCGTTCTATGCCATCTTCTTCGTGATAGCGGGTGCCGAATTGGACGTGTCCCGAATCCCCGCAATGGGGATGCTGGGCGTTGTCTACATCGTCGGCCGCGCGAGCGGCAAGCTTGTGGGCGCGACGCTGGCGGCACGGCGCCTGAAGCTGGCGGCGTCGGTTCGGCAACTCCTTGGCTTTGGACTGCAGGCGCAGGCCGGGCTGGCCGTGGGCCTGACGCTGACCGTGAACAGCCGCTACCCCGCGTACGCACCGATCGTCACGACAGTCGTCCTCGCATCGGTGGCCGTCTTCGAGATGGTCGGTCCCGCCAGCGCGCGCTTCGCACTGATGCGGTCCGGCGAGGTGGGTGGCGCGGCACCCTCAGGAGTCGATCGGCGGGCCGCCGAACTGTAGCCGGACGGCTGCACGGCGAAGGCCCGGCCCTGGGTGAGCGCACGAGCGCCGGGTCGGCTTCGAGCCCGGGCCAGCACGGTTGCGAGTTCTGGCCGCTCGAGATGCAGTTCTACCATCAGCCCGATGTCATGAATCAAAACCGGGGGGAGAGGCTTCGTCAGGGCCGTCCTCGAACACTCGGGTGAGAGTGGAAGCAATCGCCACGTTGGCAACACGCTATGCTTAGAGTTTCGTGGGTTCGACTAGCTCAGCGTCAACGCGACTCGAGGTTGGAGCCCGGCGGCAGCAGCAGGTTGTCTGAATGAAGATTGGAATGATTTCGCTCGGCTGTCCCAAGAACCTCGTGGACTCCGAGGTGATGCTCGGGCTCGCGCAGCAGGCCGGGCACGAACTGACGCAGGACCCGGCGGATGCCGACGTACTGGTGGTGAACACCTGCGCGTTCATCGACTCGGCGAAGAAGGAGTCGATCGACACCATTCTCGAGATGGCCCAGTTCAAGAAGGATGGCTCGGCGAAACGCCTGATCGTCACCGGCTGCCTGGCCGAGCGCTACCGCGATGAACTGAAGGCGGAGATTCCGGAGATCGACGCCGTGCTCGGCACCGGCGAGGTGCCGGAGATCGTCGCGGCCATCGGCGGGGTCGGGATGCGGCAGTCGTCGCCACTGACATTCTTCAGGCCGACCGTGAAGTACCCGGAAGCCACAGTCCAGAACGCCGAGCCGGGCACGGCCTCCGGCATCGGATCGGGTTCTTCGCCGGCGGTCGCAGCGGTACTCGAGCACCACCACGACGGTCCAGCGGCGAGCGATGCCGCTCCGCACCTCCCTGGTGCGCCCACCTACATCTACGACGCCAACACGCCCCGGATCTTCGCCACGCCCCGGCACTATGCCTACGTGAAGGTGGCCGAAGGGTGCGACTACAAGTGCGCCTTCTGCATCATCCCGACTTTGCGGGGCGCCTACCGCAGCCGCACGGCGGACTCGATTGTCGACGAGGCGCGGGCCCTGGCGGCGCGCGGCGTCAAGGAACTGCTGCTCATCTCGCAGGACACAACGTTCTACGGCATCGACCGCGGCGAACGCGGCGCGCTGGCGCGCCTGCTGCGGCAGTTGAACGCGGTCGACGGGCTCGAGTGGATTCGACTCCACTATCTCTACCCGACGACGATCGACGACGCCACGCTGTCGGCCATGGCCGAGTGCGAGAAGGTCTGCAACTACATCGATCTGCCGCTGCAGCATGCGTCGAACCCGGTGCTCAAGCGGATGAAGCGTCCGGGGACGCGGCAGAAGTACGACCAGCTGCTGAACCGCATTCGGGCGCGCGTGCCGGGCGTCTCCTTCAGGACCACCTTCATCGTCGGCTTCCCGGGGGAGACTGACGCCGATGTCGCCGAGCTCTGCCAGTTCATCACCGACCATGCGTTCGACCATGTCGGCGTCTTCACCTATTCGCACGAAGAAGGCACGTCGGCGTTCGGGCTCGAGAACGACGTGCCGGAGAAGGTGAAGACGGCGCGGCGGAACATAGTGATGCGGCTGCAGAAGAAGCTGGTGAAGGCGCGGCAGAAGCAGCGCATCGGGCAGCGCCACCGGATTGTGATCGACGGACCGGCATCGGACCACGAGCTGGTGCTGCGCGGCAGGCTCGCCACCCAGGCGCCGGACATCGATGCCTCGGTCTATCTCACCGAGTGCGACCCCTCGGCGTATCGCGCCGGTGATTTTGTCGAGGTGGAAGTCGTCGGCGCTCGCGACTACGACCTGCTCGTCAGGCCGATCGGGTGAGACACGGGTCGGGCGGGCCCGGCAGGTCGGGCCGGTCCGGAAGGCTCTTGGCTGGAGCCTGAAGACCGGAGCCCGAAGCCTGTGAGCCGCCTGAACCCCCCACGGGGCCGCATATTCCGCGTGCTATACTTTGGTGTTCGGAGCTTTGGTTGCAGGACCGAAGCGGGCGGAGTGCCCGCTTTTTTTGTTTCAGGACCCTGAAATGCGGGGCGTGGCTAGCATCGTTGAACAAGTGAAGGACGCGGCCACGCGAGTGGCGGCCACTCACGGGCTCGAACTCTTCGATGTGCAGTTCCGCCGTGAGGAATACAGCATGGTGCTCCGGGTGCAGATCGACCGCCCCGGACCGGCCGCGACCGCCGAGGAGTGCGTGAGCGTCCAGGATTGTTCGCATGTCAGCCGCGACTTGAGTGCGCTGCTCGACGTGGAGGACTTCATCCCGGTCGCCTACACCTTGGAGGTGTCGTCGCCGGGACTCGATCGCCCACTCAGGGGCCGGACCGATTTTGAACGCTTTACCGGACGTCGCGCCAAGGTCGTGATGCGGGAAGCGGTTGACGGGCAGACGTTCTTCAGGGGGCGGCTTGCCGGTGTGGATGCCGACAGCGCGCTGATCGATGGCGACGATGGCCGGCAACACCGGGTGCCGCTCGGGCTCGTGACGCGAGCGAATCTGGAAGTGGAATTTTAGACAATGGCTAATCCGCTGCAGCAGACCATCGAAGCACTCTCGAAGGAAAAGGGCGTCGACCCGGAGGTGATCATCACGGCCCTCCAGGACGCCATCGAGACCGCCGCGCGCAAGCGCTACAAGAACGAGAACATGCGCGCCCGGTTCAACACCGAGACGGGAGCCATGGAGCTCGTCGCGGTGAAGCGGATTGTCGCGGAGGTCACGAACGCCGCGACCGAGATGTCCCTCGAGGAAGCGCACACCCTGTACGGCGACGAGGCCGAAGTGGACATGGAAGTCGAGTTCCCCCGCCCAACCGAGGACCTCGGCCGCATCGCCGCACAGACCGCCAAGCAGGTCATCTTCCAGAAGGTGCGCGAGGCCGAACGCGAGAACGTGTTCGCCGAGTTCAACCAGCAGATCGGCGACGTCAAGAACGGCATCGTCAAGCGCTTCGAGAACGGCGACATCATCGTCGAGCTCGGCCGGATCGAAGCCGTGCTGCCGCGCAAGGAACAATCCCGCGCCGAGAGCTATTCGCCGCAGGACCGCCTGCGCGCCGTCATCAAGCGCGTGAACCGCAGCGCCAAGGGCCCGCAGATCGAGCTGTCACGCACCGACCCGGCCCTGCTCATCAAGCTGTTCGAACAGGAAGTTCCGGAAATCTACGATGGCACCGTGATGATTCGCGGCGCTGTGCGTGAAGCGGGCGACCGCGCCAAGGTCGCGGTCTACTCGCGCGAACGCGACGTCGACCCGGTTGGCGCCTGCGTCGGCATGAAGGGCACACGCGTTCAGGCCATCATTCGCGAGCTACGCGGCGAGAAGATCGACATCGTCGAGTACTCGGACGACCCGATTGCGTTCGTCACCAACGCGCTCAGCCCGGCCAAGGTCCAGCGAGTGTCGATCGTCGACGACGGCGGCCGGGTCATGGAAGTGGTCGTCGAGGACAAGCAGCTTTCACTGGCCATCGGCAAGAAGGGCCAGAACGTTCGCCTGGCCGCCAAGCTGACCGGCTGGCGCATCGACATCAAGAGCGAAGAAGAAAAGCGTCGAGAGGTCGAGGCGCAGTTCGGCGAGCTCGAGGCGGGCAGCGACGATCAGGCCGAGGGCGCGGACGAGGCTGGCAACGACACGCCGCTTCCGTACACGCTCGAGGGTATCGGCGACCGCACCGTGCGCAGGCTGGTCGAGGCCGGCCTGGACACCGCCGACGCAGTAGCTGCCGCGACTATCGAGCAGCTGTCGGAAATCCCCGGAGTCGGGGGCAAGACCGCCGAGAAGATCCTCGCCGCCGCAAGGGGCGAGGCTGTCTCGAGCGAAGGCGACCCGGGCGAAGGCGCTCAGAGCGAGAGCGCTGAATAGCTCGATCGCATTTAGAGTTGAGGTAAACCGTTGGCAACTGTTCGGATTTACAAGGTTGCGGAGCTGCTCGCGACCACCAGCCAGGAAGTGACGGCGCTCCTGAAGCGCGATCACGGCATCGAGGTCAAGAGCGCGTCGAGCACGATTGAGGAAGTCGTGGCCCGACAATTCGTCGACCGTCTCGCAAAGCAGCGGAACATCACGTTGCCGACCGGCGATATTTTCTCGGAAACACCGGTGCAGAAGGGGGGCGGGTTCAAGAAGCCGACCCTCGGCAGGAAGGCTCCTGAACCGGCAAAGCCGACCGCGCCCCCGCTGCCGCCGCCGCGTCTCGTGAAGACGGCCAAGGTGGCGCACGCGCCCGGCGTGGAGGCTCACGAGGAGCACTGGCACGAGACGTCCGGCCACCACGAGCCCCATCACGCCGAGCCGCACCATGTCGAGGCCCACGCGCACGACGCTGCGCACGAGCACGCGCCCGAGGCCGTGGTGCACGACGTCGAACACGCGCCCGTCGCAGAGGCGCATCAGCCCGAGCCGGTCGTCCATGCCGAGCCGGAACCCGTGCACGCCCATCCCATTCAAGAGCCGAACGTTGTGCCCCAAGCCGTAGCTGCTCCGCCTGCGGAGATTGCGCCGGTAGCGGCAACTCCGGAACCTGTTGCCGTCGAGCGGTCGTCGGCGCCCGCGGCCGCACCGCCTGCGGGCCACATGGCTGCGGCGCCTGCGCCCGCAGCCGCGCCGGTGGTGACCCGTCCGGTGGGCCGCATCGTGCCGCCGAAGAACCGGCTGCGAATCGAAGACACGCCGCCTCCGATGACGCCGCCGCTGTCTCCCAATCCGGTGCCGCGCATGCTGCCGCGGCCCCTCGTCCGCCCGCCGGATCGTCCGGCCGTGGCAAATCCCGCTCGTCCGGCAGGCTCCACGCAGCCCGGCGCGCCCGGCGCACGTCCGGGTGTTCCCGGTCAGCGTCCGCCGATGGGCGTGCGTCCACCGTACTCGGGCCCCGCTGGTCCTCGTCCGCCCCTGGGCGGGCCTCGTCCGCTGCCCGGACAGCCGGCCCGGCCTGGCATGCCCGGCGCGCCGCCGCGACCAGGACAGGGACAGTATCCGCAGCGTCCCGGCATGCCGTCTCGGCCGCCGTTCGGACATCGTCCGCCGATGGGCGGCAGCCGTTCGTCGTCAGGTCCGCGTCGCGACTCGCGGCCGTCGGCCCCGTCGGCCCCTGCCGCGCCGCCGCCGGTCACCCGCACCATCACGCTCGCCGAGGGCATGACGGTGAAGGATCTGGCGGATAAGCTCGATCTGCGCGTGAAAGATGTCCTCGCCAAGCTGCTGATGAAGCGCTTGATGATGACCATCAACTCCACCCTCGACACCGAGACCGCCTCGATGCTCGCCAGGGAGTTCGGCGCCGACGTTCAGATGCGCAGCTTCGAAGAAGAGCTGATTCAGGTGGATGCCGGCACCGCAAACGCCGCCGACATCGTCATGCGCGCGCCGGTCGTCACGGTCATGGGTCACGTCGACCACGGCAAGACGAGCCTGCTCGATGCCATTCGTCAGGCCCGCGTTGCGGAACGCGAAGCCGGCGGCATCACGCAGCACATCGGGGCGTATCACGTCACGATCAACAGCAAGAACATCGTGTTCCTGGATACCCCTGGCCACGAGGCGTTCACTCTCATGCGCGCTCGCGGCGCCAAGGTCACGGACGTCGTGGTCCTGGTGGTGGCGGCTGACGACGGCGTCATGCCGCAGACGCGCGAGGCCATCGATCACGCGAAGGCGGCGAACGTGCCGATCATCGTGGCGATCAACAAGATCGACAAGCCGGGCGCCAATACCGAACGCGTGAAGCGCGAGCTCACCGAGCTCGACCTCATGCCGGAAGAATGGGGCGGCAAGACGGTCACGGTCGAGGTCTCGGCGAAGAAACGGACCAACATCGACTCGCTGCTCGAGATGATCCTGCTCGTCAGCGAAATCCTCGAGCTGAAGGCCAATCCAAAGCGCTCGGCGTCGGGCACCGTGCTCGAAGCCAAGCTCGACAAGGGACGCGGCCCGGTGGCCACCGTCCTCGTGCAGGACGGCACCCTCAGCGTCGGCGACACGTTCATTGCGGGTCCGATCGTCGGGCGCGTGCGCGCGCTCATCGACGACCGCGGCCGTCCGACCAAGACGGCCGGTCCGTCCACGCCGGTCGAAGTGCTCGGCCTGACCGGCCTGCCGCAGCCTGGTGACGTGTTCCAGGTGGCGGAAGCCGCCAAGGCGCGCCAGATCGCCGCGTTCCGTGAGGAGCAGGCGAAGAATCGTGCGCTCGGCGCGAAGGGCGGCCGTCTTACCCTCGAGTCGCTGCAGGCGCAGATCGCCGAAGGCGGCATGAAGGAACTGCCGATCATCATCAAGGCGGACGTGCAGGGTTCGGCCGAAGTGCTGGCCGACACGCTGGCCAAGCTGTCCGACGACAAGGTGAAGATTCGCATCATCCACTCCGGCGTCGGTGCGGTCACCGAGTCGGACGTGCTGCTCGGCACGGCCTCGAAGGCCATCATCATCGCGTTCAACGTCCGGCCCGATCGCAATGCCGAGTCGGTGGCGAACCGCGAAGGTGTCGATATCCGCCAGCACTCGATCATCTACAACGTCACCGACGAGATGAAGAAGGCCATGGTCGGCCTGCTCGAGCCCACCTTCAAGGAGCTCCGCATCGGCGTGGCCCAGGTGCGCGACATCTTCAAGGTGCCGAAATTCGGCACGATCGCCGGCTGCATGGTCACGGAGGGGCGTATCACCCGCTCCGGCGACTCGCAGGCGCGACTCCTGCGCGACAACGTCGTCGTCTTCGAAGGCAAGATCGGCTCGCTCCGTCGCTTCAAGGACGACGTCGGCGAAGTGAAAACCGGCTTCGAGTGCGGCATCGGCTTCGACAAATACAACGACCTCCGGGTGGGCGACGTGATCGAAGTCTTCACGATGGAGCGCATCGTCATCACCGCGTAGCGCCGTCCAGCCTCCCTGCGTCCACCTGGCCAGCCTGCTGGCCGGGTGGCGCATCGCCCGCTCCGAGTTCGAGTGCCTCACCTGGCTCCCCAGGCCTTTCCCTGTCGTGATTGGCCATTTGCGTTAGCATTTCCAGTCATGTCCCAAGGTTCCCGTCCCGATCGTGTCGCCGACCAGTTGCGGAGCGAACTCGCAACGTTGCTGTCGCGCGAGGTCCACGACCCCGGCATCGGCTTCGTCACACTGACGCGCGTGCATGTCAGCCCTGACCTGCAGCAGGCCCGGGTGATGTACACCGCCCTCGGCGACGAGAAGGCCCGTGCGAACACGGCGCGTGCGCTCGAGCGCGTCGCGCCGTTCCTGCGCCGCCAGATCGGCGCGCGGCTGCGCCTGAAGCGGGCGCCAGAATTCAAGTTCATCTACGATGGGTCGATCGCCGGCCAGGACCGCATCGAGCAGATCCTGAACGAACTGCATACGCCCCACCCGAGTGACGCGGAGTCCGATGAGTAACGACACCACCGCCTTTCAGCAGATCGTCGACGCCGTCCGCCAGCGCCAGCGTTTCGTCGTCTCGTCGCATTCACGACCCGACGGCGACTCGATCGGGTCGCAGCTGGCGTTCGCCTACGCCGTGCGCGCGCTCGGCAAGGACGTGGTGATCGTCAACAAGGACGCCGCGCCGCCGCCGCTCATGACCTTTCCGGGTGTGCCGGACATCAAGATTGCCGACCAGGTGTCTGGCGACTTCGACGCCGCCGTGATCATGGAGTGCGGCGACCTGGCGCGGCCAGGCGTCGGCGGCCTCGGCAACTACTTCGTCATCAACATCGACCACCATCCAGGCAACACGAACTACGGCGCCGTGAACTGGTTCGACGAGTCGGCTGCGGCGTGCGGCGAGATGGTCTTCGACCTGGTGCACGCGCTCGGCGTGCCGATGACGAAGGAAATCGCGACGCACATCTACCTCGCCATCCTCACCGACACCGGCTCGTTCCACTACTCGAGCATCTCGCCCCGCACGTTCGACATCTGCAAGCAGCTGCTCGAGGCGGGCGTCGATCCGGTGGCGGTGGCACGCAGCGTCTACGACAGCAACAACATGGGCCGCCTGAAGCTGTTCGGTGCGGTGCTGAGCGCAATGCAGATCGACCCGTCGGGCCGGATCGCCATTGTCTATCTCGACCATGAGATGGCGCGTTCGGCTGGCGGCACCTACGAAGATACCGAAGGGCTGATCAACCTGCCGTTGACCGTGAAGGAGATCCAGTCGGTGGTCTTTTTCAAGCAGGCCGAAGGCGACGACTACCGCGTCAGCATGCGGTCGAAGGGCGACATCGACATCGGCGCGGTCGCGAAGGAGTTCGGTGGCGGCGGCCACAAGAACGCCGCAGGCTGCTCCGTGAACGGCGCCATCGACGCGTTGCAGAAGGTGTTTCTCGACAAGATCGAGCAGGCGATTGATGGACGGCCTGCTTCTCGTTGACAAGCCGTCAGGCCCGACCTCGCATGACATCGTCGCTCGCGTTCGGCGCGCCCTGCGAGAGAAGCGCATCGGGCACACCGGCACGCTCGACCCGATGGCGAGCGGGGTCCTGGCGCTCGTCGTCGGCCGCGCCACACGCCTGGCCCGCTTTATCGGCGGCGACAAGGCCTACGACGCCACGATTCGCCTCGGCCTGAACACCGACAGCGGCGATGCGCTCGGCGTGCCCGTCGGCGCGCCGTACGCCGGCCCGTGGCCGGACCACGCCACCATCGAAGCCGCGCTCGACCGTTTTCGCGGCACGTTCCTCCAGCAGCCCCCGGCGTTCTCGGCCAAAAAGATTGCCGGCCGCCGCAGCTACGCCCTGGCACGCAAGGCCCGCGCGAACGCCGCGGCTGCGGTAGACGCGACCGAGACACCGGCTGATCACGACGCCGTGGCCCCATTGCCAGACCCGGTCGAGGTCACCGCGTACGCGATCGAGTTGCTCGACGTCTCCGACGACCTCGTGCGCGTGTCGGTCCGCTGCTCGGCAGGCTTCTATATCCGTTCACTCGCCGTCGACCTCGGCGCCGCCGTCGGCACCGGCGCTCACCTGACGGCGCTGCGGCGGACCGAAGCCGCCGGCGTCGGCCTGGACAGGGCGGTCCCGCTCGATCGAATCGAAGCGGGTGCGGGCGCCACGGCCCTCGTGCCGCTCGACGAGATGCTGACCAACCTGCCGGCCGTCACCCTCACCGAGGGGGGCGTGGCACACGTGCGGTTCGGGAAGAATCTCGGGCCGGGCGATGCTAGCGCCGGCTTCGCCGCTGGAGTGATGGCTGCGACGGCGGTGCCCGCGCGGGTCGTCAGGTTGCTCGGTCCGTCCGGGCAACTGGTGGCCATGGCCGAGGCGTCAGATGCACCAGGCCTTTTGCATCCGGCGGTTGTGCTGTTGTAGTAACATGTTGAGCTTGTTCGACTAACGGAATTTCAGACAGACGGCGGATCCGGTCCCGATGACGGGCACTGGGGCGCACGTGGAGGACGCACAGTGGCACTTTCGAAAGATCGCAAGACCGAGTTGATCGGCTCCTACAAGACGCACGACGTTGACACCGGCTCCCCGGAAGTCCAGGTCGCCATCCTCACCGAGCGCATCACCTACCTTACCGAGCACTTCAAGACCCACGCGAAGGATCATCACTCCCGTCGCGGTCTGTTGATGCTCGTCGGCCGCCGTCGCCGCCTTCTCGATTACGTCAAGTCGAAGGACGTCAAGCGCTACTCGGACCTCATCAAGCGGCTGAACATCCGCAAGTGACGCGGTTCGCGCTTCCCTTCTCACCACAGTTTTCACGAGAGATGTGCGATCTATGACAACGCGCGAAGTTTCAGTCGGCCAGAGCTCCATCAGATTCGAAACCGGCAAGCTGGCCAAGCAGGCCGGCGGCTCGATCATCGTCAGGTCAGGCGACTCAGTCGTCCTCGTCACCGCGTGCCGGGCAAACAGCCCCCGCGACGTCGACTTCCTGCCGCTGACCGTCGATTACCGCGAATATACGTATGCGTCGGGACGCATCCCGGGCGGCTTCTTCAAGCGCGAGGGTAAGCCTGCCGAAAAGGAAGTGCTCACCAGCCGCATGATCGACCGTCCGATCCGCCCGCTCTTCCCGGCTGGGTGGCGCTTCGAGACGCAGATCATCGCGCTCGTCCTGTCCGCTGACGCGGCGAACGACACCGACGTGCTCGCCATCACCGGTGCGTCGGCGGCACTGGCGCTGTCCGATGTCCCGTTCCAGAAGACCATTGCCGGCGTCCGCGTCGGCCTGGTTGACGGGCAGTACCTGATCAACCCCACCTTCGAACAGCGCAAGGTCAGTAAGCTCGACATCATCGTAGCCGGCAGCAAGGACGGCCTGGTGATGGTCGAAGCCGGCGCGAAGGAAGTGACCGAGGAGCAGGTCGTCGAGGCACTCGAAGCCGCGCACGCTGCCATCAAGCAGCTGGTCGCCGCGATCGACGAGATGGCTGCCGAAGTCGGCAAGGCAAAGGCGACCGTCACCTCGAAGACGGTGGACGCCGCGTTCGCGAAAGATGTCGAGGACAAGCTTCTCGGCAAGCTCACCGCCGCGATGCGCATCCACGACAAGCTCGAAAACTACGCGACGACGGACAAGGTCATCGCCGAACTCGTCGACTCCTACCCGGCGGACCAGCCTGCTCAGCGTGCCGACGCGAAGATCGTCGCCAAGCACCTCAAGGAAAAAGTCCTCTACGACGAGATCCTGAACAACAACGTCCGTCTGGACGGCCGCAAGCTCGACGAAGTCCGCCCGATCTGGATCGAGACCAGCGTGCTGCCGCGCACCCACGGTTCGGCCGTGTTCACGCGTGGCGAAACGCAGGCGCTCGTCACCTGCACGCTCGGCACTGCCGACGACGCGCAGAAGATCGAGACGTTCGAAGGCGAAACCTGGAAGAACTTCATGCTGCACTACAACTTCCCGCCGTTCTCGGTCGGTGAGGTTGGTCGCATGACGGGTCCGGGTCGCCGCGAGATCGGCCACGGCGCGCTCGCGGAACGCGCGGTCGCCGGCATGATCCCCGGTGAGGAGCACTTCCCCTACACGGTGCGTGTCGTCTCCGACATCCTCGAGTCGAACGGTTCGTCCTCGATGGCGTCGGTGTGCGGTGCCTCGCTCGCGATGATGGACGCCGGTGTGCCGCTCAAGGCGCCGGTAGCCGGTATCGCGATGGGCCTGGTGATGGACGAAGCCAGCGGCAAGTTCGCGGTGCTCTCCGACATCGCCGGCGCTGAAGACCACTACGGCGACATGGACTTCAAGGTTGCCGGTACCGCCGAGGGCATCACCGCCCTGCAGATGGACATCAAGCTGTCCGGTGTCCCGACGCAGGTGATGCGCAAGGCGCTCGAGCAGGCCCGTCAGGGCCGCATGCACATCCTCGGCATCATGGCCGACGCACTGGCCGCGCACCGCGAGAACATCTCGCAGCACGCGCCGCGCATCGTCACCATCAAGATTCCGGTGGACAAGATCCGCGACGTCATCGGGCCGGGTGGCAAGATGATCCGCAGCATCATCGAGCGCACCGGCGTGAAGATCGACGTGGAAGACGACGGCCGCGTGAACGTGGCGTCTTCCGACGGCGCCTCGGCGCAGCGGGCCATCTCGATCATCCAGGAACTCACGGCCACGCCCGAACTCAACAAGACCTACCTCGGCAAGGTCCAGCGCATCACCGACTTCGGTGCCTTCGTCGAGATCATGGCCGGCACGGACGGTCTGCTGCACGTGTCCGAAATCGCGAACCACCGCGTGAAGGACGTGCGCGACGAACTGAAGGAAGGCGAACAGATTCTGGTCAAGGTCATCGCCATCGACCCGACCGGCAAGATTCG
>JBKJMH010000209.1:0-13124 GCA_046596625.1 Vicinamibacterales bacterium | reverse complement strand
GCCAACGTGTCGCGGCTGCAGCCGGTCTGGTCGTTCGCCACGGGCAACACCAGCGGCCACGAGGCGACACCGCTCGTGAACAACGGCGTGATGTTCGTGGCGACGCCCGGCAACCAGGTGCTGGCGCTCGACGCGAAGACCGGGTTGCTGCTGTGGCGCTATGTCAACACGCCGCCGCCAGACGCCATCACCCTGCACCGCACCAGCCGCGGCGTCGCGCTGTACGGCGACAAGGTGTTCTTCGCCAGGGCCGAGGCCGTGCTGGTGGCGCTCGACGCGAAGACCGGCAAGGAAGTGTGGTCCGCCGAGGTCGAGAACAACCGCAACGGCTACTACATGTCGATGGCACCGCTCGTCGCCGACGGCAAGGTGATTGTCGGCACCTCGGGCGGCGAACTCGGTGTGCGCGGGTTCGTCGCGGCGTACGACCCTGACACCGGCAAGCAGTTGTGGAAGGTCTTCACCGTCCCGGCCCCTGGCGAACCCGGCAGCGAGACCTGGCCCACGGGCGACCAGTGGAAGACCGGCGGCGGCTCCATCTGGGTGACCGCGAACTACGACCCCGCCACCAGGCTCGCCTACTTCGGCACCGGCAACGGCGGCCCGTGGATGGGCGACCAGCGCCCAGGCGACAACCTCTACACCTCGTCGACGATCGCGATCGACGTCACCACCGGCACCATCAAGGGACACCACCAGTACGACCCGAACGAATCGTGGGACTGGGACGAGGTGTCGCCGCCATTGCTGATCGATTTCCAGCGCAACGGCCGCGCGGTGAAGGGACTCGTCAACATCGCCCGCGACGGCTACATGTGGTTCCTCGAGCGCACCGACGGTCCGATCCGCTTCGTCGACGCGCAGCCCTTCGTGAAGCAGAACGTCTTCCGCGGCGTCGATCCGAAGACGGGCCGAGCCGATGTCGACTCGGCGCACAAGCCGGGCACCGGCAAGCGGGCGGAGTTCTGTCCATCGTTCTGGGGCGGCAAGAACTGGCCGCCCATCGCCTTCAACCCCGACACTCGGATGATCTACATCCCGGCGAACGAGAACTTGTGCAGCGCCATCACAGGCCGTGAGGTGCCCTATTCGCCAGGCAGTTCCTTCGTCGGCGCCACCACCGAACTGATGATCGCGCCCGGCGCCGATCACATCGGTGAGGTGCAGGCGTGGAACGTCGACACCCACACCCGCGTGTGGACGCACACCTTCCCGGACTCGCCCACCTGGGGCCCGATGCTGACGACGGCCGGCGGCCTGGTGTTCTCGGGCGGCACCAACGACCGGCGGTTCCGGGCGTTCGACGCCAAGACCGGCGCGGTGCTCTGGGAGTTCCCGACCAGCTCGGGCGTGATTGGGCAGCCGTCCACCTTTACCGTCGACGGTGTGCAATACGTGGCAGTCCAGTCGGGCTGGGGTGTCGATTCCCGTTCGATGCAGGGGCGCCTGAACACGCTGCGACCCGGCCAGTATCCCGAGGTGCCGGAGGGCGGCACCGTGTGGGTCTTCGCGGTCCGATAACGATCACCTTCAACGAGGCTACTCCCGTGATGCGTCGCTCTTTCGTCCTGCTCTGTCTCTCGTTGCTGCTCGTCGCGCCTGGCGCCATTGCGCAGCCGCTGCCGAAGGCCACACCCGAATCGGTTGGCATGTCGACCGATCGCCTGAACCGGATGCATGCGGCGATGCAGGCGCTGGTCGATACGCACCAGGTCGGCGGTGTTGTCACCCTTGTGGCACGTGACGGCAAGATGGTCGATCTCCAGACCTTCGGCTTTCTCGACGCCGACCAGCGCACGCCGCTGCGCACCGACTCGCTCTTCCGCATCATGTCGATGTCGAAGCCGGTCACCAGCGTCGCCGCCATGATGCTGTTCGAGGAAGGCAAGCTGTCGCTGACCGACCCGATCTCGAAGTTCATCCCCGCGTTCCGCGAGATGAAGGTCATGTCGCGCAGCGCCCAGGGCGCAGAGTTTACGCCTGCGCGTCGGCAGGTGACGGTGCGCGACCTGCTCACCCATCGCTCCGGCCTCACCTACGGCTTCCTCGACAATGGCCCTGTCGGTAATGCGTACCGCACCGGCGGCGTGGCTGACGGCCTCGGCCTGGTCGAGGGCACGCTCGAGGAGAACGTCGGCCGGCTGGCCAGTGCGCCGCTGGTAAGCGAGCCTGGCACCGACTGGCACTACAGCCTCAGCACCGACGTCCTCGGCCGCGTGGTGGAAGTGGCGTCCGGCATGCCACTCGACCGCTTCTTCAGTGAGCGCATCTTCGGGCCATTGAAGATGAACGACACCGGCTTCGATGTCGCCGATGCGAAGTGGGCTCGGCTGGCCACGGTCTACACGCCCGACGGCGCGGGCGCGGTGCGCCCGATGCGGAGCACCGAGTCGTTCGGCAACACCCACTTCGCCCCGGACAACTTCAAGACCGGCAAGGCGTACTTCTCCGGCGGTGCGGGCCTGGTGTCGAACGTCAACGACTACACGCGCTTCGCGCAGATGCTGGCCAACGGCGGCATCCTCGACGGCGTACGGCTGCTCGGCCCGAAGACCGTGGAGCTGATGACCATCAGCCACACGCTCGACCTGAACCTCGCCAGCACGCCGATCCTCGGTGCCGGCGCGCAGTGGGGACTCGGATTCAAGATCACGAGCGACGTCGGCGCCACCCAGCAGCCAGGCTCGGTGGGGATGTACGGCTGGAGCGGCATCCTCGGCACCTACTTCTTCGTCGATCCGAAGGAGAAGCTGGTTGGGGTGATGATGGTGCAGCGCTACCCGGGCTCGCCCGCCGCCACCCCGTTCCAGACGTTGACCTACCAGGCCATCACAAGCGCCCGGTAGGGCTCACGCGGTGCGAGAATGAGGGCATGACGCACACGGCGCAGGAATCCCCGTCATGAGCGTGGCGGAGCACTACGAACAGCTGCTGGCATTCATCAGCACGCACCTGCCGGCACCGTTCACCCAGGAAGAAGTGGACGGTGTGATGATCTTCACCGCCGGGTCGCCCTCGGAGGTCATCGTCAGGCTGACCGACACCGCGGTGTTCGTCGACGAGTACGCGATCCGGTGGGAGACGCCCTGCTCGCCCGTCGTGCGGCCGCGGCGTGTCGGCATGGCGAAATGGCGGCGGTTACCGGAGTCGCAGTTGATGAGTGTCGTAGGCGACCTTATCAAGGGTGCCTGCGCCACGCGCCGCGCGCGGTACCGCACGTGCGCCTTCTGCGGCCGGATCAACCCACCCGAGTGGATGGCGGACGACGACTCGAGCTGCCAGCACTGCGCCGAGCAGGAGTCCGGGAGCGTCCACTAACCCGGCCTGTCGTAGCCGCGCACCTGCAGGTGCGCGACAAGGCCGGCCTGAAGGCCGGCAGCTACGCCCTGCAAGTCATGCCTCTTACGCCACGGCGGCGGTGGCATCGTCCGCCACACATCCCCACGGCTCGTTGAAGTGCAGCGTGCCGCTGTAGTTCTTGTTCAACACGATCTGGAACACGCCGGTGTGCCGTTCGAGGAACGCCGCTTCGCAGAACGCGAAGTACAGGTCCCACATGCGAAGAAACTGGTTGGGGAAGCCGAGCGCACGCACGCGCTCGAGCTCGGCGTGGTAGCGTCCGCGCCACTCCCGCAGCGTCCGCGCGTAGTGGGTGCCGAAGTTCTCGGCGTGGTACAGCGACATCGACGTCACCCGTGCCAGCGACTCGAGGATCTTTCCGATCGACGCCAGTTCGCCGCCGGGAAAGATGTACTTCTCGATCCAGTCCGGCTGGCCGTGGTAATGCGGGAAATGCTGTTCGTCCACCGTGATCGCCTGCATCAGCATCGAGCCGCTCGGCTTCAGCAACCGCTCGACCGCGCTGAAGTACTCGTCGTAGTGGTTGAGCCCCACCGCCTCGAACATCTCGATGCTGACGACCTTGTCGAACTGCCCTTCGAGCTGACGGTAGTCGGTGAGCAGGACGGTGATGCGTGACCCGGCGTCGCCGAGCCGCGACGCCCAGTCGCAGGCATGCCGGTACTGTTCCTCGCTGATCGTCGTCGTGGTGACGCGGCAGCCGTAGCGCGTCGCCGCCCACACGGCGAAGCCGCCCCAGCCGGTGCCGATCTCGAGCACATGATCGCCAGGACCGAGATTCAGCTTCCGGCAGATCGCGTCGAGCTTCTTTCCCTGCGCCTGCTCGAGCGTTTCACGCCCGGTTTCGTAGTAGGCCGACGAGTACATCAGGTGCTGGCCATCGAGGAACAGCCGGAAGAAATCGTTGCCAAGATCGTAGTGCTCGCGAATGTGCTTCCGGCTGCCCGTGAGGCTGTTGTCGCGCAGGCGGCGCGTCACACTCCCGACAAAGCGCACCACGTCGCGCAGCACGCCGCCCTTCTGCTCGATGAGCGCGGCATTGCGAATCATCAGCCGCGTCAACGTCACCAGGTCCGGACTGCTCCACTCGCCGGCCATGTACGACTCGCCGATGCCGACGTCAGACCCGAGCAGCGCCCGCCGATAGAAGGCGTCGTCGTGCACGACGATGGTGGCGTCGAGCGGGTCGGTGCCGGGCTTCCAGGTGCGGCGCGTGCGGTCGCCGTAGCGGGAGAGGCCCGACTCGTTCAGCAGGTTCAGCGTCCCGCCTTGCACATCGGGAAGACGCGACAGCAACACCTTCCTGGCCAGCGTATCGATGATGGTCATGATCTGCTCGTGGCCGCGCCCGGCTCGGGCGCGGCAGTGTCCGGAAACACACCGTCTGGAGAAGGGCGCGGCACGACGGCAAGCCCCTTCGCCCAGAGCTTCAGTGCCTCCCAGTGAATGCCCGCCATCACCTTCACGGTCATGGCGGGGTGCCTGAACAACGCGCGGGTGATCTCGCCGTGCGACCACGGCGTGAACTGCAGGCTGAGCGTCGCGTCGAAACGGTGGCGCGTCGGCGAGCCGCCGTCCTGCTCGAGCGCCATGTGCGCCACCAGCGTCGAGCCGGGCTCGGAGAACGCAAAGGCGTACTGCATCTCCGCCGGCATGAACGGAGACACGTAGAACGACTTGGCGGCCGAGGCGCGGAACCTGGAGGTTGACGGTGCTGTCGCGAGTCCGCCGACGTCCTCTGGCGACAGCCAGTAGTTGTGCGACCCACCGAAGGTGTTGTTCACCTCGGCCAGAACCAGCCGGAGCTGCCCCTCGGTGTCGTGACAGTAGAAGAACGACACCGGATTGAAGCAGTAGCCCAGATACCGCAGGTTGGTCAGCAGAAACACCGGCCCGTCGGGCAGCGACAGACCGTGGGCGGCGGCGTCGCGCGACAGCCGCTCACGCAGCGGTACCGCGCGGTCGCCGAAGTGATCGGCGTCGTGGAACGACGCCCAGTTCCAGCGGTTGTGGCTGGTGAACGGCGAGGCTGACATCAGGTGCGGAATCCGGTCGATGTCCAGCAGCACCATGAACAACGGGTACGTGAACGCGTGCGCCACCGGCTCGGTCCGCCGATGACGGAGCCACCCCGTGTAGACGCCCGGCCGCAGCCGCCGCGTTACCACTCCACTCCGAGCGCGCTCGCAACGCGCAGCGCCGAGCGCAGGCCATCCTCGTGGAAGCCGTAGAACCAGTAGGCACCGCAGTAGTGGGTCCGGTGCGTGCCACTCACCTCGGCCCAGCGCCCCTGGGCGCGGATGGCGGCGTGGTCGAACAGCGGATGCGCGTACGACATGCGGCGGATGACCGTGCTGGCGTCAATGTCGCCCGCCGGGTTCAACGTGACGCAGAACTGTTCCTTCGTCGTCAGCTGCTGCAGGCGGTTCAGGTCGTAGGTGACCGTGGGCGCGAGGTCGGTGTCGTCGTGCAACCGATAGTTCCAGGACGCGCGGGCGGCGGCACGCACCGGCAGCACCGATGCGTCGGTGTGCAGCCAGGCCTCGTTCGTCGTCGTGCGGAAGTGGCTGAACACCTCCCGTTCGCTGTCCGTGGCGTCGTCGAGCAGCGGCAGCACCTGATCGCCGTGGCACGCCAGCACCACCTCGTCGAACCGCAGGTCTGGCCGCCCGCCGTCAAGGCGGATGGTCACGCCGGTCTCGTCGCGCCGCATGCCTGCTATGGACGCCCCAACATGCATCCGGTTCCCGAGCGGCGCCGTCAACTTCGGAATATAGGTCGCGCTGCCGCCCTTCACCGTCTTCCACTGCGGCTGCCCCGCCACCGCCAGCAGACCGTGGTTATCCAGGAACCGAATCATCGTCAGCGCGGGAAACGCGCGGATGGACGCCAGCGAGGCCGACCAGATGGCCGACGCCATCGGCAGCAGGTAGCGGTGCACGAACACCTCGCTGAAGCGGCGCGCATCGAGGAACTCGCCGAGCGTCATGCGGCTGCCCTCCGGCGCGGAGAGCAGGCGTGGCGCCTCGCGGTTGAAGCGGAAGATCTCGGACAACAGGCCGAGATGCGTCGGGCTGACCAGGTTGCGCGGCTGCGCGAAGAAGCCGCGGGCGCCGCGGCTGCTGTACTCGAGGCCGGTGCCGACACACGCCACCGCGAAGCACATGTCGGACGACACGGTGTCGATGCCGAGCTCCTCGAAGAGACGCACCAGACGCGGGTAGGTCCTGTCGTTGTGCACCAGGAATCCGGTGTCGAGTGCGACGGGGCCCGTGGCGCTCTCGGCCATCACCGTGTGCGTGTGCCCACCAAGGCGTCCGTCCTTCTCGAACAGGTGCACCTCATGGCGGCGACTGAGGAAGAACGCCGACGCCAGACCCGAGATGCCGCTGCCGACCACTGCAATGCGTTTCATCGATGGGCAGAGCCTGACAGAGCGAGGCGGCTCTTGTCAAGCCTTTGTCCATGACATATCATGGTCGATATGTGGAACACAGCTGGCATCGTCGGCGGCGGGCTCGCGGCGGTTAGCGCCGTCATGGTGGCGCTGTGGTTCGTCCAGCGTCGCACTGGCAATGCCGGCATCGTCGATGTCGGCTGGGCCTTCAGCATCGGCGCGCTGGCGGTGCTGGCCGCTGTGCTCTTCGACGGCTGGATCGGCCGCCGCCTCGCTGTGGCCGCCATTATGGGCATCTGGAGTGCACGTCTGGGCTCGTACCTGCTGCGTGACCGTGTGCTCGGCCGCCCCGAGGATGGCCGCTACGCGGAGATGCGGCGTGCGTGGGGCGCGTCGGCCGACCGCAAACTGTTCTGGTTCTTCCAGACCCAGGCGTTGGCCGCCGTCTTCTTCGCCCTGCCGGCGCTGCTGGCCTCGGCTCACGGCGCCGTCGGCCTGTCTGTCGTCGAGGAGTCCGCCCTGCTGCTGTGGCTGGTGGCGTTCGCAGGCGAACTGACCGCCGACCATCAACTGGAACAGTTCAAGCGCGACCCGTCGAGTCGAGGCCGCACGTGCCGCGTCGGGCTGTGGCGCTACTCGCGCCATCCCAACTACTTCTTCGAGTGGCTCATGTGGGTGGCCTACGCCCTCTTTGCCCTGAACTCGCCGTTCGGTTGGCTGGCACTTGGTTGTCCCCTCGCGATGCTCTACTTCCTGTTCCGCGTCACCGGCATCCCGCTGGCCGAGGCACAGGCGTTGCGAACCCGCGGCGATGACTATCGGGAATATCAACGGACCACCAGCGCCTTCGTTCCGTGGCGTCCGAAGCCCTGACAGGCACCGCAGGCCTCGCCCGCTTCGTTCCGCTTTGACTCAGAGAGACGCACCCATGAACCTGACCACCATCGGCACCGGCATCCTCACCTTCATGATCCTCGACGGGATCTGGCTGGGGTTCGTCATGAAGACGTTCTACGTCACCAACCTCGCGCCGCTCGGACGCATCGTCGACGGCGGCGTCGTGCCGGTCTGGTGGGCTGCCGTGCTGGTCTACGTGTGCCTCGGCCTGGGCATCGCGGTCTTCGTGGTTCCACGCGCCACCACACTCGGTGGCGCCGCGCTGTTCGGGGCGCTGTTCGGGTTGGTGGTGTACGGCGTCTACGACATGACCAACTACTCGACGCTGACGCAGTGGCCGCTCGGCCTGGCGATAGCCGACATCGGGTGGGGCGCCTTCGCGTCCGCCGTTGTGGCGGCCGCGGCCTTCAGCGTCGGGGCCAGGTAAGCCAGGGTGCCCCGTTCCGACAGTGCCCGTCCGCCGTCATCCGCCATGAAGAAGCCAGCCGTCACCTATCCCATTCGCGCCGTCTCCCTGATGACCGGCGTGAGCATCGATACCCTGCGCGCCTGGGAGCGTCGGCACCAGGCCGTGACGCCGGTGCGCGATGAGCGGGGCCGGATGTACACGGACGCCGACGTGCGCCGCATCAAGCGGCTGCGCGATGCCGTTGCCGCTGGGCATGCCATCGGACGCGTCGCGGCGATGAGCGACGAGCACCTCGAGAAGATGTCGCTGGCCGCCGCGCCGGAGGTGGCGCCGGCCACGCGCCGCGTGCCCGCCACGTCCGGGGTCGACACGGCGACGATCATCGACGCACTCGAGCGGTTCGATGCCGGCACGGTGGAAACCGAACTGGCCCGGGCGGCGGCGCTGCTGCGGCCGCCGGCACTGCTGCGCCACGTGCTGGTGCCGGTATTGAACGAAGTGGGCGAGCGCTGGCACAACGGCCGCGGGCGCATCACCCACGAGCACATGCTATCGGCCAGCGTCAGGAACGTGCTCGGATCGCTGCTGCGCGTGCACCAGAAGGCCGGCGTGCCAGACCGCCTGCTGTTCGCGACACCCACGGGAGAACGTCACGAGTTCGGCACGCTGGGGGCGGCCCTGATGGCGGCGAGTGGCGGGCTCGGTGCGATCTATCTGGGGCCGGACCTGCCCGGCGACGATATCGTGGCGGTCACAACCGTGGTGCCGATCGAGGTCGTGGTGCTCGGCCTGAGCGGCGCGGGCGATGCCGAGCGCGTGGAGAAGGAAGTGTCGCTCATCGCCAGGCAGCTCGAGGCGCACGTGGAACTCTGGCTTGGTGGCCCAGGGGCCGAGCGCATGGCGAAGAAGCAGAAGGGACGGGCCCTGGCCTTGCCTACCTACGACAGCCTCGAGCAGCAACTGGTGCGGCTCGGCGGGCGGTTCTAGGCGCGCTCAGCAGCCGTCGTCGTCGGCCGTCTCGGCGTCGCACTGCCCTGCTCCGCGCGAGGCATCGGCATGCGCCCCAGGCGTGTGCGGCGCGTGGGCATGGCGCCGCAGCCATCGCCGAGCCTGCTGGTAGTCCGGACAGACCCCCGCCACGAGCGCCCAGAACGCCGGCGAGTGATCCATCTGCTTCACGTGCATCAGCTCGTGGTAGAGCACGTAGTCGCGCACCCAGGCCGGCATGGTGATGAGCCGCCAATTCAGGCAGATGAGGCCCGACTGCGAACACGAGCCCCAGCGCTGGCGCTGGTTGCGCACACTCACCCTACACACCGTGACGCCGACCTCGGCGGCCAACTCGAACAGCCGTGGCGGCAGTTCTCGCTTCGCCTGGGCGCGCAGGCGTTGCTGCTCCGTGTCGGGCAGATCCTCGGGTAACCGCTCGCGCACCTCTGCCACGTGTTGCAGCTGGGTCGTGACCCAACCGAGCTGCCGCCGGTAGAAGGCTTCGGCCTCGCGCTGCGATCCGCGGCGTGGGATGGTGACGCGAACGCGGCCGTCGAGGCGCACGCGAATCAGGTAGCGGCGGGCGCGCGGATGACGGACGAACGACACGTCGGGCGAGGGCACCGGGACGACCGCGGACAGGGGCGGCGGGACGAGCGCGAGCGGGGGTACGGCGGCGACTGCCGGCACCTTCGGTGTGACCCCGGTGCCTGGCGCGGCCGCCGGAGGCGTGGCCCCGGACCTGGGAGCGGGAGTCGGTGCGGAGGGCGCCAGCGGCTCTGGCCGGGTGCGCACGTCCGGCTCGGCGGCACCGGCAGACTCCGACATTCCGAACAGGCGCAACTGATGCGCCCTATTCATCAAGCGCCTGCCCGGAGCGGAGCCAGAGGCCGCCGTCGATGACGAGCGTGACGCCCGTGATGAACGCCGAGGCGCCCGAGCAGAGATAGAGCGCCGCCTGCGCCACCTCGTCGATCGTGGCCATGCGCCCCAGCGGTGCCCGCATCGCAATCGCCGCCCTGCCCGCATCCGACACAAGCCGGCGCACCCCTTCGGTGCCGTCCACCGGCCCCGGCGCCAGTCCGTTCACACGGATGCCGTATGCGCCCCACTCAGCTGCCAGCGTGCGTGTCATCGAGTCGATGCCGGCCTTCGCCGCCGCCGCATGCACCTGCCCGACGGTGCCCAGCAGCTGCAGCGTGGCACTGATGTTCAGCACCACCCCTCGGCTGGACTTCAGGTGCGGCAGCGCCGCGCGCGCGACGTTGAATGTCCCCTTCAGGTCGATGTCGACGACCGTGCCGAAGCCGTTGGGCGACAGGTCTTCGGCGCGCGCCACGAAGTTACCGGCCGCACCATTCACCACGATATCGAGGCGGCCGAACGTGTTGACGACCTGGGCTACCGCCGCCGCCACCTCGTCGGGCCGACGGACGTCGGCGGACACGGCCAGGGCACGCACACCGAGCGAGGCAATCTCCGCGGCAGTCGGCTCGAGGTGTGCGGCCGTACGGCTGGCAATGGCCACGTCGCAGCCGTGGGCCGCCAGGGCCAGGGCAATGCCGCGGCAGATGCCGGTCCCTCCGCCTGTGACCAGTGCCGTGCGACCGGCGAGGAGTGAGCGATCGAAGACAGAGACCGGCGTCACACGTGTTCCATCTGTTCGTCGTCCGTGAAAGGCAAACCGTTCGTGAGTTCAGCCGCCTGCAGCACGCGCGGCACGCGGTCGATCGGCTCGAGACGCTCGATGTCCTCTGCGTTCGGCGCCACCTGCAGGTCCTTGAACCGGCGCGCCTTCACGAGGACGTTTCCTTCGAGCGACCCGACCGCCTTGTTGTACGCCTCGAGGCTCGACTGGAGGCGGGCACCGAGATCCGAGACGTGCCTGGCCAGCGATCGTACCGACTCGTACAGGTTTCGGCCCAGCTCGCTGATCTGGCGCGCATTCTCTTCCATCGCCTCCTGCTGCCAGCCGTAGGCGACGGCGCGCAGCAGGGCAATGAGCGTGGTGGGGCTGGCCGGAATGACCTTCCGCTCGACGCCGAATTCGATGAGGGCCGGGTCCTGCTCGAGCGCCGCACTGAAGAACATCTCGCCGGGCAGGAACATGACAACGAACTCGGGGCTTCCAGCCACATCCGTGAAGTAGTTCTTGGCGCCGAGCTGCGACAGGTGCGCGCGCACCTGCCGTGCGTGGTCCGCCAGCAGCACCTGCCGCGCTGCCTCATCCGGCGCCTCGAGCGCCCGGAGATAGGCGTCGAGCGGCACCTTGGCATCGACGATGACGGTCTTGCCGCCGGGGAGCTGGATGATGACGTCGGGGCGAATGCGCCGCTCGCTGGCAGCCACCGTCTGCTGCTCGACGAAGTCGCAGTGGTCCAGCATGCCAGCCAGTTCGACCACGCGCTTCAGCTGCAGTTCACCCCAGCGGCCACGCACGCCTGGTCGCTTCAACGCATCGACAAGACGACGCGTTTCAGCCTGAAGGTCGCGGCTATTGCCGTCGAGCAGCGCCATGCGCTGGAGCAGCTCTGCCGACTCTGAGTGCCGGCGACGCTCGGCATCGCGCACCTCGGCATCGACCCGCTCGAGGGTTTTGGCCATGGGCGACAACAGGTCTTCGATGGCCTTCTTCCTGGCATCGACGTCGGCTACGGCTTCCGTCCTCGCCTGCCGCAGGCGCGTTTCGGCCAGCTGCAGGAACGCCGCATTGTTCTCGTTCAACGCCCTGGCGCTGAGGGAGCTGAACGCCTCGCGGAACGCCTGTTCGGCCTGCGTCCAGATCCGTTCCTGCGCGGCCCTGGCCGTCCGCTCCGTCTCGAGCGCCGTCTGCAGGCGGGCGGTAACCGGCCTGCCGGCCAGCCACCCGACGAGTGCACCAATGACCAGCGCAGCCAGGATGAGGACGAGAGTGGCGGGATCCACGACGCGTCAGTATCGCATGCGGGTTACTGCGCGACGACGAACGGCAACCACGACTCTGGCAGTTGCATCTCGGCGGCGTGCATCGCCATGTCGACCGCGATCCGGCGGTTCTTCGCCTGGTCCACACCGGCCACTTCGCGCTGCTTCAGCCCTTGCAGGAGCCGCGCAAGAGCGTGGCGCGCGTCGATCTGTGCGCGGTGCCGCTTCTCGATGTAGCTGCCGGCGCCGGCCCTGGCCTTCACCCGGGCCTCTTCGCGCTCCACCTTCAGGCGCGCCAGCCGCGACACGTTCACCGGCTCGAATGGCAGGGTGCACTGGAACCGGGCGTCGGACGCCGTGTCCAGCTCGCCGGCGGCCTTGAGCTTCCGGTTCCTGTCGATGTCGGCGCGGTAGCACTGGAAGCAGAGGGCCGGTTTGCCGGCCCCGCCGGCGCCCGCCGTGTCCCGCCCCGCACGGGTACGGCACGTCGGGCACTGCACCCTGGGACGCGCCCCTTCCAGTTCGCCGCCGGGGAAGGGCGTCCAGTCGATGTCAGTGTGCGTGGGGGCGTCGTCGATACGCAGCGTGTTCATGCCCTTCACTGTAGAAGGGCGGTGTGACAGGTCAGGTCACAGGCTCAGAAAGGGCTTCAGGGCAGCGAATCGGAACTCGATTTCCTCCCGCTCGAGCAGACTCGGCACCACATCCCGCAGTGCCGCCGGAGCCGATGCGGAGGGTGCCGATGTCCGGCGCACCGCTGTCTTGAAGACGCCGCGCATTTTCATGACGTAGAGGTCGGTGCCGGGGATCGACTCGTTCAGGTTTCGCATCAGGAGGAAGCGGCTGTAAGCATCGCGCACCTGCTCCTGTTCCCCGCGCTCGTGCAGTTCCCACATCCGGCCCATAAGGTCGGCGTACATGCCCATCCCGGTGATGACGCCGTCCAGCCCGAGACGCATCTCGTAGAGGAACCCGGTACCCAGGCTCGCGCCGAACACGCCCTTCATGACCGGTCGCGCGGCCAGTTCGCCCTGCATGCGAGGGATGAGGGGCTCGCTCTCCTCTTTCACGTAGGCCATATGCGGAAAGGCGCGTGCGAGCTCGACGATGAGGTCGACGCTGGGAAACAGGTCTTTGGCGCCGCCGCTCGTCTGCACAATCGCCGGG
>JBKJMH010000415.1:0-10763 GCA_046596625.1 Vicinamibacterales bacterium | reverse complement strand
CGTGAGCGCATCGTCACCCGAGAGGACGATGAAGTCCTCGGGCAGCAGTTGGCAGATCTCGACCATCTGGCTGATGTTGCCGGATGCTTCCTTCACCCCGATGATGTTCGGCAGTGTGGCAATACGCGCCAGCGTCTTCGGCTCCACGTTCACACCGGCGCGACCGGGGACGTTGTAGACGACGATCGGCAGGTCCGTGCTGTCGGCCACCGCCTGGTAGTGGAGGTAGAGCCCTTCCGGCGTCGGCTTGTTGTAATAGGGGGTAACCGAGAGGAGGCCCGTGGCGCCGGCCTTCTTCATCAGGCCAGCCAGGTGCATCACTTCTTTCGTGTCGTAGCCGCCGGCACCGGCGAGGATCGGCGTCTGCCCAGCGGCTTCGTCGGCGAGGATCTCGACCATCCGGACGCGTTCCGCGTCGGTCAGCGTCGGATTCTCGCCCGTCGTGCCGCACGGCACCAGGAAGTGGATGCCGGCATCAATCTGGCGGCGTCCGAGCCGGCGCACGGCCTGCTCGTCGAGTTCGCCAGACGACGTGAACGGCGTGACAAGCGCGGTACCGACTCCGGTGAATGGTCTCGTCATATGCCCAGAACGTCCTTCATGCTGAACCAGCCGCTGCGCCCGTTCACCCACCTCGCCGCCGTGAGCGCGCCGCGAGCGAAACCGCCACGGTCGCGTGCGGTATGTGTCAGCGTAATCGATTCCGAGGGTCCGTCGAAACCGATCGTGTGAGTGCCAGGAATGTAGCCCGCCCGGGTCGCGGCCACATCAACCGGCCGGTTGTAGCCCGCGGCCTCCATCGTCTGCTTGAGTTTCAGGGCTGTGCCCGACGGCGCATCCTTCTTGGCCGAGTGGTGCGCCTCGTGCAGGTAGGCGGCAAACTCCGGCTGCCCGGCGAACATCTCGGCCGCTCGCGCCAGCACCGCGTCGAACAGCACGACGCCGGTCGAGAAATTCGGCGCCGCGACGATGCCGACGCCGGCATCGGCCGTGATCGTCTGCAATTCGGCCTCGTGCGCGCCCCACCCCGTCGTGCCAAGCACGATGTTGATCCCCTGCGCCGCGAGCGTGGCGACGTTCGCCACGACCGCGTCAGGCGTGGTGAAGTCGATCGCGACGTCGACGTTCCCCTTCCAGCGCGGATCGTCGAGCGCGGCGGTGTGCGCCTTCGACAGCGGGTCGACGATACCGGCCACGTCGCAGTCGTACCCGGGGGCCAGTTCGCCGACCAGCCGCCCCATCTTGCCGTAGCCGACGAGCAGAATCCGCATCAGGCGCCTACCTTCACTCCGAAGAACTCATCGTGCAACAGGTTCATCGCCGACACCACATCGTCATCGCGCATGACGAACGTGATGTTGCGGCGCGACCCGGCCTGCGACACCAGCCGCAGCGGCACGGACGCGAGCGCGTTCACGGCACGGCCGAACAGCGCCGGGTCCGACCGCAGGTTCTCACCCACGATGCAAACGATGGCCATGCTCGGTTCCGTCGAAACCTCGGCGAAGTTCCGCAGGTTGCGAATGATGTCGTCGAGCCGGCGGGTGTTGTCGACGGTGACCGACACGCTGACCTCGGACGTGGTGACCACGTCAACCGGCGTCCGGAAGCGTTCGAACACCTCGAACAGCCGGCGCAGGAAGCCGAAGGCCATCAGCATGCGCGACGAGGTGATGTCGATGACCGTCACGTCGCGCTTGCAGGCCAGTGCCGTGAGAGAATGGCCGTCGCCGCGCCCCTTCGCGGTGATCATCGTCCCCTTCACGTCGGGCCGCCGCGAGTTGAGGATACGGACCGGGATGTTCTTCGCCACGGCCGGAAGAATGGTGCTCGGGTGCAGCACTTTTGCGCCGAAGTACGCCAGTTCCGAGGCTTCGTCGAACGAGAGCTCCGGCACCAGCACCGGGACCGGCACCACCCGCGGGTCAGCGGTGAGCATGCCGTCGACGTCGGTCCAGATCTGGATCTCGTCGACGTCCAGGCACGCACCGAAGATGGCGGCCGAGTAGTCGCTGCCGCCGCGACCGAGCGTTGTGGTGACGCCCGTGGCAGTGGCGCCGATGAAGCCGCCCAACACCGGCACCTGACCCGCCGCGGTCTTGGTGGCCACGATCGCCTGCGCGCGTTCAGCCGTGGCCTCGATGTCGGGCAGCGCCGCCGAAAACTCCGCGTCGGTGACCAGTACCTGGCGCGAGTCGACCCAGGCGGCGTTCACGCCCTGCTGGCAGAAGGCAGCGGCCACAATCCGGCTGCTCGCCAGTTCGCCCGTGGCTTGCAACACGTCGGCTGACGCTGGCGTCACCTCGCCGGCCTCGGCCCACGCCCTGACGTCGGCCTGCAGCGCGTTGAAGTCCGAGGTGAGCTGCGTACGCAGTTCGTCGAGCGCCGGCCCCTGCACCAGTGACGCGGCCACGCCGAGATGACGCGTGAGGAGGTCGGCAACAATCTGGGTGGCCTGGCTCGCCTGCTGTTCGCCGGCGAGCCGCCCGGTCTCGACGAGGCGGTCAGTGACCTTCGACATCGCCGACACCACCACCACCGGCGGCCGGTCGGTGGCGTTGTCCGCCCACTGCTTGCGAACGATGGCGATGACGCGGTTCATCGCTTCGGCGTCCTGTACGGAGGTGCCGCCGAACTTCATGATGACGTTCACAGCCGCCCCTCCGCCTGGAGCAATTCGGCATTGAGGATGGCCACACCAGCAGCGCCACGAATAGTGTTGTGCCCGAGCGCCATGAACTTGTAGTCGAAGAGCGAGCAGCGACGGAGGCGTCCGACGCTCACCGCCATCCCGCCTTCGCGACCGGCGTCGAGCATCGGCTGCGGCCGGTTGGCGTCATCGAGGTAAACGACCGGATGCTTCGGTGCGGTCGGCAGGTCGAGTTCCTGGGGACGACCGCGGAATGAGCGCCACGCGTCGATCATCGCCTCCGGTGTCGGCTTCTGTTCGAGCGCCACCGACATGGAGCAGCTGTGGCCGTCGCGCACGAGCACGCGCGTCGCCGTCGCGCTGACGCGGACAGGATGGTCGAGCACTTTGCCGCTGCCGAGCGTGCCGAGGATCTTCCGTGTCTCGGTCTCGATCTTTTCTTCCTCGCCCGAGATGAACGGGATGATGTTGCCGAGAATGTCCCATGAGGGAACGCCCGGGTAGCCCGCGCCCGAGATCGCCTGCAGCGTGGTCACCATCGTCTTCTCGATGCCGAATTGGCGAAGCGGTGCGAGTGCCATGGCAATGGCCACCGTCGAACAGTTCGGATTGGTGATGATGCGTCCCTTCCAGCCCTGCGCGTCGCCCTGCAGATCGAGCAGCGTCAGGTGTTCCGGATTCACCTCGGGGACGAGCAGCGGCACCGTGTCAACCATGCGGTAGTTGCGCGAGTTGCTCACCACGATGTGGCCAGCCCTGGCGAACTCGGCCTCGATGTCGCCGGCGACCGACGAATCGAGTCCGGAGAAGACCAGCTTGGGCGCGGTGCCGGGTGCGGCTTTCTCGACGATGCGGTTGGCGACGTCGTCCGGCAGCAGGTTCGGCAGGCGCCAGGCGGCGGCGTCCTTGAACGCTTTCCCGGCGGACCGCTCGCTGGCACCCAGGTACGCGACCTTGAACCATGGGTGGTTCGCGAGCAAGGCGATGAACTGCTGGCCGACCATGCCGGTCGCGCCAAGGATTCCGACAGGAATTGCCGCCATAAAAACCTTCGCTTCTCCAAAAAAAAAGCCGACGCGGTTCAACCGTGTCGGCAGAGTTCAGCTCGTGAATGGTCTTTCTAGATGACTAGCAATCGAGCACGACTCCTCCGACAGGGTTGGACCGCTTTCGACCGGTGCACTTTCGAGTCGGGGAAGTGAGAACCATCACAGCGCGATGAGTATAGCATGTGACTTCGATGCTTCAAGCGCTCTTCCACGCATGGGAACGCCGGCTCGCGTCCGTCACCACGGACCGCGTCGTTCGTCCGTTCGACTGGGGTCTCGACTGGATGTCTCACCGCCACGCAGCGGCCGTTGACCCACCTCACGAACTGATCGACGACTGGGTGACCGAGGTCATGACAGACACGGACGCCTTCTACACTCCCCCTCCCACGGCGGCATACACTCTGGGCGCCGGCGTCGAGGCCGGCGAGCAGTTGCTCACGTTTCCGAGCGCGCTCGACACCCCGCACGTCTCGAACAACACGGTCTACGGCCGACTGTTTCACCCGAAGGACGACCCGGCACGCGCGCATAGGGCGGCGGTCCTCGTGTTGCCCCAGTGGAATTCGGATGCGGGCGGTCACGTCGGCCTCTGCAAGCTGCTGACGATGCATGGCCTGACGGCGATGCGGCTGAGCCTGCCCTATCACGATCTCCGCATGCCGCCGGAACTGCATCGTGCCGATTACATCGTGTCGGCCAACATCGTCCGCACGCTGCAGGTGTGCCGGCAGGCCGTGCTCGATGCGCGGCGTGCGATTGCCTGGCTGCACACGCAAGGCTACGACCGCATCGGCATCCTGGGGTCGAGCCTGGGCTCGTGCCTCTCGCTCCTCACCACGGCTCACGAGCCGCTGGTGCGCGCGCAGGCCCTGAACCATATCTCGCCTTACTTCGCCGACGTTGTGTGGCGCGGCATCTCGACCTCGCATGTCCGCGAAGGGCTCGACGGCCACATCGAACTCGATCTGCTGCGCCGACTGTGGAACCCGCTCAGTCCGGCGAACTTCCTCGAGCGGCTGCGCGACCGCAAGACGCTGCTGGTGTACGCGCGCTACGACCTGACGTTCCCGGTCGACCTGTCGCGCGATCTGGTGCGTCAATTCGAACGGCAGGGCATTCCGCACGAACTCGCGGTGCTGCGGTGCGGGCACTACACGACCGGTGTGACGCCCTTCAAGTTCGTGGACGGCCTCATCCTGAGCCGCTTCCTGAAGCGCGCGCTGCTTGGGGAGTGACGGGAAGTCGGGAGGGTCGGGAAAGTCTGGAAGGTCGGGAACGGTCACACACTCACGAAGGCACAAAGGACACGAAGCACGTCCAATCGGCCTCTACGTGAACTTCGTGTCTTCGTGAAGGCCGCCTGCGCCCGGGAGCCCGACTCAGGAGTGGACGCCCCGTTCAGATAGTCGATCCAGACGGTGGTATCGACGATGACCATGTCAGCGCGCGGCTGACGGGCGGCTCTTCCGGCTTGCGCTCAGGTCGCCGGTCCAGGCGACCTTTCCCCGCAAGCGGCGGATGCCCTGTTGCCTCCCTGTTTCGATCAGCAGGCGCAGGCCCCGTTCAACGGTGGCGCGCTTGGTCGCATCGCCGCTCGCCCGCATCGCCTCGCGCATCAGGTCATCATCGATTTCAATATTGGTCCGCACCGGCACCTCGATGTGTAATTCTGCGCGATTCGTGTGTATCCTTCTTCGGGATACTGCGGACCACACCGGAGCCCGAAGCCTAGAGCCTGTCCTTGAGCGGCTTGAAGATGTTCGTGAACAGCTGACGGCGCCCCATGACCCGCTTGGGTTCGGGTTCGGGCGCCATCGTGTTGATGATCCACTCGAGCTTGGCGGCGGCGTTGTTCAGGTCGTAGAACGCGGTGAGCTGATCGCGAGTCGTCACCGACAGGTCATTGAGGAGCGGACGCATCGACTCGTGCGGAAGCGGACGATTGATGCACTTGTCGCGGAACACGAGGCAGCGGCGTTGTTCGACGCGACAATTGGCCGCGATCTGGCGCAGCAGGTCGATGTGCCGCCGCTGCACCTTCACCACAATCTCGCCCGACAGCGTGTCGCACGCGGCCACGACCTCTTCGAACGACGGAATGAAGAAGTCGACGTAGTCGAGCACCGCCTGCGGATTCTCGAGCTTCGCCGATTCGTCGACCACCGTCGCACGATGGCCGCGGAGCGTCTCGAGCGTGATGACGGCGTCAGCCTTGCGCGCGGCCAGTTGCTCGACGACGTCCTGAGGTGTCGGATCTTCGTGGGTCACAAGTACTTCAGGAGGCCCTGCAGGGCCTGAAGGAGGACGTCGGCAAGGTCGCGCACGAACGGCGACACGTCGCCCTCGCTGACGGCCGTTGCCACGGTCACCGGATTGGTCAGGAACAGCCAGATGGTGGCTACCGCCACCACTACGACCAGCAGTGCGACCGCCCCAAACAGGCTGAGCCCGATACGTTCGTATCGCACGCTGCCTGCTCCCTCAGAAGATACTGTACCGAGGCTTTGACGGCGACGGACCGGTAATAGTTCGGCCGGCTAACCCGGGCGCTCGCCCCTTGCCGCAGATCTAGAACGTGTCGGCCGCGAGCATCGACGGCGCACCAAGGCCGAGCTTGAGCAAGCCGCTCGATACGGCACTGTAGTCGCCAACGATCAGCGTGGTCAGGCGATCGGGCGACAGGTGCCGCCGCGCCACACGCGTCACGTCGTCCACCGTCACCGCCTCGACGCGCGAGACAAACTCGTCGAAGTAGGTGTCGGGCAGGTCGTACAGCGCGAGCTGGGTAGCGGCGCGCGCGAGTTGCTCGGCCGTCTCGAAGTTGCGGGCGTAGCCACGCGTCAGCGCCGCCACCCCGAGTGACAATTCATCGGCCGATACCGGGCGTGTGTCGCGAATGGCGGCAATCTCGAGCATCGACTCGCGAATCGCCTCGACCGTCGCTGCCGTCTGCACACTCACCTGCAGCGAGAACGGTCCGGGCAGCCGCCGGAAGTCGAACGAGGTGCGCGCACCGTAGGTGAAGCCCTTGTCTTCGCGCAGATTCAGGTTGATGCGGCTGACGAACTGTCCGCCGAGCACCATGTTCGCCGCCACCAGCGCGTGGTAGTCGGGCGTGTTGCGCGCGACGCCGACGTGGCCGATGCGCAGCTCGGACTGCGATGCCCCAGGCCGCGGGATGATGTTGAGGCGCGGCGGTGTCGTCGGTTCCCCCGCCACCGGCAGTGGCGTGCCGGTGCCCGTGCTCCAGCCGTCGAAGAACGAGGCGGCCAGGGCCTCGACCTCCGCGTGGACACAGTCGCCCGTGACCACCAGCGTGGCGTCGCCCGGGCGAACGTTGGCCGCATGGAACGCGCGGACGTCGTCAACGGTCAACGCCGAAAGCGACGCGTCGTTACCGAGCGGCGTGTGTCCGTAGGGCTGCTGGGCGTAGAGCAGACGCATGAAGGCGCGGTCGGCGACGGCGCCCGGGATGTCCTTCAGCTGCATCAACCGGTGCAGGCGCAGCTGCCGGACACGCGCGAAGTCGTCGTCGCGCAGCGTCGGACGCACGATCATGTCGGCGAGCAGCGACACCGCCGGTTGCAGGAAGCGGCTCAGCACCGTCACCGTGAACAGCGTCGCGTCGGGTCCGATGTCCGAGTCGAGCTGGGCACCGATGCGGGCGAGCTTCTCGTGGATCTCGATGGAGGAGAGCGTGCCGGTGCCCTCGTCGAGCATGTCGGTCGTGATGGCCGAGAGCCCCTCCTTGCCAGGCGGGTCGTCGGCCGATCCCCGGCGCACCAGCAACATGACGGTGGCGACAGGGATCGACGTGTGCCGGACACTCCACACGCGAAGGCCGCTCGACAGCGTCGATCGCTCGATCGCCGGAAAGTGGAAGGTCGGCGTCTTCCCCGGCACCGGCAGCCGGCTGCGGTCTACGGTCATGGGCGCGCTTTCATGAAACGAGCGACGGGACCGAGCCCGGCAGGGCGAAGACCGTCTTCCCCTTCGGAACGATGCTGAGGGCGATGTGATTCGAGTTGGACAGGTATCGCCGTACGGCATCGCGCAGCGAGGTCGCGGTGACGGCATGGTAGCGCGCGAGGTCGCGCGTGAAGTAGCCAGGATCCTTCAGGTACATGTTGTAGGCATTCAGCTGGTCGGACTTGCCCCCGAAGCCGCCGACGGTCTGCAGGCGATACATGAACTGAGCCTCGGCCTGCACACGCCCGCGTTCGATCTCGTCTTCGGTCGGGCCATCAGTGGCGAGGCGCGCGATCTCTTCGACGATGACGCGGTCAAGCTCCGCGAGGGTGTGCCCAGGCGCCGCGGTCGCCGCCATCTGCAGGAAGCCGCCGACCTCGCGCGCGTTCTGTGCGGCGGAGACATCGGTGGCGGCGCGCATCTCGTACACCAGTCGCTTGTAGAGGCGCGACGTCTTGCCATTCGCGAGGATGTCCGCGGCCAGGTCGAGCTCGGCGTCATCGTCGGCGAACATCGCCCGGGTGATCCAGGCGAGATAGAGGCGCGGCAATTCGACGCGGTCCTCGATGAGCAACCGCGTTTCGCCAACGAGAGTCGGATCCACCGGCCTGACCGGTGCCAGCGTCGGACCGGGCGCGATCCCCTCGAAGTAGCGGCGCACCAGAGCCAGCGCCTCCCCGGTGTCGACGTCGCCGGCGATCGCGATCGACGCGTTCGCCGGGTGGTAATAGGTGGCGAAGAACTCTCGCACTTCCTCGACGCGGGCCGCATGCAGGTCGGCAACCTGGCCGATGGTGGGCCAGTGATACGGATGGTCGGGCGGGTAGATCGCCGCCAGCATCGCCATCGGCGCCAGTCCGTAGGGCCGGTTCTCGTAACTCTGTCGCCGCTCGTTCAGGACGACATCGCGCTGGTTCTGGAACTTCGCGGCGGTGAGCGCAGGCAGCAGGTAGCCCATGCGGTCCGACTCCATCCACAGCGCCAGCTCGAAGGCGTTGGTCGGCACCACTTCCCAGTAGTTCGTCCGGTCGGCGTTCGTCGAGCCGTTCAGCAATGCACCGGCGCCCTGAAGCGGCTGGAAGTAGCCCTTGTCGTAGTGCTCGGAGCCCTCGAACATCAGGTGCTCGAAGAAGTGCGCGAACCCGGTGCGGCCGGGCACTTCGTTCTTCGAGCCGACGTGATACCAGATGTTGACCGAGACGATCGGGCACGAACGATCCTCGTGGATGAGGACGTCGAGGCCGTTGGCCAGCGTGTGCGTGCTGAAGGAGATATTCATCGGATCACGGTGAGCGGAATCGTCTGACGCGAGTAGCTCGCGATCGACACCTGCGCCGCGAGCTGCTCCGCCGCCGACACGATGGCGCGCGCCGCCGGTGCGTTCGGTTCGGCGATCAGCAGCGGCACGCCGCTGTCGCCACCTTCGCGAATCGGCTGGTAGAGCGGAATGCGGCCGAGGAACGGCACGCCCACCTTCGCCGCCATCGTCTCACCGCCGCCGGTGCCGAAGATATCGGACTCCTTCTGGCACCCGGGGCAGATGAAGTAGCTCATGTTCTCGATCACGCCGAGGGTCGGGATGTTGAGCTTCTTGTACATCGCGATGGCGCGCGTGCTGTCGGCCAGCGATACCTGCTGCGGCGTGGTGACGACGATCGCACCCGCCACCGGCACCGTCTGCCCGAGGCTGAGCGCGACATCGCCGGTGCCTGGCGGCATGTCGATGATCAGGTAGTCGAGGTCGAGCCAGCGAACCTCGCGGAAGAACTGCTGCAGCGCGCTGTGGAGCATCGGCCCGCGCCAGATGATCGGGGCGTCGTCTTCGGTGAGGAAGCCCATCGACACCACCTGCAGGCCGTACTTCTCGGCGGGGATGATCTTCTCGCCGTCCGTGGCGAGCTGCGTCTTCAAGCCGAGCATGAGCGGCACGTTCGGTCCGTAGATGTCGCCGTCGATCATGCCGACGCGGCTGCCCAACTTCGACAGCGCGATGGCGAGGTTCACCGCCAGGGTGGTCTTGCCGACGCCGCCCTTGCCGGCACCAACGGCGATGATGTTCTTCACGCCCGCGATCGGCTGACGGCCGCTCTCGCCGCCAACGGCTTGGCGCACCCGCGCGCCGAGCGTGACGTCGACGCCGGTCACGCCGGCGAGTTGCAGCACGGCGGCACGCGCCTGATCGCGCATCTGATCCTTGACGGGACACGCCGGCGTCGTGAGCTCGATCATGAACGCGACCTGGCCGCCCTCGATCGACAGGTTCTTGATGAAGCCCAGACTGACGATGTCGCGGTTGAGATCCGGATCGCGCACAACTGTCAGCGCATCCAGCACCGCTGCGTGTTCAACTGCCATGCTTCAAATGGTATCGGCTTTGGCTGGCCACGAACAGGAAATGCTACACTCGCGCGAATGACCGACGGCGCGCCGAGCCGTGCAACGATGCTCGTGCTGGCCTACCTCTGGCCGCTCGCGGTCATCCCGCTGTTACTGACGAAGGACGATGCCGAGGTGCAGTGGCACGCGAAGCATGGTCTCGTGCTGATGGCGGCTGAACTGGCCCTCCTCCTCGCCCTCTCCATCGTGATGCAGTTGCTGATGGTCGTCACCCTCGGGGTCGGCTGTCTGGCCTCGATTGGGTTCGTCTTCATCTGGGCCGGTGTGCTGGCGCTGCACGTGTTCGCGGCTGTGCGGGCGCTGCAGGGCCATCGCCTCACCATCCTCGGAGTGAGCCACTACGCGTCGCGCTTCTAGGCTGTTGCTGGTGGCGGGCGCCCTCGGCCTCGCCGCATGGATCGCCAGCACATCGGCGTGTGCGTCGGTGGCGGTCGCTGCCATCCACGGTTACCAGCACACGCTCGGGCCGCTGCTGGGACGTGCGGGGGTCCGCTGCCGATTCACCCCGAGTTGCAGCCACTACGCGGCCGTGGTGATTGCACGCGACGGCCTGGTTCGCGGTGCGTGGGCGAGTGCGTCACGCGTGGCTCGCTGCACGCCGTGGACGCCGATGGGCACCGTCGACGAACCGTAGCGTCAGGCTCGGGGAACGGCGCTGGCAGGCATGACGTCGAAGAGCCGCTTCGATTCCTCGC
>JBKJMH010000364.1:0-11449 GCA_046596625.1 Vicinamibacterales bacterium | reverse complement strand
TACGGCGGCGTCAACCTCTCGCAGGGGTTCCCCGACTTTCCCGCTCCAGCGGTGGTGAAGGAGGCGGCCTGCGCGGCGATCATGGCCGACGTGAACCAGTATGCCGTCACCTGGGGTGCGAAGGCGCTGCGCGACGCGGTGGCTCGCGAGTTCAGCCGGCGCTACGGTGTGCCCGTGGTGCCGGACCAGCAGGTGACCATTACCTGCGGCTCGACTGAAGCGATGATGGCGACGATGATGGGCATCATCGATCCGGGCGACGAGGTGGTGATCTTCGAGCCGTTCTACGAGAACTACGGCCCCGACGCCATCCTCTCTGGCGCCACCCCGCGCTACGTGACGCTGCGCGAACCCGACTGGACCTTCGACCCCGATGAACTCGCCGCTGCCTTCAACAACCGGACGAAGGCGATCATCCTGAACACTCCGAACAATCCGACCGGCAAGGTGTTCTCGCGCGAGGAGCTCGAGGCGATTGCCACTCTCTGCCGCACGTGGGACGTCGTGGCGATCTCGGACGAGATCTACGAGCACATTCTCTACGACGGCACCCGTCACGTGCCGATTGCGAGCCTCGACGGCATGGCCGACCGCACGGTCACCATCAACAGCCTGTCGAAGACCTACAGCGTCACCGGCTGGCGCGTCGGCTGGGCCATCTCGCCGCCGTCACTGACCGGCGCCATTCGCAAGGTGCACGACTTTCTCACCGTCGGCGCGCCCGCGCCACTGCAGGAGGCCGGCGTCGCCGCCCTCGGAGTCGACGACTCGTATTACGTCGGGCTCGCCGCGGGCTATCAACGCCGCCGCGACCTGCTGCTCGACATCCTTCGCCGGCATCACTTTGCCTGCTACGTGCCGAAGGGCGCGTACTACATCATGACGGACATCGCGCACTTCGGCTGGGGCGACGACGTCGAGTTCGCGACGCACCTGGTGAAGGATGTGGGCGTGGCGGCGGTCCCGGGCAGCAGCTTCTACCGGAACCGGGAACTGGGACGGACGAAGCTGCGCTTCTGCTTCTGCAAGAAGGACGAGACGCTGGCGGAGGCCGACCGTCGGCTTAGTCTGCTGTAGCCGCGGCTCTTCAGGTCCGCACAGGCAAGGCCGACCTGAAGGTCGGCAGCTACGTACGAGAAGCAGCCTCAGTAGCGGACGACGCCCCCGAAGTACAGCCCCTTCAGCACGAACGAGCCCGCATCCGTGGTCGTCACGGTGTCATCGTCCTTGAGGTTGTAGCCGACGTCGAGTGTGCGGTAGCCCGCCTGCACGCCGAAGTTGTTGGTGATGTTCAGCGTGCCGTAGATGTCGAGGTCGAGGTAGTGCGCCTTGTACTGCTTCGAGACGCTGTCCGGAATCTTGAAGCCAGAGAGCTCGCCGGTAATCGAGATGTTCGGCACCACGTAGTAGCGGGCGATGCCACCGATCGTCGGGATCGGCGCACGGGCGTGGATCGACTCGAGATCGATCGGGCTCTGGAGCGCCGCCTTCACGTCGGTGTACTTCGCGTCGAGCATGAAGCCGACGAAGCCCCTGTTGCGCGAGATGAAATCGTACTCGTAGGTGAAGCGGTACGCCTTCCAGTTCAACTGCGAGTTCACCGGCAGGCCGATGCGGTAGCGGATGCCCTGGAAGATGACGTCGCGGGTGAGGATGGCTTCCTGCTCGAAGTTGATCGGGATGTAGCCGAAGCGCAGCTTGTGCTTCCGCGCCGGGCGCAGCACGAGGTGGAGTTCCTTGAAGCGCTGGTCGGTGAGCCCGAGGTCGCGCTTGAAGTTGATGTCCGAGCCCTGAATGCCGAGCGCCTCGCTCGAGATCGTCATCTGGGTCGAGGGCATCCAGATGCCGCCGGAGGCCTCGAGGTGGTACTTCTCGCCGGTGGCCGGATCGTTCAGGGCGCGCGGGACGAACTGCGCGAACGCGGGAGCCGCCAGCAGCAGAACCGCGGGGAGGATCAGGGTCAGTAGGGCGACGGTTCTTTTCACCATGGCGCGGGAACTCTCCGGAAACGTGAGCACGTTTGCTGGGTAGGCATGGCCAGAATAACACACGGTTTTTGGCCTGCATCACGCTGGGTTGAGCGGGGAAAATTGTTCTCGGAAGGCCTGTTGTTCACTGTGCGACTGACCGATACGTACGCATTTTGTTTTCGTTAGAGCAGCCCTTGGAACTCTGTTACACTCCGCCGCTGGCACGCCTGCCATCACATCCAACTTTTCATGGCACACATGGCACAGAACACTGAAACGTCGACCTATCCGCGCTGGCACGCGCTCGCCGGCGGCGGGTTGTTCAACATTGCAATCGGCGCGTATTACGCCTGGAGCGTATTCGTCAGGCCGCTCCAGGCCGAATTCCCCGAGTGGACCCGTCTGCAGACGACCTCGATCTCGTCGGTCAACATGGTGCTGCTGGCGGTGCTCTACAACGTGGCCGGCACGCTCATCGGGCGTTTCGGTGCACGGCGCATCGCGATCTTCGGTGGCCTCTGCTATAGCGCCGGGATGTTCCTGGCCAGCTTCACCACCTCGCTGCTCTGGCTGTACATGTCGGCCGGCATCCTCGTCGGTCTCGGCCTCGGCTTCGGCTACCTGCCCCCGCTCTACGTCGGCTTCAAGTGGTACCCCGAGTCGCGCGGCCTGGTCTCCGGTCTTGCGGTCGGCATCTTCGCGCTTGGCGCAGGTATCGTCGGTCCTCTGGCGGGCGGCCTGCTTGGCTGGAAGGGCCTGATCTACCTGATTGGCTGGCGCCAGACGTTCCGCGTGCTCGCCGTCGCCTACTTCATCTTCACGATGATCGGCGCGATGTGGCTCAACGATCCGCCGAAGGATTTCGTGGCGCCGCAGCCGAAGGAAAAGGCGTCGGCACCCAAGGTGTCGAAGTTCAACCTCACGACGCCGCAGATGCTCAGGCTGCCGTCATTCTGGGTGCTGTGGGCCGCATACATGTTCGGCTGCTTCTCCGGCACGATGACTGTCAGCCAGATCAAGCCGTTCGCCGACCAGTCGTTCCCGGCGATTGCGGGGGTGGCATCGCTAGTGGCCGCGCTCGCGATTCCGATGGGCTCGGCCGGTAGCGCCATCGGCCGCTTCCTCTCCGGCTGGATGTCCGATCACCTCGGCCGTCTGCTCACCGTGCGCGCGGTGCTCATTGCCGCGTTCTTCGCCGCGCCGCTGATGTTCCAGTTCCGGACGTCGGCGCTACTGTTCTTCGTGATGCTGTTCATCGTGAACTACGCCTACGGAACGCAGTTGTCGGTCTACACGGCGCTGGCCGGCGACTTCTACGGTCCGAAGTTCTCCGCGGCCAACTACGGCATTCTGCTGATGGCGTGGGGCACGGCCGGTATCTTCGGGCCGCTGGTCGGCGGTTGGGTGTTCGACACCTTCGGCAGCTACCAGTACGCGTTCTACGCTGCGGCCGTGGCGTCGGCCATCTCACTCGCACTGCTCTCCATGGCGAAACCGCCAACGGACCAGCAGCTGCGCGACGTCGGCGCGGTCTAAGAAAGTTGGCTGCCGACCGCCAGGTCGGCCCCGGCTAGCGAACGTAGATGTCGACCTCCAGGTCGGCTTGTTCCATCAGGGCGGAAGGGCACAACCTTCCGCCCTTTTGCTGTCTACAGTGCTGTCCGCTGGCGCTGGCCCGGTGCGGAACCCGGCACGACGTTGCTCTATACTCGATCGGTGTCCCCCTTCCGCAGGCTCGTCGGCTACGTTGCCCGCTACCGGCGCGCGTTCACGCTGGGGCTCATCTGTTCGGTCACCACCACCCTCATTACGATCGCGTCGCCGCTTGTGCTGCGGGTGGCGATCGACGACCTGACGGCTGGAATCACGCGAGGGAAGCTGCTGCTGCATGCCGGTGAACTGCTCGCCATAGGGCTGGCCGGCGGCGTCTTCCGCTTCTGGACGAGGCGCATCCTCATTGGCGCGTCGCGCGACATCGAGTACGACATGCGCAACGAGTTCTTCGCGCACCTGCAGACGCTGCCGCTGTCGTACTACCAGGCGAACCGCACCGGCGACCTGATGTCGCGCGCCACCAACGACCTCAACGCTGTGCGGATGATGATCGGGCCGTCGATCATGTACTCCGCCAACACGCTGCTGACCTTCATTGCGGCGCTGGCGATGATGCTCGCCATCGACGTGCGGCTGACGCTGCTGTCGCTCATCCCGCTGCCCTTCGTCTCGATCTCGGTGAACTACTTTGGCGGCGCCATCCACAAGGGGTTCGAGCGCATCCAGGCGCAGCTGTCAGAGGTGAGCGCGGTCGCCCAGGAGGCACTGTCAGGCGTGCGAGTCGTGCGGGCCTACCGCCAGGAGGACGCCGAACTCGAGCGCTTCCGCCAGGCCAATCTCGAGTACCTGCGCCGCAACCGGAAGCTGATTGCCCTCCAGAGCTTTTTCTTCCCGACGATGTCGTTCTTCCTCGGGCTGGGGTCGATGCTGGTGCTCTGGCTGGGCAGCCGCGCGGTGATCACGCAGCGCATCACGCTCGGTGAGTTCGTCGCGTTCTTCGCCTATCTCACCATGCTCTCATGGCCGATGATTGCGTTCGGCTGGGTGACGAACATGCTGCAGCGCGGCATGGCGAGCTGGAAGCGGATGCTCGAGATCCTCGACACGCAACCGGCGATCCGCGACGACGCGTCCAGTAACGCCGGGCCTCGGCCAGACCAGGACTCGCGCAGTGTCCGGCTTCAGCCGGACGAGCTCACCGGCGACATCGAATTCCGGAACCTCACGTTCGCCTTCGGCGACACCACCATTCTCCGCGACATCTCCGTGCGCATCCCCGCCGGCCAGACCACGGCCATCGTCGGCGAGACCGGCTCGGGCAAGTCGACGCTGATTGGGCTGATCGCGCGCCTGCACGAGCCGCCACCAGGCACGGTCCTGATTGACGGCCGCGACGTGCGCGAGTGGCCGCTGCAGACGCTGCGCGGCTCCATCGGCTTCGTGCCGCAGGAGCCATTCCTTTTCTCGGACACCATCGGCGATAACGTCGCCTTCGGCCTCGATGCCCAGCGCTTCGCGGCGGGCGGCGACGTGTTGCAGTCTGGACCTGGGACAGACGCCTGGCGACGAGAGCGCCAGACGCAGATCGAGCGGGCGGCGGCCGTGGCGCGGCTCGACAAGGATCTGAGCGACTTCCCGAAGGGCTACGACACGATGGTGGGCGAACGCGGCATCACGTTGTCCGGCGGCCAGAAGCAGCGCACGGCGCTGGCGCGGGCCGTCGCCACCGACCCGAAAATCCTGATCCTCGACGACTCGTTGTCCGCCGTCGACACGTATACCGAGGAAGAGATCCTGGCGCGGCTGCGCGGTGTGATGCGCGAACGCACCTCGCTCATCGTGTCGCACCGCATCTCCACTGTGCGCGACGCCGACCAGATCCTCGTGCTGCACGGCGGAGCCATTGCCGAACGCGGCACTCACGACGAACTGCTGGCCCATGGCGGGCTCTACGCCGAGCTGTTTCAGAAGCAGTTGCTCGAGGAAGAACTGGCAGCCTCCTGATGCAGGACGACGAAATCCTCGGGAAGGCCTACGACGCGCGCTTGATGCGGCGCCTGCTGCAGTACCTTCGTCCGTACTGGGCGGCGGTCAGCGTGGCGTTCGTCGCCATCCTGGTGGGTGCCGGAGCGGCGCTGGCGCAGCCCTACCTGATGAAGGTGGCGATCGATCAGCACATTGCCACACGGGAACTCGCCGGGCTCGACCAGCTGGCGCTTCTCTATATCGGCGTGCTGGTGGTGGCCTTCGCCGCCGAGTTTGTCCAGACCTGGACCATGCAGCTGACCGGGCAGCGCATCATGTTCGACATGCGGATGGCCATCTACCGCCACCTGCAGCGGCTCGACCTGAAGTACTACGACCGCAATCCCGTCGGTCGCCTGATGACGCGCGTGACGTCGGATGTCGACGTCATGAACGACCTGTTCACGTCGGGTGTGGTCACCATCTTCGGTGACGTCTTCACGCTCGTCGGCATCATGGGCGTCATGCTGGCGATGAACTGGCGGCTGGCGCTGGTGGCGTTCGCCGTGCTGCCGGTCATCGCGCTCATCACCAACTGGTTTCGGCACCACGTGCGCGAGTCCTACCGCGTCGTCCGCGGCTTGATTGCGAGAATCAACGCGTTCCTGCAGGAGAACATCACCGGCATGTCGACGGTGCAGCTGTTCCGGCGCGAAGCGCTGAACTACGCGCGCTTCGAAGACATCGACCGCAGACACCGCGACGCGAACATCGACTCGATCTTCTACTACGCCGTCTTCTATCCAGCGATCGAAGCCGTGAGTGCCCTCGCCTCGGCCCTGATCATCTGGTACGGCGGAGCCAACGTGATGGGAGGCACCCTCACGCTCGGGGCGCTTGCCGCGTTCCTGCAGTACTCGCAGCGCTTCTTCCGGCCGATCAGCGACATGTCGGAGAAGTTCAACGTGCTGCAATCGGCCATGGCGTCGTCGGAGCGGATCTTCACGCTCCTCGACGAACCGGTGTCGATTGCGTCACCGGCTTCACCGCTGAAGCCGCGCGCGGAGGGCGCGGGGGGGCACATCGTGTTCGACCACGTGTGGTTCGCCTACAACGCGCCCGCCGGCGCCGAGCCCGACTGGGTGCTGAAGGACATCTCCTTCGACGTCAAGCCGGGCGAGCGGATCGGCATCGTCGGGGCCACTGGCTCTGGCAAGACGACACTGATCAACCTCCTGCTGCGCTTCTACGACGTGCAGAAGGGGACCGTACGTATCGACGACGTCGACGTGCGGCAGCGGGCGCTCGATGATCTGCGCCGGATGTTCAGCCTGGTGCTGCAGGACGTGCACCTGTTCAGCGGGACCATCGCCGACAACATCCGCCTCGGCAACCGGGCGATCTCCGACGCGGAGGTGACGCGCGCTGCCGAAGCGGTTCATGCCGACGCCTTCATCAATCGGCTTCCGCTCGGTTACGGCGCTCCAGTGGTCGAGCGCGGCGCGACGTTGTCGGTGGGGCAGAAGCAGCTGCTGTCGTTTGCGCGGGCGCTGGCTTTCAACCCGCGCATCCTCATCCTGGACGAGGCGACGTCGAGCGTTGACACCGAGACGGAACTCCTGATTCGCGACGCCTTGAACACCCTGATGTCCGGGCGGACGACCATTGCCATTGCACACCGGCTCTCGACCATCCAGGACATGGACAAGATCCTCGTGCTGCACAAAGGCGTGCTTCGCGAAGTCGGCACCCACCAGGAGCTGCTCGCCGCGCGAGGGATCTATTACAAGCTGTTCGAATTGCAGTACGCGCAGCGCGCCGATGCGAACTTGCAGGGCGTAAGCGCGGACCTTTAAAGGTTCGACGACGCTACGGCGCTGTAGGCGCGGCGGTCTCGGCCGGTGGTGCCACTGGCGAAGGAGCGGCGACTGACGGTTCGGGGGCGGCGGGATCAGGCAGGGGCGCAAGCAGGGGCGCAGGCACGGGTGCAGCCACGGGTGCAGGCGGGGGCGCAGGCAGGGGCTCGTCGCTGGGTGGTTCGGGCGCGGGCTTCGTGCGGAAGCGGTCGAAGAAGCTGCGCGTGGTCGCGTGCGGATTCCAGCCGAGGCGGAGCACGGTCATGCGCACTGGCCTGCGGCCGAAGCGCAGCGCTTCGTGGCAGCTCCACATGTACAGATCGATTTCCCGCCCCTGTACCGCAGGGCCGGTATCGAGGACCGTGTAGATGCCGTCGTAGCGGTCGTCCTTGAAGGCGAGCTGCACCACCGAACCGGCTGGCAGCAGTGCGGGGTCGGCGGCAGTCGCACCCGACTGCACGGTGACGCCGGAGCTGGTGACCATTCCCTTGCAGTACGCGGTGGCCGTGAAGGCGAGGCGCGCACCCGGGGCGGGCGCGGCGGTCGGATCGAAGTTCGGCTCGATCAGCGACAGCGGCAGCGAGACGTACCTCGAATCCAGCATCGTGGCTTCGAACAGCCATACGAAGGTCCCGGCACCGACAGCCGTGACGAGCGCCTTCCACCAGAACGAGCGCGCGAGCAGCACCGGGGGATTCTACCAACCGGCGTCACGGAAAGGCGAACCGCCGCTCACGCCGAGGCCGGCGGCTTGCTGTAGGGCGGCTTGCCGTGGGCGGTCTGGTGCCGGCGGCGGCGGATGACGAAAGCCAGCGCCATGCGGTAGGCAATAGCGGCGAGGATGGCGGCACCGATCGTGGAGCCGACCGTGTACGGCCACAGCAGCGGGCTGGCCAGCCGCACCACCTCGTGCCAGAACTCGCGACTGCGGACGGACAGCTGCAACATGTCACGCAGGCGTTCACTCAGGTCTGGCGGCAGCGTCGTGCGCAGCAGCCCCGCACCCATCATCGTGGTGAACAGGTAGTAGGGGCCGATGATCCACGGCAGGTTCGAGTAGACGCCGAGGAGCACCGCCACGCGATTCAGGCGCAGGGTGAACGCCAGCGCGATGGCGATGATGGTGTGCAGGCCGAGGAACGGCGAGAACCCGAGGAAGACGCCGAGGGCGTAGGCCCGTGCGGTCCGCTCCGGCGTGTCGCGAACGTGCAGCAGGGCGTCGAGCCACCGGCTGATCAGTGTGCGGGTGGCTTCAATCATCGGAAGTGGGTGAACCCGTCCGGCAGGGGAGTCGGTGTCGCATCGGGCGTGGCCTGCAGCAGCAGGGCACCGTCCGCGGTGCAGACACCGATACGAGTCAAAGGCACGCCGCCGTGCAGGAGCGCCGCCTTCAGGCGGCCTCGCTGGCGCGGACGGACGGTGAAGAGCAGCTCGTAGTCGTCGCCGCCGCACAGGGCGGCCTGCGCGGCATCCTGACCGATGGCGTCGAACCAGCGTCTGGTCTCGGCATCGATCGGAATCGATGCGGTGTCGAGTGTGACGCCGACGCTGCTGGCCTCGGCGATCCGCCGCACGCCGTCTGCGAGTCCGTCACTCAGATCGACGCAGGCCGACGCGGCGCGGTTGCGCGCCAGCAGCAGCCCGGTCTTGATGCGTGCGGTGGGGCGCAGGTAGCGCTCGACGCAGGCGTTCGCGAGCGCCAGGCCATCACGCTGCAGCAACCCGAGCCCCGCCGCTGCGGCCCCGATGCTGCCGCTGACATAGACAAAGTCGCCTGGGCGCGCGCCGCGGCGGGTGAGGACGCTGCGCCGCTTCACGGTGCCGACGGCGGTGATGTCAATCGTCAGCGGTCCGGGCGTCCGCGTCAGATTGCCTCCTGCCACCGCGACACCCTCCTGCGTTGCCAGCTGCGCGATGCCGGAGACGATGCCGTCGAAGTCGGCCAGGGGCAGGTCGGCAGGCAGTACGAAGGACAGCAGCACCAGCCGGGGACGGGCGCCCATAGCCGCGAGGTCGCTGAGGTTCACCGCCAGGGCGCGATGTCCGATGGCATCAGGCGGCGTGAACCGGCGATCGAAGTGCACGCCGTCGATGACGGCGTCGACCGTGAACACTTCGAGTCGGTTCCGTTCGGGCTCGACCACGGCCGCATCGTCACCGATGCCGACCGCGATCCACGACGGAACCGCGGGAAGCTGTTGCTGGATGCGCGAGATCAGCTCGCGCTCAGTGCAGTTGGAGACGGTCACTTCGCGTAGTCGACGGCCCGTGTTTCACGGATGACGGTGACCTTGATGTGGCCCGGATATTCGAGCTCGTTCTCGATGCGGCGGGCGATGTCCTTCGACAGCCAGATGGCTTCTTCGTCCGAGATCTTCTCGCTCTCGACCATGATGCGTATTTCGCGACCCGCCTGCAGGGCGAACGACTTCGAAACGCCCTTGAACGAGTCTGCGATCCCTTCGAGTTTTTCGAGCCGCTTGACGTACGACTCGAGGATGTCGCGGCGCGCGCCGGGGCGTGCCGCGGAGATGGCGTCGGCGGCTTGGACGATCATCGCCTCGAGCGACGGCCAGTCGATGTCCATGTGGTGTGCCGCCATGGCCATGACCACTGGTTCGCTCTCGCCATGTTTGCGCAGGAAGTCGATGCCGAGCTCGAGATGCGTGCCCTGCATCTCGCGGTCGATCGCCTTGCCGATGTCGTGGAGGAATGCGGCGCGGACCGAGACGTGTGCGTCGAGGCCGATTTCCCTGGCCATGATGCCGGCCAGGCGCGCCACTTCGGCGGAGTGCGAGAGCACGTTCTGCCCGTACGAGGTGCGGTACTTCAGCCGTCCCATCAACCGGAGAATTTCAGGGTGCAGGTCGTGCAGGCCGAGCTCGAACGCCACGGCGGCGCCTTCCTTGCGCGTCTCTTCGTCCGTTTCATCCTTCACTTTCTGGACGACTTCCTCGATCCGCGCCGGGTGGATGCGGCCGTCGGCGATCAACTTCTCGATCGCCTTCTTGGCCACCTCGCGACGGTAGGGGTCGAAGCCTGAGAGGATGATGGCGCCCGGTGTGTCGTCGACGATGAGGTCGACGCCGGTGGCGAGTTCGAGCGCGCGGATGTTACGCCCTTCGCGTCCGATGATGCGACCCTTGAGGTCGTCGCTCGGCAGGTCGACGACCGAGACCGTCGTTTCGACGGCGTGCTCGGCGGCACTGCGCTGGATGGCCTCGGTGATGTACTGCTTTGCCCTGGCCGTTGCGGTCTCACGGGCCTCGGCATCGAGCCGTTTCAGCAGGTTGGCGGAGTCATGGCGCGCGTCGCCTTCGATCTGCTTCAGCAGCCGGTCCTTGGCTTCGTCGGCGGTCAGGCTCGCGACGCGCTCGAGTTCGTGCTGCTGCCGCGCGACCAGCTGCTGATACTTGACGGCGGCGGCCTCGGCCTGTTGCTCGCGCTGGGCCACGGTGTGCTCGCGCAGCAGCAGTTCCTTCTCCATGCGTTCGAAGGCGAGTTGCCGTTCGGTCAGCTGGGCGTCGCGGCGGGTGAGGCTCTGTTCGAGCGACTGCGCCTGCTGGCGCTCCTGCCGCGCCTGACGTTCGGCTTCCGTCAGGATGTCGTGGGCTTTTTCCTTGGCGTCGAGGAGGGTTTCCTTGCGGCGGTTGTCGGCGTCGCGCTCGGCGTCCCTGGTGATGCGAAGCGCCTGCTCTTCCGCGCGGCCGACGGTCTCCGCGGCGATACGCCTCCGGTTCGTCACCCAGACAAGGAACACCGCGCCCGCCGTAACGAGGGCTAGTCCCACGCTGATGAGATACCCGGCTATCGGCAACACGCGTGACGTCCTTTCCCGTGCCCCTCGTCGGGTTGCGATGGGTCGGCGCCCCGCGCGGGGGGCGGCACCCCGCGAATTGCCATGAAGAAGAGGGAGCGAAAGTTCCCCGCTTTGCCGTGTGGGGAGGTCGATGAACCTGTGGTAACAGGTGGAACCGCTGTTGAAAGCTGCGCTTCAGGCTTCCCCGAACAGGGGCATGCACACCACGCAGCGTCGCGACTCACTTGGGTGATGCATTGGCTCAAACGAGCCTGCCGCCATCACGAGCAAAGCAGGGAATACGA
>JBKJMH010000356.1:0-5072 GCA_046596625.1 Vicinamibacterales bacterium | reverse complement strand
AGGTTGAACCGCCACAACTGCTCCAGCGTGTCGTCGTTGTACGCCACGAGCCAGCCGTCCTGCATCGCCGTGAAGAGCACGCCTCCCGCGGTGTCGATGACGCCCGAGCGGATTTCGATGTCGGTCGCCACCTTCGCAATGACCTTGTGGTTCGCGGCATCGAACGCGGTGACGGCGCCGTAGTAGAGGTCCGAGCTGTATTTACGCGGCTCGCTCTTCTTCGGGTCGACGCCGCCGTCAGGACCGAGTGACCCGACCGCCGCGCCGTTCTGCGAGAAGCACCCTTCGGTGCCAACGCCATACGCAATCTGCTTGATCGGGTTGAACGACAGCGGCTGGTGCGAAATACCGCCGTGCCAGGTCGGGCAGGTCCGCTTCTGGCCGTCGCCGCGCAGCGCGCGCGCGTCCGGGTTATAGAGCTGCACGTCGAGCTTCGGGTTGTACTCGAACGGCTTGCCGGTCTTCTGATCGATCCCCCTCGTCCAGTTCAGGTCGTTGACGTACTTCTCGGACCGGATGAACTTGCCGTTGGTGCGATCGAGCGTGTAGTAGAAGCCGTTGCGCGCGTAGTGACCGACGACCTTGCGCAGCACACCATCGATCTTGATGTCGTAGAGCATGTGGATGCCGACTTCATCGAAGTCCCACGAGTCGTTCGGCGTGTACTGGAAGTGCCAGGCGAGTGTGCCGGTGCGCACGTCGATGGCGATGACCGAGTTCGTGTACAGGTTGTCGCCCGGGCGGAACTGCGGGTCGTAGATCGGATACGGATTGCCGGTGCCGACAATGTAGAGATGCGTGGCGGGGTCGAAGGCGCCGGTCTGCCAGATGCCGCCGCCGCCGGTCTTCCAGGCGCTGTGGTCGTCCTTCCAGGTTTCGCTGCCGGGGTCGCCCGGCTTCGGAATGGTGTAGAAGCGCCACTTCTCGTCGCCAGTTTTCGCATCGAGGCCGGCGATCCAGCCGCGGGTGCCGCCGTCACCGGCGCCGTTCTGCACCAGCACGATGCCGTCAGCGACGATGGGCGCCGTGTAGAACTCCTCCTGGCCACCGAACTCGTTCTTGATGGCGACGCGCTTGTCCCACACGATCTCGCCGTTGTCGCGGTTGATCGCGATGACGCGGCCATCCGGCAGGTTGGCAAACACGCGATCTTCCCACAGCGCGATGCCGCGCGTCCGCGGCTGGTTGCCGGCGTGCCGCACCGCGGCGTCGGCGGTCCAGACGAATTTGCCCTGGTCGGGTGCGGTCACGTCGATCTTGTAGACCGTGCCCCAGCCGTCGGTCGTGTACATCATCCCGTTGTCGATGAGCGGGTTGACCTCGGCCTCGGTGCCGTTCTGCCCGACGTCCTGCATCCCGCCGAGCGCAGTCGCCCAGGCCATGTGCAGGTTCTTCACGTTATCCCGGTTGATCTGCGCGAGCTTCGAGTAGCGCGTGTTGCTGTAGTCGCCGTTCATGAGCAGCCAGTTCTGCTGCTCGTTCTGGGCGTTGATGAGCCGGTCCTGGCTGACCGTCATCTTGTAGCCCTGACCCTGCCCGACGACCAGCACCGTTCCCGCCACGACGCCCACGAGCGCCATCAACATCCGCGTGTATGCCCGCATTTCGTATCCTCTCTGGAAGTGCAACTCGGCGGGGGGATTATACGGCGGGCCGGGCTGGAAGGGTTGGAAGGGCTGGCGGGGCTGGCAGGGCGGGCAGTGCGGGGAAGCACCGGAACGCGTCGTCGGCGGCCGGGCAAGGCGCCGGTGTGAGACCACGCGCAACGAATGCTGTTGCGCAACACATTTCGTTGCGATAGCGTCGTCTGCAGAATCTTCAGATGCCACTTGCCACCGCCGACAAGGTCACCGTCCTTCGCAACGACTTCCGGTCCGCCGCCCGGGTGGCCGACATGCTCGGCGTCAGTCGGTCGCAGGTCACCCGCTGGCTGAAGGGGGCCGGCATCGACCCGGTGAACGCGGAGAAGGTCGACCTGCTCGAGATGGTCTGGTCCAACCTGTTGCGCATCTACCCGCCGGATGCGGCCCTGTCGTGGCTGTTCGGGGTCAATCCGCGCCTCGGGGACCGTCGGCCGATCGACCTGATCAGGGCGGCGCGCGCTGAAGAATTGATGCGGGCCATCCGCGCCGAGCGCGCCGACTCGTTCGCGTGACGCTCTACCGCTGCTTCGCCTGGAACCAGGCCGCGGGCGACGATCAGCCTGACAGCGCACGGTGGTGTCCGCAGCCGTTCCAGGGGGAAGGTCGGCACGACAATCCGGATGTCTACGGCTGTCTTTACCTGGCGGATCGCGCCCTCTCGTGCGTCGCCGAGCAGTTTGCGGCCTTCCGCGGCCAGCGGCTCATTCCGTCCATGCTCGTACGACGGGGCTTGCCGCTTGCACTCGCCCGATTCGACCTCGCCGAGCCGGCGCTGTTGCTCGATCTCGACAATCCGGACGTGTTGAAGAGGGTGAAACTGCGCCCATCGCGGGTCGCCACGCGCGACCGATCGATCACCCAGCCGCAGGCGCTGGCGGCGTTCCGGCAGCGTCCGAAGGTCGCGGGCCTGTCGTGGTGGTCGACCTGGGAAGCGCAGTGGCGCAATGTCACACTGTTCGACCGGGCGGTGCGCCACCTGCGAGTCGAGCAGGTCACCGTCCTCACGCCAGCCCACCCGGCCGTGCAGGAAGCAGCCGACTGGTTCGGGCTCAGGCCGATGCCGCCTGCGTCCGACGCTGAGCGTCACTGACGTCCGCCCTATTCCACCACGATGCGCGTGCCGTGAGCCGGGCCGCCGTGCTTCGCGCCCGAGCGCGCGCTGATCTGCTCGTCGAGGAAGGCCCGCACCCCCTTCATCACCTCGAGCTGCGCGTTCTTGAAATGGTTGGACACGTGCTCGGACGGTCCGAACGTGCGCAGGAACTGCGAGAGCATCGGGCCGGCGCCCATGCAGCCGCAATCGCATCCGGTCTTCGGTCCTGTCTCGGTCATGTTGGTTCTCCCAGCTCCACCACCAGCGTGCTGTCCTCGAATGTAGCACGCAGCGGCACGAGCGCCGCCAGCGTCGTCGGCAGCCCGATGTGGCGCCGGAAGACACCGACCTCGACCACCAGCTCGTCCCCTTTCTTGAAGAGGCCGACTTCGCCCTTGCCGGCGAACGGCATGGCCACTCGCACCTGGTGGACACCGTTGCGACGCTCGAACGAGTACGGACGCTCGGTCCGCGTCACCGCCACGGGATCCGGATCGAGCTCGTGCAGCAGGTCGGCCAGCCGGTCGAGGCGGTCGAGGCCAACCACTTCCTGCGCGAACATCGGGACGCGGCGCACCGGCACCGGCGCGAAGTAGGCCGTCATCTCCTCGAGCACCTGCTGCTGCGATTCGCGCATGTCGGCGAGGAACGACTGGATCGCTTCCTCGGGCAGCACGCGGTTCACGATGAGGCCGTCCACACTGAGGCCATGCAGCAGGAAGTAGACGAAGGCCCGCTGCGTTTCGCGCAGCACCATGCGCTCGGCGTTGGTCACCAGGCGCACGCTCGTCACCTGCGGGTCCTGCAGCACCGTGTCGATGCCGTCCAGCCGCGTGAACAGCTCCTTGATGTTGGCGAAGTACGAATCGGCCGGCAGTTCGACCGGCGACAACCGGTTCATCAGAGGGCGCACCGCGTTCAGCACCCGCCGCTCCATCGGGAACACATGCTTCATGTACCAGTCGAGCGTTGTCGGCATCGACACGAAGCGCAGCGACTCGGCCGTCGGGGCGCAGTCGAGCACCACCACGTCGTAGGTGAGCTCTTTGCGGTACTGGTTCACGTAGAGCATGGCGCTCAGTTCCTCCATGCCGGGGAGGATGGCCATCTCTTCGGCCTCGACGTCGCCGAGGCCCGACGTGCGCAGCACGGTGGTGAGGTAGCCGGCAATCTCGCGCCAGTGACGCTTGAGTTCGATCTGGATGTTCACCTCCTGCACGTATAGGTTCGGGCGAACCTCGAGCGGGTCGGCGGTCTTCGCGTCGAAGAGTCCGGTGCGGAGCGCGAACGCGTCGGCGAGGCTGTGTGCTGGATCGACGCTCATGACGAGTGTGCGGAGGCCCATCCGGGCGAGCTGGACGCCGGTGGCGGCGGCGACGCTGGTCTTGCCGACGCCGCCTTTGCCGCTGTAGAGCAGAATGCGCATGCAGTCCAGCGTACTTGATCAGGAGCCCGCGGCGAGTCGTGTCGGACGAGCGTGGATGTAACCGACGGCAGGCTGACAGCGAACTGGTAGAGTGACCCGAGGTGAGCCCTGATCAGGAACTGCGCTTGTCGGCGTTGATGCGCCGTGCGCACGCCGGCGACGAGGCGGCCTACGCCGAGATGCTGGCCGCGCTGGTGCCGCTCGCGCAGCGATTCGTTCGGGCCCGCGTTGGCGTCGTGCCGTGGAGTGACGACGTCGTGCAGACGACGTTGGTGTCGGTAGACCGCGCGCGGCACACGTTCGATGCCGAACGCGCGCTCGGCCCGTGGTTCTACGCCATCCTCCGTCGTCGGCTCATCGACGCGCAGCGGCAGGAGCGTCGGATCAGCCGCACGGAACTGGCCATGGACGCGCCGCCGGACCTGGCGGCGGCCTCGCCGGCCCGCACGACTGACGGCGTCGACATGGAGCTGGTGTGGCAGGCGCTGGCGCAGTTGCCGCCAAGACAACGCGCGATCGTCGAAGCAATCCAGTTCGCAGATGAGCCGACCCGCAGCGTGGCGGCGCGACTCGACATGAGCCAGTCGGCGGTGAAGGTTGCCGCACATCGCGGCTACCGGGCGCTGCGGCGACTGCTCGGTGGCGGCCCGGCTGCGCGCCGAGGAAAGGACGAGGCATGGAAACAGAACTCCTGATTGCGCGTCTGGCCCGGCACGCCGGACCGGTTCGCGTGCTGCCACCGCTCCGGACGCAGCTGGCGCACTGGGCGCTGATGTCGGTGGCATCGATCGCGGCGGGCATGGCCTCGTTCGGTGTGCGAGGGGATGCCGTCACACGGCTCGTCACGCCCGAGTTCCTGTTCCGTGCACTGCTGACGACGGCTGTGGCCACCGCCGCTGCTTACCATGCG
>JBKJMH010000346.1:0-5827 GCA_046596625.1 Vicinamibacterales bacterium | reverse complement strand
AGCTGACCGTGCAGGCTGCGGGGATTCACGACCGTGCCGACGTCGCCCACCCCGAGGAAGTCGACGACGTGGGTCTTGCCCGTCTCGACGTCGACCTCGACCTCGGCGAAGCCGACGACGAACGACCAGGTGTCGCCATCATGTCGGTAGTTGTCCTTGGCGACGCCCATCAGGCCGAGCCCGGCGAGCGCCGTGGCGGAGCCTTTCGTCATCGGATGGATGTCGTCCGGCAGCATATGGCCATCGAACCGGCCGCCGAGTGCGACGGCGCGCGTGGCCGCCTCGGCGTAGGTGAGGCCGCGCGACGGGTTGCCAGTGAGGAAGACGCGCATGCCGCCGAGCGAGTAATCGTCGGCTGAGCCGCCGAGGTCGGCTGCGGCAATGTCCTTCAGCTTGCGAGCGGCGTCTTCGGCCGCCGCCATGTTCGCTCTCGTCATCGCGTGCGTCGTCTGGCTGCCGACCGACATACAGCTCCACGGAATGTGCTTGGCCGTGTTGCCGAAGTTCACCTCGACCTTGTCCCACGGCACGGAGAGGACGTCGGCGGCGACGCGAGCGAGGTCGATGCAGGAGTGCGTGCCGAGATTGCCGACGCCCGACTGGACGTAGAGCATGCCGTCCGGCTGGATGGTCATGAGGCCGTCGTAGCCGATGGACCCGGCGCCGTGCGGTCCGACCGCCACGCCGACGCCGCGCACCTTGGTGCCGTTGCGCTGGCCGGAGCGGGCGGCGCGCGCGTGCCAGTCGAACAGCTCGATCCCCTTGTCGATGGCTTCCTTGACGAACGCGCTTGTGACGTAGCGCCGGGAGGTTCCCACTGCGGGCCCGTACACGGCCTTGCCTTCCGGCGCGTTTATCCGACGGATGGCGGCCTGGTCGATACCGAGCTGCTTCGCGGCCTTGGTGACGATCGGTTCCATGATGCCGTTGCCCTGCATCGGACCGGGCGAGCGCTGCTGCGAGCGGGGCGGCGTATTGGTCAACACCGCCGCGCCGCGCCAGCGCATGGCCTTCGGCTGCCAGATCAGCGACGTGGCGGTGCCGGCCGACCGGAAGTCGCCCATGGGGCCGTAGGCGCCGTTGTCTTCGATGATGAAGAGGTCGATGGCGAGGATGCGGCCGTCCTTCGCAAAGCCGACCCTGGCCCGTCCCACCATGCCCGTGCGGGCGCGACCGATGTAGTGCTCGTCTTCGCGGCTGATCCGCATCATCACGGGGGCGCCGGCCTTCTTCGACAGCAGCGCCGGGATGCTCATCGACACCGCGCCGGCGCCCTTGCTGCCAAAGCCGCCGCCGGCGTACTCGCTGATGAGGACCAGGTCCTTCGCCTCGATGCCGACCCAGTTGCAGATCGGGTCGACCGTGCGGGCGACGCTCTGGGTCGAGCCGTTCAGGAACAGCTTGCCGTTCTGCCAGTAGGCCATCGCCGACCGCGTCTCCATCGGCTGGTGACCGGTCGACTGCACGACGAACGTTTCATCGAGGATGAGAGCGGCCTCCGTGAATGCGGCGTCGAGATCGCCGAAGCTCCACTCCTCCGGGACCGGACCGATGGGCAGTTGCCCGTCGCCGGCGGCGGCGAACTCGGCGTCGGTCCACTTCAGCTCCGTCACCTGCGGACGGGAGGGGGCACCCGGGGCAGGAGGCGTGCCTGGTGCTGCCCAGACGTTGCCGGTCAGCCTGGCGTTGGGGCTGCCTGGCCTGAGCGAATCAACCGGATCGACGACGAAAGGGAGCGGTTCGAGATCGAGCTCGATCCGTTCGATGGCATCGGCGGCCGTCACTTCGTCGATGGCTGCGACCGCAAGGATCGGCTCGCCTTGATAGAGCGGTTCGTTGGTGAGGGCGCGTTCGGCGCCGCGGAGGTCGGGCAGGTCGTCGGCGGTGAGGATGGCCTTGACACCGGGCATGGCCAATGCGGCCTGGAGGTTCATGCCGCGGACGCGGCAGTGCGGCATCGGGCTCAGCAGCAGCTTGCAGAACAGCATGCCGTCGGCACGGTAGTCCTCCGCGTACTTGGCGCGACCCGTGACTTTGGCGACGAGATCCGGCGGCGTGTAGTTGGTGCCGACGAGGCGGGGCTGATCAGACATGCGTGCTCCCTCCGCACGGACCCGAAAGCCCGGCGGAGGGAGGATACATCGTGCGTCCTACTTCGCGGTGCCGAAGTTCACCTTCGGCACCTCCTTGGCGGCTTCCGGCGCCTCGAAGAACGGGTAGTCCTTGAAGCCGAACATCTTGTTCGTGAGGTTGGCGGGGAACCTGCGCCGCGACGTGTTGTACGCCTGCACCGCTTCGTTGTAGCGCATGCGTTCGACGGCGATGCGGTTCTCCGTGCCGGACAGTTCGTCCATCAGCCGGTTGAACTGTTCGTTCGCGCGCAGCTGCGGGTAGTTCTCCACGACGGCCAGCAGCCTGCCGAGAGCCCCGGTCTGCGCATTGGCAGCCTGGATGGTCTCGTCGGGTGAGCGGGCGGCGAGCAGCCGCGAGCGCGCGTCGGCGATGTCCTTGTAGACACTCTCTTCGTGCTCGGCGTACCCCTTCACCGTTTCAACCAGGTTCGGAATGAGGTCGTTGCGGCGCTGCAACTGGTTCTGCACCTGCGCCCACTGCGCCTTGATGGCCTCTTCCTGGCTGACGAACGTGTTGTAGGAGCAACCGGTCAGCGGAAGCACCGCAAGCGCGAGAATCATCAAACGAACTGCCGTTCTGCGAGTCATGCCCATCCCTCGATTGTAATCACCAACTGGAGCCGCCGCCGCCACCACCGCTGCGGCCGCCGCCGAAGCCACCGAACCCGCCGCCGAAGCCGCCACCACCGCCGCCGCCAAACCCACCGCCGAACGGCCCGACGCCGCTCGACCACCCGCTCCGCCCGCTCCGCCGGATGCCGCCGCGAGGCCCGCCACCACTGAAGCGGCTCAGGATGATGAACACGACGAAGATGATGAGCAGCCAGTTCGGCGAGAACGACTGCTCGGGGCTGCGGCGCACCGCCGTCTGCGGCACACCCTGCAGTTGCACGTTGCGCCCCTGCGCGATGCGGTTGGCCAGCGCGTTGGTGCCGGCCACGAGGCCGCCGCCATAGTCGCCGCTGCGGAACGGTGGCGTGATGAGTTCGCGGCTGACCTGTCCGGAGAAGCCGTCGGTAATGTACGGCTCGAGCCCGTAGCCGACCTCGACCCAGACACGCCGTTCCTGCACCGCCACAAGCACCAGCAGACCGTTGTCCTTGCCCTGCTGGCCGATGCCGCGGCCGCCGTTCTGGAACATCTTCACGGCGTAGTCACGGATGTCGCCGAACGGCGCGACGGTCTGGACCGTGGCAACGACGATGACGTCGCCGCTGGCCGCCTGGAGCGCCGTAATCGTCTGTTCGAGCCGGCGTGCGTTCTCGGCGTCGATGATGCCCGCGTAGTCGTTCACCGGTCGCGTCAGTGCCGGAAGGTCTGTCGCCTGCGCAAAGGCGCCCGTGGCACCGAGCCACAGGGACAGCACCAGGACGGCCGTGACCGGCACCAGGCGGCGTCCGTACCGGACGATCGCGATCACCCGTGTCACGCCGCACTCCAGCGATCGAGTGCGGCGACCAGTGCGTCCATCGCGGTGAGATAGTCATCGAAGAGGCGCCGGGCTTCATCGGACGAAATCGTGCCGTTCGGGGCGAGCTCCACGACGCGGGCCAGCACCGGGGCGGCCACCGGTGCCTGCGCCATGCGCCCGACATTCTTCAGCAGGGCGGCCAGCGCTGCCGCCGAGTCCGCCACCAGAATGGCCAGACGGTCGTTGCGACCCTCGGTTTCGAGAAAGCCTTCGCGCAGGTGCAGCAGGTGACTGCGCGCCTGGACTTCGCACGAGCGCCGGAGGTCGGCGGGTGCGATCGACAGGCCGTCGAAGGGATTCGGCCCAGACACGACTTCGTGGTCCGCCAGGATGGCGCCGAACTCGAATGGGAAGGCATCGAGCGAGCGACCGAACTCGTCCGCTGCGAGGATGAGCGGCGTGGCCAGCCCGCGCCGACGCCAGAGTGCCAGGCGTTCGGAGCAGGAGCGCAGATCGGTCGAGGTGAGCGTGTCGACGACAGCGAGCGTCGCGACCGGCCCTTCGAGCGTACCGGTGGCGCCGTAGACGGCAAGCGACCGCATGCGGGCCCCGAAAATGGTTCGCAGATCCGCATCGAGGTCGTGGATGGCTTCGGCGTTACGCATCGTGTCCGATCTTAGCGCTCCAACGTTCATCCTCTACAATGTTCCCCCAATGCGACTCCGCGAATTGAACGTCGGCTGTTTCGGCGGTGGCACCGGGCTTCCCAGTCTGCTGGGCGGACTGAAGACCAACCCGTGGATCAACGCCGATGCCGTCGTCACGATGTTCGATAGCGGCGGCAGCTCGGGTGTGTTGCGCGACGAACTGGGTGTGCTGCCTCCGGGCGACATCCTGAAGTGCGCCCTCGCCCTCGCCCGGAATTCGCGCGAGGCACGCCGCGTCCTGCTGGCGCGCCTGCCGACGCTCGAGCACGCGAAGCTGGGTGGACACACCGGCGGCAACCTGCTGCTGTCGATGATGCAGCGCTACAGCGGCGACTTCCTCGATGCCATCGACGGCCTCCGCGCCCTGCTCGGCTGCCGCGGCCGCGTCTGGCCGGTCAGCGTCCAGCAGGCATCGGTCTGCGCCGAATACAACGACGGTTCGATGACGCGCGGCGAAGTGGAAGTGGACGCCGGCCAGACGTCCGGCTTTGCCGTGCAGCGGATCTGGCTCGAGCCGCCGGTGTCGATTCATCCGGCCGTCACGCGCGCCATCGAGGGGTTCGATGCGGTGGTCATCGGACCCGGCAGCTTCTACACCAGCCTGATGCCTATCTTCCTCGTGCGCGGCGTGCCCGAGGCTCTGAAGACCATGCAGGGGCCGGTCATTCTCGTGGCGAACCTGCTGACCGAAGGGCGGGGAATGGCCGGGTTCACGGCGGCTGACGCGGTGGCCGCCATCGAAGGGGCCATCGAGCGGCGCGTCGACGTGGTGATCACCAACAACCGGTGGCCCGGCCAGAGCATCCTCGCTCGATACGCGGTGGAGCACAAGGAACCGCTGCAGGTCGGCACGCTCCCGTCCCACGCCGAGGAGGTGAGCGCCGAACTGTGGAGTGGCAACATCGCGCGTCACGATCGCCTGCGTCTGGCCTACACCGTGTGGAGCGTGCTGTCACAACGACTGCTCACGTAGTCGTAAGTCGCAGGTCGCGAGTCGCGAGTCGTAGCCGCGAACCTTTCAGGTTCGCCCGCGCGGCTTCTTCGCGGCGGGTGCCTTCCTTGCTGCGGGTGCCTTCTTCGCGGCTCCCCCCTCGCGGTCGGCCTTGATCCGCGCGGCCCGTTCGATGATGGTGGCCAGCATGGCGCCGGAGTCGCCGCCCTTCGCGGGCCGGTTGGTCTGCCAGACGGCGGGGTTGTCACTGGCCAGGATGTCCTCGAAGTCGCCGTCGCTTTTCACGCTTCTCGGTGCGAACTCGGCGATGTCGAGCTCGCCTGACGACCAGTCGTCCTTGTGCTTGATGAGCAACCACGAGCGCTGGTCCGACCCGCTGCCACCGCGTGCACCGGCGTAGCGGCCGCTCGTCCGCACCAGCACCCACGACCCTTTCAGCTTGTAGCCGTCGAGTGTGAACTTGAGGTCGCCCTTCTTCAGCGCGGCGTCGATGTCGGGTACCTCGGGCGTCCAGGTGCCCTTGTCCCACAGCATCACGATGCCGGCACCGTATCCCTCCGGGATGACTCCTTCGAATTCGCCGTAATCGAACGGGTGATCCTCGGTCTGCATGGCCAGCCGCTTC
>JBKJMH010000256.1:0-4154 GCA_046596625.1 Vicinamibacterales bacterium | reverse complement strand
GATGCTCAGGACGATGGAGGTCGTGAGCGGGAAATAGAACGAGAAGTTACCGCGACGCACCGCGAAGTCGCCGGGCAGCCGTCCGAGCGGGACGCCGAGCATCACCACCACCCCGAGAGCGGCGATGACCAGGCCAACGATGACGAGTGTCTTGCCCACAGCAACGGCAATGTCAGGTCGGGTAGGTCGGGCGGGCCTGGCTGGACTGTCAATAGCTGTCCCGCCTGATTGGCCTGACCGGCCAGCCCTCAGATCAGGTCGATTCCGGCGAAGAAGTAGCCGATCTCGAACGCCGCCGTCTCCGGCGCGTCCGAACCGTGCGTCGCGTTGCGTTCGATCGACTCGGCGAACTCCTTGCGGAGCGTGCCCGCGTCGGCATTGGCCGGGTTGGTCGCACCCATCAGGGTGCGCCACTTCTTGATGCCGTCCTCGGCTTCGAGCACCAGCACGATGGCTGGACCGGACGCCATGAACGAGGTCAGGCTGGCGAAGAACGGCCGCTCACGATGGACGTCGTAGAACCCGCCGGCCTGCTGGTCGGTCAGGTGGATACGACGCATGCCGCGAATGGTGAACCCTTCGTCTTCGATGCGCTGAATAATCCGGCCCGCGAGCTTCCGCTCGACGGCGTCCGGCTTGATGATGGCAAGCGTACGTTGAGACATCCGGTGATTATACACAGGGGAAATTGCCAATCACCGCGAACGTCGCGCGCCAGGGGCGCATCCGGGGAACGGCAAAGGCCGGCTGATCACCTTGTGACCAGCCGGCCTTCTGAAACGGTCAGGAGACGGTTGAACTAACGCCCGAGGCGTTCCCGCATCATCGTGCCCATGTCGGCCGGGCTCTTGACCACGGCGACACCAGCAGCGCTAAGGGCCGCCATCTTGTCCGAAGCGGCACCGGAGCCGCCCGAGATGATCGCACCGGCGTGACCCATGCGGCGTCCGGGCGGCGCCGTCTGGCCGGCGATGAACGCGACCACCGGCTTCGTGAAGTTCGCCTTGATCCAGGCGGCCGCTTCTTCTTCAGCGCTGCCGCCGATTTCACCAATCAGGATCACGGCTTCCGTCTCCGCATCGTCGGCGAAGAGCTGCAGCGCATCGATGTGGCTGGTGCCAATGAGCGGGTCACCACCGATGCCGATGCAGGTGGTCTGGCCCATGCCGAGGCGCGTGAGCTGGTGAATTGCCTCGTAGGTGAGCGTGCCGCTCTTCGACACGATGCCGATCGTCCCTTCCTTGCAGATGTGACCCGGAATGATGCCGGCCTTGCCCTTGCCCGCGGAGATGACACCGGGACAGTTCGGTCCGATGAGGCGCGTCGCGGGGTGTGTCTTCAGAAAGGTCATTGCGCGCATCATGTCGAGCGTCGGGATACCTTCGGTGATGCACACCACGAGCGGCACATCGGCGTCGGCCGCTTCCATGATCGCGTCGGCGGCGAACGGCGGCGGCACGAAGATGACCGACGCGTTGGCGCCCGTCTTTTCCACCGCTTCCTCGACCGTGTCGAACACCGGCCAGCCCTCGTGCGTCGTGCCGCCCTTGCCTGGCGTGACGCCGCCGACGACGGCGGTGCCGTACGCCGCAGCCGCCTTGGCGTGGAATGTCCCTTCGCGACCGGTCAACCCCTGGACGATCAGCCGCGTGTTCTCGTCGATGAGTACTGCCATCTGTATCTCTTAAAAGCTCTCGGCTCCAGGCTTTTGGCTTCGGGCACCGCCGGCTGACGGCCTGGAGCCGCAGCCTGAAGCCGACGTGGCCCAGAGCCTGAAGCCCGGAGCCTGAAGCCTGATGAATGTCAGCCCGCGAGCTGGACGACCGTGGTCGCGGCCTCGCCCATCGAGTCCGCGGTGGCGAAGTTCATGCCGCTCTCGCGCAGCAGGCGCTTGCCTTCCTCGACGTTGGTGCCTTCCATGCGGATGACAATCGGCACCGGCACGCCGAGGTCCTTCACCGCCGCGATGACGCCCTGCGCGAGCACGTCGCACCGCAGGATGCCGCCGAAGATGTTGATGAGGACCGCCTTGACGTTCTTGTCCGACATCAGGATCTTGAAGGCGTTGCGAATCTGCTCGGCGTTGGCGCCACCGCCGACGTCGAGGAAGTTCGCCGGCTCACCGCCCGCCAGCTTGATGATGTCCATCGTCGCCATGGCGAGGCCGGCGCCGTTCACCATGCAGCCGATGTTGCCATCGAGGTGGATGTAGTTGAGCGAGAACTTGGACGCTTCAATCTCGAGGTGATCCTCTTCGCCGAGGTCGCGCAGGTCGCGCAGGTCCTGATGGCGATAGAGGGCGTTGTCGTCGAAGTTCACCTTGGCGTCGAGCGCCAGCAGGTCACCCTGCCCAGTGACCACCAGCGGGTTGATTTCGACCATCGACGAATCGGTCGCGATGAACGCGTCGTAGAGTGAACCCATCAGCTTCACGAGCTTGTTTACCTGGGGCCCTTCTAGTCCCATGGCGAACCCGAGCTGACGTGCTTGAAACGGCACCAGCCCCACGCCTGGTTCGACGTAGATGCGGTGAATCTTTTCGGGGGTTGCCGTGGCAACCTCCTCGATGTCCATGCCGCCCTCGGAACTGGCCATGAACACGGCCTTGCCCGACTGACGGTCCAGCACGACGCTCAGGTAGAGTTCGCGCGTCATCTTCAGCCCTTCCTCGACGAGCACGCGTCCGACGACGCGCCCTTCGGGACCGGTCTGGTGGGTGACGAGCGTCATACCGATCATCTGGGTGGCGAACGCTTCGGCTTCGTCGGGCGTCTTGGCAAGCTTGACGCCGCCACCCTTTCCGCGGCCGCCGGCGTGAATCTGCGCCTTGACGACGACGATGTGTCCACCGAGGCGCCGGGCGATTTCGCCGGCTTCGGCAGCGTTGAACGCGACTTCACCGCGCGGGACCGGCACACCGTGCCGCGCGAGAATGGCTTTGGCTTGATACTCGTGGATTTTCATTTGGGCGTGTAAAGGAGGCACTTGATGCTACGTGCCGAGCTCGTGTTTCGTCAATGGCGCGCATGGCGGAATCGCCGGTCGACAACGAAGACCCGACCCCGACAGGAATAAGGAACCAGTAAGACCGCACGGCCTCCAGCGGCGTGTCGCCCGACACGGTTCGGGAATTTTTTTAAGGTAAACTTTGCGGTTGATGTCTTCACGCATCCGCGTCTTCACCACGTCCGTCGGCACGAAGCTGCTGATCGGCATTACCGGCCTCGCACTCTTCCTGTTTCTCATTACCCATGTTGCCGGTAATGCGCTCATCCTCCTCGGCCCCACGGTCTTCAACCACTACTCGCACGCGCTCACGAGCAACCCGCTGATCCCGGTGATCGAGATTGGCCTGGCGCTCATCTTCCTGGTGCACATCTACAAGACCGTCACGATGTACCTCGGGAATCAGCAGGCACGCCCGGTTGGCTATCAGAAGAAGAAGAGCCAGGGCGGCCCCAGCCGCAGGTCGTTCTCGTCCACGACGATGATCTTCAGCGGCCTCTGGCTGCTGCTCTTCGTCGTCCTGCATGTGAAGGGCTTCAAGTACGGACCGTACTACGCGGCAGAAGAGGAAGGGGTCCGCGATCTCTATCGCCTCGTGTTCGACATCTTCCGCAGCCCGGTGCAGGTCGGCTTCTACATCGTCAGCATGGTGGTAGTCGGTTCGCACCTGTGGCACGGCGCGTCCAGCACGTTCCAGTCGCTCGGCCTGGACCATCCGCGATGGGCACCGCGCATCCTGGGCCTGGGCAAGGTACTCGCGGCCGTGATTGCCGGCGGCTTCATCGTGATCATCGTTTACGTGCACCTCTTCGCCGGGCAGGTGGGGCAATGACACTCGACGCAAAGATTCCTGTCGGCCCGATCGCCGAGAAGTGGGACCGGCACAAGTTCGACATGAAGTTGGTCAATCCGGCCAACAAGCGGAAGTTCACCATCATCGTGGTCGGCACCGGGTTGGCGGGCGCCTCCGCGGCTTCGTCGCTCGGCGAACTGGGCTACAACGTCCTGAGCTTCTGCATCCAGGACAGCCCGCGACGCGCGCACAGCATCGCGGCGCAGGGCGGCATCAACGCCGCCAAGAACTACCAGAACGACGGCGACAGCGTCTACCGCCTGTTCTACGACACGGTCAAGGGCGGCGACTACCG
>JBKJMH010000199.1:0-7942 GCA_046596625.1 Vicinamibacterales bacterium | reverse complement strand
AGCAACTCGGCATCACGGTGCCGTCGAACACACGCGCGCTGATCGCGGAACTCAAAGGCGTGGGCCGCGACTACCCGCTCTCGATTGAAAAGCTTTGCCCCGTACTCTCTTACTATGTCGTCGCGGATTGGCGCGAGGGCTGCGAGCGCTGCAAACAGATTCTGCGTTACGGCGGCATGGGCCACACCATGTCCATTCACTCCGAGAATCAGGACGTCATCTTAGAGTTCGGCCTCAAAAAACCTGCGTATCGCATTGTGGTAAACACCTCAACGACGCATGGAGCCATTGGCCTCACGACGGGCCTCGATCCAGCAATGACGCTCGGGTGCGGCGGCTACGGCGGCAACATCACGTCGGACAACATCACGCCGCAACACCTGCTGAACATCAAGCGTCTGGCCTATGAGGTGCGCGCGGTGCCCAACCGCTGGGAGCGGGCCGCAGGCGCGAAGCCGGCTCCGACCACCGTGCACGCTTCGGAACCTGCCGGCATCAGGGCCGACGTCCTGAACCTGAAGATCGAACAGTTCCTCGGCTTGCGCGGCTTCACGCCGGCGGCCGCGGCAGCCGCACCTCCGGTCCCGCCTGGGGGCACACCGGCCTTTACCCCGGCTCCGGCGACGCCCTTCCCCGGTACCACCGGCGGCGCCAGCGAGGCCCCCCTCGACTTCGTGTGCGAGGACGATGTGCGCCTCGCGATGCGCGCGGGTCGTACGCTGACCGTGACCGAACGGGCGATCATCACGCCGTCGGCACGCGAACTGGGGGACGCCAACCGCATCTTCCGCACCGCGCCGTTTCGCGGCTAGCGGCGCATATCGGAGCGTCGCACCGCTGCACGCGCAGCGGCGATGAATTGGTCCTGCCGGAACGACTGGTTAATGCTGAGCCACTTGGACTTATTCTTTGACCGCCCTGCTGGCCAATGGTAGGATGCCTCAGCCGTAGACGTCGAGCGCACATGCGCCGCGTCGAGCGGAGGCCCCAGCCCTCCGCTACACGAACAGGCTCAGCGCGTCCAATACGCACTGGGTCGGGATTCAACCCGAAGCCCCCGCACGACTGGGGGGCGACTTACGATGCGCTGGCCCGGTGGTCGGCGCGGTTTCGGAGCGCCCGAATGGTTCGACGCACAACAACGCGCCTGGCTGTCCTCACCCTGCTACCGCTCCTGGCCGGGTGTGGCACGACCGCGCGCAAAGCGCCCCTGGCCGCCGCGCCGCCAGGTCAGGCTGGACGTCCCCCCGTACAGCCCACGCCGCTGGCCCCTCCCGCCGAAGACCCCGTCGTTACCCTGATCGCCCAGTCCGATCGTCTCTTCAAGGCTGGCCAGCTCGAACTCGAAGCCGGCCATGTGGAAGCGGCGAAGCACGAGTTCGACCGCGCCATCAACGTCCTGCTCGAGTCGCCGTTCGGCGGCCGTTCCGAACCCCGCATCCGCGAACACTTCGACCGGCTGGTCGATCGCGTCAGCACCTACGAAGTGAAGGCACTCGCGCAGGGCGACGGCTTCACCGAGAAGCAGCTCGACCCGGCCTCCATCGATGAACTGCTGGCCGTATCCGCCACGCTGGTCCCACCGGAAATCAGCGCGGAGTTGAAGAAGGCAGTCTCGTCCGACATCCAGGCCGGCGAGCACGACATCCCGATCCCGCTGAACGAACGGGTGCTTTCCTTCATCGAGTTGTTCCAGGGACGGCTGCACGACTTCCTCGAGACCGGCATGAGACGCGGCAGCAAGTATCTACCGATGATTCAGGACGTCTTTCGCGCCGAGGGACTGCCGCTCGATCTTGCCTATGTGCCGCTCGTCGAAAGCGCCTTCAATCCGAACGCCTTGTCGCAGGCCAAGGCCCGCGGCGTCTGGCAGTTCATGCGCGGCACCGGCCTCGAGAACGGCCTGCGCCAGGATTGGTACATCGACGAACGCGCCGATCCCGAGAAGGCCACCGTCGCCGCCGCCAAGTATTTGAACACGCTGGCCGGAATGTTCAAGGGCGACTGGCACCTCGCACTCGCGTCGTACAACGGCGGCCCTGGTCGTATGCAGCGCGCCATCAAGGCCGGCCGTGCCGACGACTTCTGGGCCCTTGCCGAGACGAAGATCCTGCCGCGCGAAACCCGCGACTACGTGCCGATGATTCTCGCAGCCATCGTCATCGCGAGGAACCCGGCCCAGTACGGCTTCGAGTTCGAATCCGAAGCACCGCACAGCTACGAAACGGTCACGCTCGACAAACCGGTCGACCTCCGCCGCGTGGCCGAGTGGGCCGACATCACCATCTCGCAGATGCAGTCGCTGAATCCCGAGTTGCGTCGCTGGACGACACCGATTCGCGATGATGCCTACACGCTGAAGGTGCCGGTCGGATCCGCCGACGTCGTGAAGGCGAGGCTGACGGATGCGTCGACGGCCGATCTCGCCTCGCTGCGTTTCTATACCGTGAAGCGGGGCGACACGCTGGCCACCATCGCCCGCACCCTGCGCGTCAACCGCGCGGATCTCGCGGACGCGAACTACATCAAGGCCAACGTGCGCGTCGCACCAGGCACCAAGCTGATGGTGCCGCACGAATCGACCGTGCTCATGGCGGCGCGAGCTAACCGCCCCGCGCCCGCGGCAGAACCCGCAACGCTGGCAGCATCCAACCGGCGGCCGTCTGTGTCCGCCGCAACGAACCAGCGCCTCAAGGTGACCTACCGGGTGAAACGCGGCGACACGCTGGCCGCAATCGCTCGCGCATTCAACACCAGTGTCAGCGCTATCAAGACCTGGAATCGCATCCCTGGCACGCGCATCTCGGCCGGTGACCGCCTGACCATCTACACAGCGCAGGCGAACTGATTCATCTCCACGTCTTCGACCCGCGGCCGGCTCTTGCCGGCCGCTTTTTTTGCCCACTTCCTTTGCCCCACTCACGTCAATTTCTCCGCCCCGTATTGCGGCACCGCCCGTAACTGATTGACCCGGCGACCACCGGGTTGCGCGACGTTCCTTGCAGACTCGCGGGCATGCTTGCCACGTTGCGAACAGCGGCCCTCCACGGCGTGGAGGCCTGCGCGGTACAGGTGGAGGTGGACGTGTCGTTCGGCATGCCCATGTTCACGATGGTCGGGCTGCCGGATGCCAGCGTGCGGGAGAGCCGGGACCGGGTGCGCAGCGCCATCCGCAATAGCGGCTTCGACTTCCCACCCCACCGCATCACCGTGAACCTGGCCCCGGCCGATGTGCGGAAGGCGGGTGCCGCGTTCGACCTGCCGATTGCGCTCGGCATACTCGCCGCGCAGGGCGTCGTGACCACCGAGGCATTGGCCGGCACGCTGGTGATTGGCGAGTTGTCGCTCGACGGCACCATCCAGCCGACGCGCGGCGTCCTGCCGGTGGCAGCGGCGGCGCGGCGCGACGGACTGACGCGCGTCCTGCTGCCCACGGCGAATGCGAGCGAGGCTGCGGCCATCCTGCCCGACGGCATCATGCCGGTCTCGTCGCTGGCCGACGCCGTCGCAGCCATCAACAGCGGCGCATCCGTGCGCCAGATCACGGTGGCGGCGATCGCCCCGCCCACGCACCACGCCGACTTCGCGGATGTCATCGGCCAACCGCTCGCACGGCGCGCCATCGAAATTGCCGCGGCTGGCGCTCATAACCTGCTCCTCGTCGGTCCGCCGGGCGCGGGCAAGACGATGATGGCGCGCCGAATGGCGGGCGTGCTGCCGCCACTGACGTTCGACGAGTCGATCGAAGCCACGACCGTGCATTCCGTGGCCGGATTGCTGCCGGCCGGATGCGGGCTGATCGCCGAGCGACCGTTCCGCGCGCCGCACCACACCATTTCGGCGGCGGCCATTGCCGGCGGCGGCTCACAGCCGCGGCCCGGCGAGGTAAGCCTCGCGCATCACGGTGTGCTGTTCCTGGACGAACTACTCGAGTTCTCGCGCGGCGCGCTCGAGGTGCTGCGACAGCCCCTTGAAGAAGGCGTGGTCACCATCGCACGGGCGGCACGCACCGCCGTCTTTCCTGCCCGCTTCGTGCTGGTCGGAGCGATGAACCCCTGCCCGTGCGGCTTTGCCGGCGACCCGGTCCGCGAATGCCGTTGCACCCCGCAACAGGTGCAGCGCTATACCAGCCGGCTATCCGGACCGCTGCGCGATCGGCTCGATCTGTCAGTGGAAGTTCAACGGTTGCCGGCCGAAATGCTCGGCGGCGCGGGCGATGCGGAAGCCTCCGCCGCCATTCGTGCGCGCGTCGTCGCGGCACGCACACGGCAACGCGAGCGCTACAGCGGACTCGCCGAGCGGACGAACGGTGCGCTCGGTACGGCGGCACTGCGCCGTTACTGTGCACTCGACACCGCTGGCCTTCGTCTCCTGCGCACCTCCGCCGAGCGGCTGGGGCTGAGTGCCCGCGGGTTCGACCGGGTCAGGCGCGTGGCGCGAACCATCGCCGACCTCTCGGGCGCCGACACCATCGCGACCGACCACGTGGCCGAAGCGCTGCAGTTCAGGACCGGGTGAGGCGACGCACGTCAGGGACGGGTGACCGGACCGACCGTCAGACCACCGGGGTCGCCCTCACGCAGCGGGTCGGTGAACTGCCGCCCGGCATCACGCAGATCGCCGAACACCGAGTCGCCCGCGGGCTTCACGCCGTCGCGTACCCAGTGCACCAGGTCGTCGAAGGCGCGCGCCTGCTCGGGCACGCTGAAGCCGCAGTGCCCACCAATGCGATAGACGCGCTGCACCAGCCGCTCTGCCGCGCCCGCCGCGGTCACTGCCCCGTTCAACGTCTGCTCCAGGTGGATCGGCACGAAGAGATCGCCGGTGCCGTGCATCGTCAGCACCGGCCGCTCGAGCCGTCCATCGAACGGCACCAGTTCGTCGAACGGTCCGGACGCGCTCCGCACCGACAGATCCGGCGCCTTGCGGCGCACGAGGTCGGAGAGCCGGGCACTCGTCAGGCCGAGCGACTCATCGAGACGGTAGGTGTAGTGCTGGTTCGTTGCGGCGCGGTTCGACGGGGTGGCGCTGCCGGCCAGTGCTCCCCCGCTCACGTTCTGCAGGAAGCGCGACCGCAGCCCTTGCGCGGCGAACGGACGGGGTCCGCCGCTCAGTTCGATCTCGACGCTCGCGAGTTGCCGCCCCTTGTCCGTATAGTTCGGTGGCTCGCCGAGCAGATCCGCCATCCGCCGCGTGTCGGCGGCTACCGTCGACGGATTCTCGAACCTCACGCCCGTAATCACCTCGGCGGCCGCACCGACCGCGGTGAAGTAGTCGAACAGTTCAGGACCAGCCGGACACATCGCGAGGCCGCCGGCGAACTGGGTTGGAAACTCGTGCATGCCGAGCAGCGTGACGTGGCCGCCCATCGACGTGCCGGTGAGATACACCCGCTTCGGAGCCGTGCCCGCGTTGAATCGCGTGAACATGTCGGTGAGGGCCATCGTGTCCTGCAGCCCCATGCCCGGCACGTAGCCATTGCAGCGGTAGCTCGACGCGGCCCAGGCGAATCCCTCGTCGACCAGATGCTGCCGAATCGCGGGAATACCGACCCTCAGCCGGCTGCCCCGTGCGCCGCCGTTCGACACGAAGCCGTGCGCACTGAGCATCAGTTCGCCGTTCCAGTGATCGGGAATCTCGATGCGGTAGATGCCACCCTCGTAGCCGCCAAAGAAGGCGCGGGCACCTGGCAACGCCTCGAAGGTCGGGTCATCTGGCGCCCAGGTCTGGGCGGGACAGGCGATGGGAGTGAGACCGGGACGGCCGACGGTCGAAGCCGGCGCCTGACAGAGGATGAGGATGGTTGCCAGCATCGTCGCGGCGATACAGTCCACGCGCATGGCGGACATCATACGGCCGCTGCGTCTTCGCCCGCTGATCGCCATGGCCATTTCGTGCTTCCGATTGGGAAAAGCCGTGTGCTAGAGTGGGGAAAATTCCACATTCGGCTGGGCTGGTCTCGGGAACGTACCCGAGCCGTGCAGCGCTTGCACCTGAGAGGGAAATGTTCTCACGCCGATATACCGTCCTGATCGCTGACCGTTCGACCGGCGTCGTTCGCCGCGTCACGCTCAGTCTTCGTGCCGTCGCCCTTGTCGTCGGCAGCGCGCTCATGGTGCCGGTGCTGATTGGGCTTGGTGCGAAGTGGAGCGCCAATATCGAGATGCACCAGCTTCGCGCCACGAACAGTGCGCTGCAACTCGAAAACGGCAACTATCGGGACACCACCGGCGAGTTGACCACCCAGCTCCAGTCGCTCGAAGGCGTCATCGACGAACTCGGTTCGCGCTCGGCGCTCGACCCGAATCAGGCCCGCGCCATGGCCAAGCTGCCGGCCGTCGTCAAGGACCGCGCAGTTGGTGGTACGTCGACGACGAACGCGGCCATCTCGAACGTCCTTTCCACGTCGTTCATCTCTCCTGAAGACACGTTCGGTGTGTTGCGGACACTGCTCTCGTCACTCGAGACACGCCTCAGCAGCGTGCGCAAGGGTGTAGAACGTCAGGAGAAGCTGGCGGCGGCAACCCCCTCGATCTGGCCGGCGAAGGGCTGGCTCACCGCCCGCTTCGGCGGCCGTTCCGATCCATTCACCGGCGAGTCGGCGTTCCACCAGGGTCTCGACATCTCGGCCTCGAAGGGCCAGCCGGTCTATGCGACGGCAGACGGCAAGGTCGACGATGCGCGGTACGAGGGTGAGTACGGCAACCTCATCGTGCTCAGGCACGACTTCGGCATCACCACGCGCTACGGCCATCTGAGCGGCTTCAACGTCAAGCTCGGTCAGGCCGTGCACCGCGGTGACGTGATTGGCTACGTCGGCTCGACCGGGCGCTCGACCGGCGCGCACCTGCACTACGAAATCCTCGCGAACGGAAAGCTGCTCAATCCGCTGCAACTCCTCACGCAGCCGGCCCAGACCGCCGAGCGCTAGAGCGTTTTTCACAGCTGTACAGTGAGCCGGTAGCCGCAGTGCCGGACGTAGTTCGCGCATTCGGTGGGCCCGAAGAGGTGCAGGGCGCGGGCGACGAGCGTGTTGACGTCATCGAAGGAGCGGGGCTTGTGCGCGCGTAGAAACGCCTTCAGCTTCGCAAAGACCTGCTCGATGGGATTGAAGTCGGGGCTGTAGGGCGGCAGGAAGCGGAGCGTCGCGCCGGCGCCTTCGACGGCGGCCTGGACCTCGGGATGTTTGTGGACGGCCAGGTTGTCGAGGACCACCACGTCGCCCGGCTGCAGCGTCGGGACGAGCACCTGTTCGACATAGGCCAAGAAACTGGTGGCGTCGATCGGGCCATCGAAGACGCCCGCGGCGGTGAGGGCCTGCGGCCGTAGCGCGGCGATCACCGTGTGCGTCTGCCAGTGCCCGCACGGCGTGTGATCGTGCAGCCGCGTCCCGCGGAGGCTGCGCCCGTAGCGGCGCAACAGGTCCGTCGTCACGCCGCACTCATCGAGAAAGACATAGCGCCCCGCCTCCCGGAGCGGGAGGCACTCGCGCCACCGGCGGCGCTGGGCGGCGACGTCAGGACGCCGCTGTTCGTCGGCGTGTACCGTTTTTTTTAACCGTGAGATTCAGCCGCTTGAGCGCCCGCCAAATCGTCGCCAACCCGGCCGACGTCTGCAGCGCGTCCCGCAGCTCGGCGAGCGTCGCATCCGGCTGCACCGCGACACACGCCTTGAGCCGATCCTCGTGGCCGGCCAACACACGCTCCCGAAACTTCGTCGGCTTGCGCGGCGCGATCGAGCCCGTCTCTCGCCAGCGCTGCTTGAGCGCATCCACCCACGCCAGACTCACGTGATACCGCTCCGCCAAGACCTTCGAGGGAATCCCCGCGTCGGCGTCCTTGATCACCCGCTCGCGCAAATCCATCGAGTACGCCGCAGCCATCGGCACCTCCGGTCCGCAGAGGTACCATGGCCCAGTACTGAGTACAAGTGAAAAACGCTC
>JBKJMH010000168.1:0-2827 GCA_046596625.1 Vicinamibacterales bacterium | reverse complement strand
CTATCCCGGCACCATCGCGGCCACCTGGCAGCGGGCGGGGCGTGCCGGTCGTCGCGCCAGCCGCTCGGCCGCGGTGATGGTGGCCAGCAGCGCGCCACTCGATCAGTTCATCGTGCGGAACCCGTCGTACTTCTTCGACGCGACGCCCGAGCGCGCCCTCATCGATCCCGACAATTTGCACATCCTCGTGGACCACGTGAAGTGCGCGGCGTTCGAGCTGCCGTTCGCGCAGAGCGAGTCGTTCGGCCGTCACGACCTGCAGGAGGTGCTGGCCATCCTGTCGGAGCAGGGACTGGTGCATCGTTCCGGCGGCAGCGACGATCTCGACAACCCGACTGACGATGGGCAGTGGAACTGGACGAGCGAGTCGTATCCGGCGGATGCGGTCAGCCTCCGCTCCGTCTCGTCGGACAATTTCATCATCGTCGACACCACGCACGACACCCGCGTCATTGGCGAGACCGACTTCACGAGCGGCCCGTCCACCCTGCACGAGAAAGCCATCTACATGGTCGAGGGCACGCTCTACCAGGTGGAGAAGCTCGACTTCGAAGGGCGCAAGGCGTATGTCCGCGAGATCGACTGCGACTACTACACCGATGCGATCACCTACAACAAGGTGACCATCATCGACACGTTCTCCGAGGTTGCGGTGCCGGCGAATGGGGAAGTGCACGTCGTGTCGCGCGTCGTCGGCTTCAAGAAGATCAAGTTCTACACGAACGAAAACATCGGCTCCGGCGAACTCGACCTGCCGGAGCAGCAGATGCACACCACGTCGTACTGGCTGACGGTGCCGGCGGCGCTCATGGGGGTGCTGCCGTTTGCCACCGATGATCGGCGCGACGGCATTGTCGGCCTCTCGTTCGCGATGAAGCAGGTCGCGCAACTGCTGCTGATGTGCGATGGCCACGACATCGGCATCTCGCTCGACACCGAAGAGCAGAGTCCGCGCATCTTCATCTACGACAACTATCCGGGCGGCATCGGATTCAGCGCACCGCTGTTCCGTATGCACGAGGAACTGCTTGTCGCGACGCAACGTTTGATTGCCGAGTGTCCGTGCGAAAGCGGCTGTCCGGGCTGTGTCGGGCCGATTGGCAACACCGGTCCGCTGGCCAAGACGGCCGCGCTGCGCATCCTCGGCCTGCTCCTCGCCGACGGGCTCGCCGCATGACGATGGATGCGGGGAAGCTGCGCGAGCGACTGCGTGGCATCGTGCGTCCGCTCGGCAGCGGGGCGCCAACGCCTCCTACGGCGGACGGCGCGTCCACCGAAACCAGCCCCGACGCCGATGCGATGCTGGCCCCTCCAACGAAGGCACCGGCCGTGGCCAGGGCCAGTGGTGTGCTCGAGCGGGTACTCGGTGGCGAGTGGCGCAGCCGCGACGGCGTGCGCTCCTTCGTGGTGACCCGGCGCTTCGAGGCCGACGCCCCGTACGGCCATGGCCGCGTGGGCGACTTCGCTGCGCAACTGACCGCTGCGCAGGGAGGCGCGTCGCTGTTGTCTTCGGGCACGCCGCGTGTCCCGTTCGTCTTCTTCGACCTCGAGACCACCGGCCTCAGTGGCGGCGCCGGCACGCATGCGTTTCTGGTCGGTTACTCGTGGTTCGATGACACGGGGGCATTCGTCGTCGAGCAGCACCTGATGGCCGACTACGCGTCCGAGCGCGGCATGCTGACGTTCGTTGCAAAAGATCTGGCCGCCGCCGGGGCGCTGGTCACCTTCAACGGCAAGTCGTTCGATGCACCCGTTATCGAGACACGCTACCTGTTTCATCGGCTCACCTCGCCGTGCGCGCAGCTTCCGCACGTCGACGTGCTGCACCCGGCACGCCGCTTCTGGGGCGGAGATCCGTCGCTCGGCTGCTCGCTCGTTGCGCTCGAACAGCAGCTGCTCGGGGTGCGGCGCGTGGGCGACGTGCCCGGCTTCGAGATTCCGGAGCGCTACTTCCAGTTCATCCGCTCGGGCGACGCGCAGCCGCTCGCCGACGTGTTCGAGCACAACCGTCTCGACCTGCTGTCGCTGGCAGCGCTGACGGCGCGCCTCCTCATGCTGGTGACCGAGGGGGCGTCGGCCACCGACGACGAGCGCGAGGCGTGGGCGTTGGGACGGGTCTACGAGCGGGCGGATGACACCACCAGGGCAGAGCAGGCCTTCGAGCGCGCAGCCGAACTGGCGGGCATCGCCGTCGAGCGCGGACTACGGCCTCGGCAGGGCGTGGAGTGGATGTGGACGCCGCAGGGCATACGGGCGGAGGCGATCCGCGCGCTCGCACTCAGCGCCAGGCGAGGGCGGCGCTACAGCGAGGCGGCGGCGCGCTGGCGCCAACTACTGGAATTGCAGGGGTGTCCGGCGGCTTTCAGGCGGGAGGCGACAGAGGCGCTGGCGATTCACCACGAACACCGGGAGCGCGACCTGACGGCGGCGCGCATGTTTGCGTTGAAGAGTCTAGAGGCGGGAACGGAGAAGGCGTGGGGCGATGCCGTACGGCATCGCCTCGCGCGCCTCGAACGGAAGCTCGTTACTGAGCAGCCGTCCCTTCCTTCTTGGCCTTCGCAGCAGCCTTGCGGCTCTCCGAGGTCTGGACGCCGAACTTCTTCTTGAAGCGTTCCACACGGCCTTCCGTGTCGAGCAGCTTCTGACGACCGGTGAAGAACGGGTGGCAGTTCGAGCAGATTTCGAGGTGCAGCTCCTGCTTGGTCGAGCGGGTCTGCCAGGTTGCCCCGCACGCGCAGCGGGCCTCGACATCAAAATACTTCGGGTGGATACCTTCCTGCACGGCGAGCTCCTTGGACGTTCCGGGGAAACCCTGAGTATACATCAC
>JBKJMH010000154.1:0-4161 GCA_046596625.1 Vicinamibacterales bacterium | reverse complement strand
GCGGCGGAACGCTGACCCTGACGGCGTCCCGCAACCTGACGATGTTCCTGCTCCAGACCCTGGGTGCCGTGAACCTGACGGCGTCCACAGGCACCATAACGCTGAACAACGACATCGGGCCGTTCATCAACAACATTCCCGGGTACGAATTCAATCCCGACCAGAAGGGTGTGGCGTCGCTCACGATGGTGGCTGGCAGCAACATCACGATGCAGGGCGCCCGTGCCGAGGGCGATGTCACCATCACCACCCCGGCCCTGTTGACCGCCGCGAAACAGATCACCTCGGTGAACGGCACGGTGACCATCAACGTGCCGCTCGCCAACCAGTCGCTCTCGAATGTGCCGATTGGCTACCAGGACCAGCTTCCTGGCTTGGGCTACGCGAGTCCGGTCTCCATTCCAGGCCCGAAGGCGCCGCTGCCGACGGCGCCCGGCGTGGCCTCGAATCTCGCTGCGGGCCTGCCGCCCTTCGCCGAGATTTCCGTCTCCTTCTCTAACCAGGCCGTCGGCGGCGTGATCCAACCTGGCGCCTCGAGCGGTTCGTTCGCTCTGGCCGTGCGGGCCAACGGCCCCGCCGCGCCGTCAAGGAGCACCGGAGCGACGGGGCGGCCAGCCGCCGCTGGCGGTACCTCGCCACGTGGAGCCGACGGATCATCGGACCCCGCCGGCGCCGACACCGCTGCGGCGCTTCGCGCCGCGGGCGAGTCCTGCGGCACCGAGCGGTCCGGCGACACCGGCCTCGACCTGGTACTGCCCACGAAGACAGCGGCGGCCGGCGACCAGGAAGCGGCGGCGTGCCCGCCGTCGTGGGAAGCGGCACCGCAGACGGCGCCAGGCGCTGGGGCGCCAAGCACTCCGTGAGTCTGGCAAATGATCCGGGATACGGCGGGTTCTCGCGTTAACATCTGACCTTTCGTGGAATAGCGACTCCAGACCGCGATCATCGACCGCCCCCCGGTCGTTCGAGTCCGGATCCGTCTGCTTGCGCAGCCATGTTCGTGACCACAGTTCGACGATTCAGGATTAGCGCGTGACTAGCAAAGCGTTCGCTTGGTGCATTGCCTCGGTGTTGGGTCTCTCGCTTGCCGGGACCGAGTCGTGGGCGCAGGTACGTCCCGGCACGGCCCAGCCCGGACAGGTCGAGCGGCAGTTCGAACGTCCGCCAGAGCCAACCGTCCAGGGCGGCACCATCACCATTCCCGCCTCCAGCCAGCAGGCGCCCGCGAACGCCGAGGGGATTCGGTTCGTCCTGAACCAGGTCACGATCGACGGGGGAACGATTTACAAGGCCGACGACCTGCGGAAGGTCTACGCGGCATCGCTCGGCAAGGAAGTAACGCTGGCGCAGATCTACGGGATCGTCGACACGCTGACCGCACGCTACCGGAACGACGGTTACATCCTGTCGCAGGTGATTGTGCCGGCGCAGGCAGTGGAAGGTGGCTCGGTGCGCCTGCAGGTGGTCGAGGGCTACATCGCCGACGTGCGGGTCGACGGTGGCTCCGCCGCGCTGCGTGGCCGCGCCCTCCAGTACGCCAACCGAATCAAGGGCTCGCGTCCGCTGACGGCGGGGGCGCTCGAGCGCAATGTGCTCCTCCTCAACGACCTGCCCGGTGTGCAGGCGCACGCCGTGCTCGCCCCAGGCAACACGCCTGGCGCCGCGCAGCTCGTGCTGCAACTGTCGCAGAAGCGGGTCGGGGTCAGCGCAAGCGCCGACTCGCGCGGCAGCAAGGCGCAGGGCCGGCAGCGTATCTTTGCCGACGTCGACCTGAACAATCTGCTCGGCTCGTCACTCACCGAAGTGCGCGAGGTGACGACCGGCAGCCCCGAGCTGTCGTACACGGCGCTCTCGCACGACCAGTTCAGCGGTTCGCAGGGTGGCAAGTTCAGCGTCGCCGGCAGCTACGTGTACTCGAAGCCGCAGGAACTCTCGTTCATTCCGCTCGACCTGACGACGAAGTCGCAGACGGTGACGCTCACCTACAGCCAGCCGCTGATTCGGAGCCGATCGCGCAACCTGTATGTGCGCGCGTCGTTTGGCGGCTTCGACAGCCGGAGCACAATCTTCGGGATCCAGGACACGACCGACCGTCTTCGGGCTGCGAGGCTCGGGCTCACGCTCGATGCCGGTGACGGCCTCGGCGGCGTGAACATCGTCGATCTCGAGTACAGCCACGGCATCAAGGGGATCGGCGCGTCGGAGAACGGCAGCGAGTACCTGTCCCGCCCGACCGGCCGCGTCGATTTCCAGAAGGCCACCATCTACGCGGCGCGCATGCAGTCGCTGCCGAAGAGCTGGTCGTTTGTGCTGGCGGCCAACGGGCAGTACGCGTTCACCGATCTGCTGGCGCCAGAGCTGTTCAGCGTCGGCGGTGAGCAGTTCGGTCGTGGCTACGACGCGTCCGAGCTGCTCGATGATCATGGCGCCGCACTCAAGCTCGATCTGCGCTACAGCCACTCCTGGGGAAGCACGCGTCCGACGACCCTGACCCCGTATGCGTTCGGCGACGCCGGGCAGGTCTGGCCGCGCACAAAGTTCCCCGGCCTGGACTACACGCAAACGCTGGTGTCGGCCGGGTTTGGTGTCCGACTCACCGTCGGCCGGCGGCTCTCCGGCTTCGCCGAGTTCGCCAAACCGCTTGATGGCGTCGTCGGGCAGGAAAGCAGCCGGGACCCCCGGGTGTTCGCGGGCGTTTCCATTCAGTAAGCGAGGCTTTATCAGTCAGGAATGACCACCGTGAAGAAACCACGATCGATCACACTGTTCCGTCGGTTGCGTCGGCCGCCTCAGGGGATGCGTGGCTTCATTGCTGTCGTGCTCTCGCTGGGCATGGCCGGCACCGGCCTGCAGGCGCAGGGGCCAACCGGCGGTACGGTTCGGGCCGGCGATGCCCGCATCAGCGGCGAGGGCACCAGCACCACGCAGATCCAGCAACTGAGCGACCGGGCGATCATCGACTGGCGCAGCTTCAGCATCGGCGCTGATGGTCGGGTGGTGTTTGCGCAGCCGTCGGCGCAGGCCGCGGCCCTGAACCGGGTGACCGGCGCCCAGGTGTCGGTGATTCTCGGGCAGCTCGATGCGAACGGACAGGTGCTGCTGATCAACCCGAACGGTGTGGTGTTCGGCGGCGGTTCGCGGGTGAACGTCGGGAGCCTGATCGCGACCACGTCCAATATCAGCGACGCGAACTTCCTGGCGGGAAAATTGGTCTTCGATCAGCCCGGGCTGCCGGGCGCGGGCATCTGGAACGCAGGCGCGCTGACGGCGCGGGACGGCGGGCTGGTGGCGCTGGTGGCGCCGCACGTGCGCAACGACGGGTTGATAGCGGCGCGGCTGGGCAAGGTGGTGCTCGGCTCGGCGGATGCGTTCACGGTCGATTTGTATGGCGACGCGCTGGTCAACCTGGCGCTCAGTTCCAGTCACGCGGGGCAGTTGGTGGGGCTGAACGGCCAGCCGGTGACGAGCCTGATCACGAACACCGGGCGGATTGAAACGACGGGCGGGCAGACGGTGCTGCTGACGGCGCGCGGTGCGAAGGCGGTGCTCGACAGCCTGATCAACATGTCGGGGACGATCAAGGCGGACACGGCGGTACAGCAGAACGGCAGGATTCTGCTGCTGGCGGAAGGCGGATCGGTCGATGTCACCGGGACGCTCGCCGCAGCCGGCGCCACGGGTGGAACCATCCAGGTGCTGGGCGACCAGGTCCGTCTCGGTTCAACGGCCGCCGTCGACGCCAGCGGCACGCAGGGTGGCGGCACGATTCACGTCGGCGGAGCCTATCAGGGCTCGGGCAGCACCTATCGCGCCGCCAACACCTCGGTTGACGCCGGCGCGACGCTGACGGCCAATGCAACGGACACCGGCAACGGCGGACAAGTGGTGGTCTGGTCCGACGGGCACACGCAGTTTGCCGGGTCGGTCGAGGCCAGGGCCGGTGCGAGCGGCGGCAACGGTGGCCAACTCGAAGTCTCGGGCAAGGCGACGCTGGACTTCCTGGGTCAGGCGAACGCGTCGGCGGCCAACGGGCAGGCAGGTTCACTGCTGCTCGACCCGGCGTTCATGAACATCGGCGAGGCGGAAGCGAGCACGATCACGCGGGTGCTGCGCACCGGCACGACGACCAACTTGCAGGCCGACGTCGACATCAACGTGAAC
>JBKJMH010000355.1:0-2635 GCA_046596625.1 Vicinamibacterales bacterium | reverse complement strand
CTCGCCCCGGTCGTCGCCGACGTCCTGCTCGCCGCACGGCGTCCTGCCCGCGCCCCTCCTCTCGCCTGAGTCGGCACCCGTTCTTTTCGACGCCTCCGCACCAGCCACTCGCGTGCGGACGCTCGTCCAGTCGTACTCGTCGTTTCAGGTGAGGTTCATTCATGACAGCCACAGGGCTGCGCATTGCGCGGCGTCTTTTCCTTGTCACGCTCGCGCTGTTCTTTGCCGGTGCGCTCGATGTGCTGGCGCAGAACGTCGGCACCGTGTCCGGTGTCGTCACCGACGCGCAGGGGCTCGCGGTGCCGGGCGTCAGTGTGAGCCTGGTGAACCGCGTCTCGCAGACAAACCAGAACACCGTCAGCGACGGTGAAGGCAAGTACACGCTCTCGAACATTCCGTTCGGCATCTACGTGCTGGCGGCCGCGCTCTCGGGCTTTTCCCCTGGGCAACAGGTGCTCGATATCCACTCGACGGTGGCCATGGTGGCCGACCTGCAGCTTCGGATCGGTTCGGTGAACGAAACCGTGCAGGTATCGGCCGACGCGCTGCTCGAGACGTCGTCGACCGGGTCGCATGTGGACCTGGGCGCGAACCTGATCGATCAGCTGCCGAGCGCCACCCCGAGCAAACAGCTGTCGTCCATGCTGCTCTCGGCGCCTGGTTTCATCCCCAGCCAGAACGGCCGCATCCACGTGCGCGGCTCGCACGGCCAGATTCAGTACGTCGTCGACGGGGTGCCGATGACTGACGAGTACACCGAGGCGTTCGCGAATCCGCTCGATCCGCGGTACGTGAAGTCGGCAGCCGTGATGACTGGCGGCATTCCCGCAGAGTATGGCGGCAAGCTGGCGGCCGTGGTCGATATCACGTCGAAGTCGGGCCTCGACGAGCCGCGCAAGGTGACTGGTGAAGCCAGCTTCAACGTCGGCCGCTTCAACTCGCTCGACGGCGGCGCCACCATCGGCGGGCGCCTCACCTCGCGACTTGGCTATTTCCTGAGCGGCGGCGGCAACCGCACCGACCGTTACCTCGACTCGCCCACCACCGAGAACCTTCACAACTCGGGCAACGCGCATCGCTTCACGGCAAAGCTCGAGTTCCGGCCGTCCGATGGCGACTTCGTTCGCGCGGTGTTCTCGGCCAACGGCAGCATGTTCGAGGCGCCGAACCGTCCCGACGCCCAGGCACGAGGCGAGGATGCAACCCAGGACCTGACCGACAACTCGCAGACGCTGACCTGGCTGCGCCAGATCGGGAGCCGATTCACGTTCGACATGGTGGCGTATCGCCGCGCGGCGGTCGCCGCGCTCGACGCCTCGACGGCGATGCCGCTCGCCGCGACCCAGACGCGCACGCTCGATCATCAGGGCGTGAACGGCTCGCTCAGCTACTCGTCGGGCATCCACCGCGTGAAGGTCGGCGTGCAGTACGACCGCAATCCGGTGAGCGAGCAGTTTGCCATGGTGGGCACGGGCACAGGGCGTGGCTCGCTCGAGTCGCAGTTCGACCCGGCGTTCGGCGGCAGGCCGTTTGTGTTCGACGGCAGCCAGGTTGGGCAAAACCTCGGGGCCTTCATCCAGGACACGTTCTCGCCGCTCGAAGATCTGAACCTCAGCCTCGGCGTCCGCGTGGATCGCTATGCGCTGCTCATCGAAGAGACGGCTGTGAGCCCGCGCGTCGGGTTCGCCTATCACGTCCACCAGACCGGCACGGTGATGCGCGGCTCGTACAGCCGCCTGTTCATGCCACCGTTCTCCGAGAACCTGCTGCTCTCGAGTTCCCTGGAAGCCCGAGCCCTGTCGCAGAACGCCGCCAGCGGCGATGTCCAGCCTGAGACGCAGCACGCCTTCGAGGTCGGCCTGCAGCAGGCGCTGGCCTCGCACGCGAAGATCGACGTCGCCTATTACCGGAAGAACATCCGGAACGTCGCCGACGTGGATCAGTTCCTCGACACGACCGTCACGTTCCCGCTGTCGGTGTCGCAAGGGCTGGCGCAGGGCGTTGAACTGCGGCTCGATGTGCCGGTGTTTCGCGGCGTGAACGGCTACGTGAGCCTGGCGCGCGCCAAGATCCTGCTGACGGCGCCGCTGTCCGGTGGACTATTCCTCGAGGAGACCCCCGCGAGCGGCGAGCAGTTCTACGCCGACCACGACCAGCGCTGGCAGTCTCAGTTCGGAGTGACGTGGGAACACCCGAGCCAGAAGCTCTTCGTGTCGGCCACTGGCCGGTTCGACAGCGGTATTCCGTTCGAACTGCCCGAAAACTTCGATGCCGCCACGTTCGAGGACGCGCAGGCGTTGCCGCTGGTGAACACGGCGACCGGCCGCGCCCGGTCGCGCACGATCGCCGACCTCATGGCGGGCGGGCAGCTGTTCCGTCGGGGAACGACGAAGGTCGATCTGCAGGTGGGCGTGCTGAACGTGTTCGACACAACCTACCTGCTGAACTTCCTGTCCATCTTCAACGGCACGCACTACGGCGCGCCACGCACCTGGACGGCGCGACTGAAGGTCAGCTTCTAGCAGCCCGTGGTGAAAGTCCGCGATCGTTGTACTACACTGCCGCCCATGGCGATGGGCACACGGCCGCGTGATCGACAGCCGACGATGTGGGTGCCGGCGACCGAGTTGCCGAC
>JBKJMH010000200.1:0-8766 GCA_046596625.1 Vicinamibacterales bacterium | reverse complement strand
GATACTCGAATCCGGTTATCCGGAAGGGCCGAACGTATTTCGGTGGAGGGGTCTGTGAATCATTCGACGAAGCGTTGGTCCAGGGCAGTGGCCTGTGGCCTCGCCGTGCTGGGCTATCTGTCGGTGGGAGCGCCAGCCTGGGCGCAACAAGCCAGCGGCATTGCCGGTGTCGTTCGCGACACGTCAGGCCTGGCCGTTCCCGGCGTGACGGTGGAAGCAGCCAGTCCCGCGCTGATTGAAAAGGTTCGCACGGTGTCGACCGACGGCGAGGGGCGATTCAACATTGTCGACCTCCGCCCAGGCACCTACACGGTGACGTTCACCCTCACCGGCTTCTCGACCGTCAAGCGCGACGGCATCACTCTGGGCTCGGGCTTCACCGCTACCGTGAACGTCGCGATGCAGGTGGGCTCGCTCGAAGAGACCATCACCGTCAGCGGTGCGGCTCCCGTGGTCGACACGACGAGCATGCGCAAGCAGGAGACGCTGAATACCAGCGAGCTGGAATCGTTGCCGAGCGGCAACATTGGCTTGCAGACGCTGGCCTACGTCACGCCGGGGTTTGCGGCAACGCAGGCCGATGTCGGCGGCACGCGAGATACCTGGTCGGCTCAGGGTAACTACACCCTGTTCCACGGCAAGACCGGTACGCGGGCGTCGTTCGACGGCTTCCGCAACCAGTACTTCATCGGCGCGGCATCGGGCGTCGGCTACATCACCGACAGCGGCAACATTGCCGAACTGCAGCTCGAGACCAGCGGCATGGGCGCCGAATCCGGATCGGGCAGCACCTCGTTGAACGCCATTCCGAAGGGCGGCAGCAACACGTTCGCGGGCGGCCTCGACGGCTACTTCTCGAACGGCGCGATGCAGAGCGCTAACGTTCGCGACAACCTGAACGAATGGACGCTGGGCAACGCGGCCCTCGCCGCAAGCCAGGGCATCAACGCCGCCTCCAAGGTCAGCCGCATCTACCGTCTGGGTGGCCAGTTCGGCGGCCCGATCATGCAGGACAAGATCTGGTTCTTCGCCGCGGTCGCGCGCTGGGGCTCCACCGTCGGCCAGCCCAGCGCCTTCTATAACCCGCTGCAGGGCAAGGCCAACATTCCCGCCAGGGGCGTGGTCGGTAAGACCCCCACGCTGTTCTATCCTGGCCAACCTGGCACACCGTACGCGAGCAGCAAATACTCCGACTTCGGAGAACCACGGGCGGCGTCCAGCTTCGATTGGTACCGCAACCATGCCGGTCGCATCACCGCGCAGCCCACGTCGAAGGACCGGATCAACGTCTACGCCGACCTTCAGAAGTCATGCCGCTGCACCACGGGCCCTTTCACCGGCGCGAACGCGATCGAGTCGGAGCGCGGCTGGGACTGGTCCCCGTCCGGCGTCGTGCAGGGCACGTGGACCCGGCCGGTCAGCAGCCGGCTGCTGCTCGAAGCAGGCGCCTCGTGGCAGACCGCCAACTGGGTGAACTTCGCCGAAGACGGCGTCTCGCAGAACGACCGGTCGATCAACGAAACGGCGACTGGCTACATCTATGGTGCGACAACGCTGCTCACCGCGCCGAAGGCCCGGACGGGTCGCAGCGCCGAGCGCTTCACCGTCTCCTATGTCACGGGCACGCACAACATCAAGGTTGGTGTGACCGACGAGCAGGCGTTCAATGACGAGTCGCGCAGCCGCAACAACGTCGTCGACGGCCTGAACTACGACTTCCTCAACGGCAAGCCGCTTCGCATCCAGTACTACGGCCTCCCGTTCCTGCAGCAGGAACGCCAGAACGTGGAACTCGGCGTGTTCGCCCAGGATGCCTGGAAGATCAAGCGCATGACCCTGAATCTCGGCCTGCGCTGGGACCGCGTCAGCATGGGCTATCCGGCAGCGGAACTGCCGGCAGGTCTGTTCGTGCCGGCCCGCAAGGTTGAGGCGCTATCGGGCGTGCCACTCTGGAACGATATCAACCCGCGCATCGGCACGGCGTTCGACGTGTTCGGCAACGGACGCACCGCCGTCAAGGCGTCTCTCGGGCGCTACAACCAGTTGAGCCGTTCCGACCTGACGCGTCGGTTCCATCCGTTCAGCTCGTCCATCAACTCGGCGTTCCGGAACTGGACCGACACCAACGGCAACTACATTCCGGACTGCGACGTCCAGAATTTCTCGGCGCAGGACCTGAGCGGAAGCGGCGGCGACGTCTGCGGTGCCATCAGCAACGTCAACTTCGGCAAGTTCATCCCGACCGCGACGTTGTTCGACGACTCGGTGCTGAGCAACAACCGCGACTTCCTGTGGGATATCAACCTCGACATCCAGCACGAGATCACCCACGGGCTCTCTCTGAACGCCGGCTACAACCACAACTGGGACGGTAACTTCACGGTCACCGAGAACTCGCTCTATGGCCCGGAGGCCTTCGACGAGTTCTGCGTCACGCTGCCCAACGACTCTCGCCTCGGAGCGGGGGCAGGAACCCAGCAGTGCGGCTACTACGACGTGCAGCCGCAGTTCTTCGGGAAGGGCACCCTGCGCGTCACCAACGCCAAGGAGTTCGCGGACAAGAACGGCAACTCGAAGCTGCCCAAGCGCTACTGGGACGGCTTCTGGTTGGGCATGGACGGCAAGCTGCCGATGAACATCTCGGTGGGCGGCGGTGTCGATATCGGCCGGCAGGTGGACGACCATTGCTTCACCGTTGATGCACCGAATCAGCCCCGCGACATCACCGGTTCGGGCGGCGCAGTGTCGTGGAACGGCTTCGCGCCGTCCGGGACCGGCATGTGCCGGGTCGAGACGGCCTGGGCCGATACGATGGACTTCCGCTTCCACGGCAGCATTCCGATCAAGGGTGGGTTCAACGGCAGCTTCATCTACCGCAACACCCCGGGCGCAAACCAGAATGCGAACCTGACGGTGACGGCGGCAAGCGTCACGTTCAAGAACGGCCGCGCGGCGTCCACGCTGACGACCGCGCAGTCGATCGCGATCCGAACGGCGAACTCCGTCTTCGGACCGCGCTTCAACCAGCTCGACCTGGCTGTGAACAAGACGCTGGACATCGGCTGGGGCAAGCTCCGCCTCGCGTTCGACGTCTACAACGCGCTGAACTCCAACTCAATCCAGAACGTGATCACGACCTACGGCACCCGCTGGCAGCGTCCGGCGACGTTCCTCGACCCGCGTCTGGCTCGTGTGACCGCCGGTATCCAGTTCTAACTCACGTCTCACAGTTGTTCTGTCAGGAGAATTTGCATGAACCGGTTGCTCGTGTTCGCACTGGTCGCCTCCATCGGCAACGCCTCGGCGGCGTTTGCCGGAGAGTCGATCCTCAGCGTTGGTGCGCGTCACGCTGAAGCCCTGGCTGTGGCTGATGCCTCGGCTCCAGCTGTCCCGATCCTTGGGCGGACAGGCGGGACGGCGGCTGTGCCGTCGACCAGAGCGCAAGAGAAGCGCGCGGCGTATCAGGGCCAGGGTGGGACCCTGTCCAAGAGCGGCATGTCGAAAGGCAAGAAAGCGCTCATCTACATCGGCCTCGCGGCCGTGGCAGTCGGTGGCATCATGACCATCGACAAGAACGTGCTCGACGTCACCCCGTCGAGCCTCGGTACCAGGCAGGACTAACCCGTCCGCACTTGACGTTCGCATCTCAACCCCCACCGGTGGATTGGATCCGCCGGTGGGGGTTTTCTTTTTTCACCGCCATGGCTGCCCATTGCGACAAGTTGCGACAAACGTCGCCGATGCAAACGTGTTAAAACTCGCCCCGGCTTACAGAACTGAGTTCCCGAACAGAAGCCGAAAATTCCCGGAGGGGCTAGTGACACAGTGGAGCAGGGTTCGATCGAGGGCGGTGGGCTTCGGTCTCGTTGCATTGGGATTCCTGGCTCTGAATACGCCCGCGTCGGCGCAGCAGGCCAGCGGTGTCACGGGCGTTGTCCGCGACACATCGGGCCTGGCGATGCCGGGCGTGACGGTTGAGGCCGCCAGTCCGGCGCTCATCGAAAAGGTACGTACGGTCACGACCGACGGCGAGGGACGATTCAGCGTCGTCGACCTCCGCCCCGGCACGTACACGGTAACGTTCAGCCTGACCGGGTTCTCGACAGTCAAGCGCGACGGCATCACGCTGGGCACCGGCTTCACGGCCACGGTGAACATTGCGATGCAGGTGGGTTCGCTCGAAGAAACCATCACCGTCAGCGGTGCGGCGCCGGTCGTCGACACGACCAGCATGCGCAAGCAGGAAACACTGAACGCCAGCGAACTGGAATCGCTGCCGAGCGGCAACATCGGCCTGCAGACGCTGGCCTACGTCACGCCCGGCTTCGCGGCCACGCAGGCGGACGTCGGCGGCACGCGCGACACCTGGTCGGCCCAGGGCAACTACACCCTGTTCCACGGCAAGACCGGCACGCGCGCCAACTTCGACGGCTTCCGCAACCAATACTTCGTCGATGCGGCGTCTGGCGTGGGCTACATCACGGACCAGGGCAACATCCAGGAACTGCAGATCGAAACCAGCGGCATGGGTGCGGAAGCGGGCTCGGGTAGCACGTCGCTCAACGCGATTCCGAAGAGCGGCAGCAATTCGTTCGCGGGTGGCCTCGACGGCTACTTCTCGAACGGTGCCATGCAGGGCGCCAACGTCCGCAGCAACCTGAACGACTGGACGCGTGGCAACACGGCGCTCGCCGCCAGTCAGGGCGTGAACTCCGCCGCGGAAGTTCGGCGGATCTATCGCATGGGCGCCCAGTTAGGCGGGCCGATCAAGCAGGACAAGGTCTGGTTCTTCGCCGCCATCGGACGGTGGGGCTCCACGGTCCAGCAGCCGAGCGCGTTCTACAACCCGCTGCAGGGCAAGGCCCAGGCCGGCAATCCATCGTTCGGCCTCGCCAAGGGTTTCGCCGGCGTCACGCCGACGCTCTTCTACCCGGGCCAGCCAGGTAGCCCATACGCCAGTTCAGCGCTGGGCGATTCCTCCCTGGGCACCGTGCGGCCGGCAAACAGCTTCGACTGGTACCGTACGCACGCGGGCCGCATCACCGCCCAGGTCACGCCCAAGAACCGCTTCAACGTGTACGGGGACATCCAGAAAGACTGCCGGTGCACGACGGGCCCCTTCACCGGCGCCAACGCGATCGAGAACGAGACCGGCTGGGACTGGTTTCCGTCGGGTGTGGTACAGGGCACCTGGACGGCTCCCATCACGAGCCGTCTGCTCCTCGAGGCAGGCGCGTCGTGGCAGACGGCTAACTGGGTGAATTTCGCGCAGGATGGAGTTACCCAGAACGACCGCTCGATCCTCGAAGGTGCGACGGGCTATCGCTATGGCGCGCCAGCGCGGCTGACCGCACCGAAGGCCCGGACGGGTCGCAGCGCCGAGCGCTTCACCGTCTCGTACGTCACCGGCACGCACAACGTCAAGGTTGGTGTGACCAACGAGCAGGGATTCAACGACGAGTCGCGTGATCGCAATAATCAGGTGGACGGCCTGAACTACGATTTCCTCAACGGCAAGCCCATCAGACTCCAGTACTTCGCCCAGCCTTGGTACATCCAGACCCGCCAGAGTATGGAACTCGGTATCTTCGCGCAGGACGCCTGGAAGCTCGGGCGTATGACGCTCAACCTGGGCCTTCGCTACGACCGCATCAACATCGGCTATCTCGAAGCCAACCTCGCTGCTGGTCCCTATGTGCCGGCTCGTAAAGCAGCCGAGCGTTCGAGCGTACCGCTCTGGAACGACATCAACCCACGCATCGGCACGGCCATCGACATTTTCGGCAACGGCCGGACGGCGCTGAAGGTCTCGATGGGTCGCTACAATCAGCTGAGCCGGTCCGACCTGACCGGGCGGGTCAACCCGATCAACTCATCGGTCAACAATGCGTTCCGCAGCTGGACGGACGTGAACGGCAACTACACGCCGGACTGCGACATCCGAAACCTGGCGCCCCAGGACCTCAGCGCCAGCGGGGGCGACATCTGCGGTCCGATGAGCAGCGCGTTCTTCGGGCAGTTCAACGCCGCCGCCGTCACCTTCTCCGACTCGGTGTTGCTCAACAACCGGGACTTCCTGTGGGACGTCAACGTCGACCTGCAGCACGAAATCCTTCACGGTCTCTCGGCCTCCGTTGGCTACAACCACAACTGGGACGGCAACTTCACCGTTACCGAGAACACCCTCCTCGGCCCGAACGACTACGACGAGTTCTGCGTTACCGTTCCGACCGACGAGCGCTTGTCCACCTCCGGTCAGACCCGGTGCGGCTTCTACGATGTGAAGCCGTCACTCTTCGGGCAGGGCACGCTGCGGGTGTCCAACGCCAAGGACTTCGTAGACAAGAACGGCAATACGAAACTGCCGCAGAGGTACTGGGACGGCGCCTGGATCAGCCTCGACGGCCGGCTGCCCGGAAACGTCAAGGTTGGTGGGGGCATCGACATCGGCCGAAACGTCGATGACCACTGCTTCACGGTCGACGTCCCCAATGCGCCGATCGACGTCACGGGCTCGCTCGGCGGGACCACGTTCACCGGCTACAACTCCAGCGGCGAGGGAGCGTGCCGGGCCGTGATTGCCTGGAAGAACAACATGGACTTCCGCTTCAACGGCAGCGTCCCGATCAAGGGCGGCTTCAACGGCAGCTTCATCTACCGCAACACCCGTGGTGCGCTTCAGAATGCGGTGCTGACCGCGTCGGCCGCCAACATCACGTTCAAGAACGGCCGCGCGGCATCGACGCTGACCACCCCACAAGCCGTGAACCTGGTCACGCCGAACTCGGCGTATGGGCCGCGCTTCAATCAGCTCGATCTCTCCGTCAACAAGAACCTGGACATTGGATGGGGCAAGCTCCGTCTCGCGTTCGACCTCTACAATGCCTTGAACAACAATTCGATTCAGAACGTCCAGACGACCTACGGCACGCGCTGGCTGCGTCCGACGACGTTCCTGGATCCGCGGATCGCGCGCGTGACAGCGGCAATCCAGTTCTAGTCCGGCGTTGGTCGACGCGGGAAGCCGCCAGGCTTCCCGCGTCTGCCAGCACCTTTCACGACCTCTGTCAGGAGATTTCGAATGAACCGGTTGCTCGTATTCGCACTGGTGGCGTCGATCGGCAATGCGTCGGCGGCCTTTGCGGGAGAATCGCTGCTGAGCGTGGGCACGCGTCATGTGCGGGAGATCGCGGTGAGTGAAGCGGTCGCGGCGCCGGCGGCGTCGGCGACAGCAGTGCCGATGGGGACGCGGCCAGCGGCGGCGTACCAGGGCCAACGTGGGACGCTGTCCAAGAGCGGGATGTCGAAGGGTAAGAAAGCCCTTATCTACATCGGCCTCGCGGCCGTGGCCGTCGGCGGCATCATGACCATCGACAAGAACGTGCTCGACGTCACCCCGTCGAGCCTCGGCACCCGGCAGGACTAGAGCGCGAAACTCGGCGAATTGAAGGAGCCCCACCCGACGCTATAGCGTCAGGTGGGGCTTTTTCTTTAAGCTGGCATGTGCCCTTCCCTGTTTGCGTCCGTCACTGGACCCTGCGCACCAGCGTCTGCCTTGCGCTGGCTGCCGCCGCCTGCGGTTCGCCGCCGCCTCCCCCGAAGAAAGCCCCGACCCGCGAGACCCGTGAGCGGGCCTACCGCGCGAACAATGTCGGCGTCGCCCTGCTTGAGCAACTGAAGTATCCCGAGGCGGCCACCGCGTTTCGCGGCGCCCTCGGCATCGATTCCTCCCTCGCGATTGGGCACCTGAACCTCAGCCTCGCGCTGATGTACGAGCAGGACCTCGAAGCCGCAGCGAAAGAGGCGGCCGACGCCGCGCGGCTGATGCCGGCCGCGCCGCAGCCCGCCTACGTCCTCGGCCTCATCGCGCGCGCCCAGAACCGCAACGACGACGCGCGAGGCTATTTCGAGAAGGTGCGCCAGCTCGATGCACGCGACGTCGGCGCCAGCGTCAACCTCGCGCAGATCAACCTCGAGGATCGCCGCTACGACGAGGCGATCGCGGCGCTGCAGCCGGTCGTCGCCAACGAGCCGTACCATGTCACGGCGTCCTATGTGCTCGGCCTCGCGCTGACGCGCGCCGGCAAGGCCGACGAGGGCCAGGTGCTGCTGCAACGCGCGCAAGACCTCCGCCGTGCCAATTACGCGGTCACGTTCGGGACCGGCTACCTCGAACAGGGACGCTACGCCGAGGCGATCGCCTCGACCGGCGCCGAACCGGAACTGGTCGACCAGGCGCCGCCGCCCGCGAAGTTCACACCCACAGTGGTCGCCGACTCGGCCACAGAGGCCGGCCCGGGCACTCCGTTCGGCCGTCGCTTCAGCGCCGCCGACCTCGGGGGGGCGCGCGCCAGGGAGCTGACGTCCGGTCTCGGCGGGGGACAGGCGCTGCTCGATACTGACGGCGACGGTTCGCTCGAACTGGTGGTGGCTTCGGCGTCGGGAACGCGGCTCTATCGCCGTGATGGCCCACGCTGGTTCGACGACACCGAGGCCTCCGGCTTCACCGCTGATGCGCGCGCCGGCGCGGGCGTCGGCGTCGTCGCCGCCGACTACGACAACGACGGTGCACCCGACCTGTTCGTGCTGCGCGCCTTCGGCAGCAGCCTGTATCGCAACGACGGCAAGGGGCACTTCTCCGACAGGACGCGCGCCGCGAAACTGCCGGCGTTCCAGGGCTTGCCAGGCGCGGCGGCGTTCGCCGACGTCGACCACGATGGCGACGTCGATCTGCTCGTGGCCGGACTGGCCGAACTGGGCACGACG
>JBKJMH010000067.1:0-4591 GCA_046596625.1 Vicinamibacterales bacterium | reverse complement strand
TGGACTCATTGGTTCACATCTGGCAAGTGAAGCATTCCAGCCTTACACTGTCTGGCGCCAGAGAGTCTCCGCCGACAGGCGACTATCAACTTCATCGCGGGAAAGCGAATCGTTATGGATAATGACAAGCTTGCAATACTCGAGCTCGTCAATCGCTACATTCTGTCGATAGACACGCACGACGACGTTCAGTTCGCTGACAACTTCCACGATGACGCAGTCTACGTCAGCCCTTTCGGTATGGCGACGGGGCGTGAACAGATTCTCGAGACTATTCACCAGTGGCACTCTGGCGGCATTACGGCCGGCAAGCGCCACATGATCGGCCCTTGGCGGATCGAAGTGAACGGAAACGTGGCGACCTCGACTTCGTCGTACTGGGTTCTTAGTGCGAACGATGGCACAGCCATTGTTGCCTCTGGGAACTACACGGATGAACTCACAAAGAAGAATGGTGCTTGGAGGCTGCAGAAACGGGTTCAAACCATCGATCCCTCCTTCAAGATGTGAGCAAGAAGGCCGACAGGTGGCCTCACTGCTGTGAGCGGTCGGAGAGATCGGTAACAAGCCGGCAGCGTTAGAGCCGCGACAAACAGGAGCATAGAATGCCCAGCAGCGCTTCCCCTTTCGCGCTAGACGGCCGCGTTGCCGTCATTACCGGAGGAAACCGCGGAATCGGGCGCTCAATTGCGCTTGGCATGGCCCGCGCCGGCGCGGCAATTGCCATACTTGCCCGGAGTGAAGAAAAGAACAGGCAGGTGCTGGCCGAGTTGAAGGCCCTTGGCGTTAGAGCGATGGCATTCCACCTCGACGTCACAGCGCGGGAAACGCTGGCCGGTGCCATTGACGCGGTCGAGGACGCGTTGGGCGGGATCGATATTCTCGTGAACAACGCGGGAGTCGCGACCGTGACTGGCGGCATTCTCAACGAGACGCCCGAAGTCTGGGACACGACGCTGGCCACGCATCTTGATGCGACATTTCTGCTGTCCAAATATGCGGCCGCTTCCATGGTCAAGCGCAGACGGGGAAAGATCATCAATCTCGCCAGCATGTATTCCTACTTTGGCGCGGGAATGTTCCCGTCCTATGGCGCAGCGAAAGGGGCCATCGTGCAACTGACCAAGGCGATGGCTGTTGAACTAGCGCCGCACCACATCCAAGTCAACGCGATTGCACCGGGCTGGATCGCCACCGAGATGACCGCGATCGCCCGGGAGCACACGGATTATGCCGAGTTCAACAAGATGATCCTGGCGCGCACACCCGCGGCTCGATGGGGTGAGTCTGACGAAGTGGCCGGGGCCGCCGTCTTTCTGGCATCTGCCGCCGCCGATTTCATCACTGGCGTCACCCTGCCAGTTGATGGTGGCTACTCGATTTGCTAGTCGTGGGCGCGCCCCTCTCATAACAACAAGGAACCGAATGACTCGTCGGCTGGTGTCCTCTGCTTTCCTACTCCTGCTGGCGCCATCACTGCTCGCCCAGGCGCCACCGCAGTCGCCCATCGACCGCCTGCGCTCCAACATCGAGCAGATTGCAAAGGGCGTCGACACGACGTGGGGCATCTACGTCAAGTGTCTCGAGACCGGCGAGGAAGTCGCCATCAACGCCGACCGCGTGATGGACACGATGAGTGTGATCAAGCTTCCATTGATGGTGGAGGCTTTTCGTCAGATGGAGGCCGGGAAGCTCGCGCTGACCGACCGCTACACATTGCAGCCGGGTGACCGCCGGCCGGGCACCGGCGTACTACGGAGTCTGGATGACGGGGCGGCGGTGACGACCAAGGACCTGCTCACGCTCATGATCATTGTCAGCGACAACACCGCCACGGACGTCATGTTCGATCGGGTCGGCGGCACGGCCCCGGTAAACGCGCTCATGCGCAGCTACGGGCTGAACTCGATTCAAGCAGTTGGAACTGCAGACGCGTGGTTCAAAGCCGCAGCGGCCGCGCCCGACTCCGCCGTGTTCCACAATGAGATCAAGAAGCCGTTCGGCCTGTCGTCTCCCCGTGACATGGGCAGGCTGCTCGAGAAGATCGCGCTCGGCCAGGCCGTGAGCAAGCAGGCCAGTGACCAGATGCTCGACATCCTGAGCCGGCAAGTCTACGCCACGCGCATTCCCAAGTACGTCGTCGGCTACCAGACGCCGCACAAGACCGGCGATTTCGTTCCATTCGTCGCGAACGATGTCGGTCTGCTGATCAACGACAAGCGTAAGGTGGTGCTCTCCATCTTCACGGACAAGGAGAACATGCCCAGCGGCTTGCCCACCAGGCTCGTGGGCCCGGCCGTCGAGGACGCCATCGGGCGCATTGCCGAGCAGGTCGCCGACTACTTCGCGTTTCGCGCTCCTTAGCGCGGGCACCGGGAGAAAGAATGAAACGGATCTCAGTTCTGCTTCTTGCGTTGCTAGGCGTGTTCATCGGCGGCGGTGTGGCTGCGCAAGACTCACCCGCCCGGGCAACCATTCTCTACGACGCTTTCGGAAAGCCCTCTACCCTGAAGCGAGGTTGGGGCTACTCGGCCTTGATCGAGTACGGTGGAAAACGGATCTTGTTGCCCGCGCGCGGGCAGTCCTGAACTGGTTAGCGAGTGAAGGGCCGTTGTTGATGCGTCTTGACGCCGGCGTGGGGATGGCGATTGGTGGCCCGCAATAGGGATACCGCAATGGCTAACCGATCACTGCTTCTGCGTGTGCTACTGGGCCTCACCGCACTAGTCGCAATCGCAACTCAACTCGCGATCCACGTTCGCGGTGGCTTTAGCGTCCTCAACTTCTTCAGCTACTTCACAAATCTATCAAATCTATTCGCTTCAACTGTGCTCTTGCTCGGCGCGAGCCGCCTGTCCTCCAGTGGGGGTAAGCCAAGGGTTAGCGATCAACTGCGTTATGTATCCGTCGTCAATATGGCAATTGTCGGCGTTGTATTTGCTGTGTTGCTACGTGATGTGGACCTGGGTGCCCTCTTGCCCTGGGTCAATGTCGTGCTTCACTACGTCATGCCTTGCGGGGTCGTGCTTGATTGGCTTCTGCAGCCTCCCCAAGGCAAGTTGGGCGTCAAGCCGATGGCGGTGTGCCAGGTCTTTCCGATGTGCTACCTTGCCTATGTGCTCTATCGCGGGCACTTGACCGGCTGGTATCCATATCCTTTTCTGAATCCTGCCAACGTAGGCGGCTATGCAGGTGTAGGCACGTATACTGCCGGCATTGCCATAGCGTTGTTTGCTGCTAGTGTTGTGTTTCTGGTCGTGGGCAATAGCTTGGGCAAGCGGGCTTCAACAAGTGCCGCCTAGCAACGCATTCAAGCCGATCACGCGCTGGACCTCGCTGCCTTCGAGGCGCAACGCAAGACGATGACGAGGACCGATCCCATGGGTGGTAAGCGCAAGCTCTCCGGCAGCGGTGTCTCACGGCGCGACCTTTTCCGGCTCGGTGCCGGCGGGCTCGGCTTCGGCCTGTTCGGCGGCCTGGGCCCGGTGCCGCAGGTGTTCAGCCAGGCCAGCGAGGTGGCAGCGCAGTCGCTGTCAAACAAAATCCTCGTGGTGTTCGAGTGGTTCGGCGGCAACGACGGCCTCAACACCATCGTCCCCTACGGCGACGCCCTCTACTACAAGCATCGTCCCACCATCGGCATCCGCGAGCAGGATGTCCTGAAGATCGACGCACATGTCGGCTGGCACAAGTCGATGGCCGGCATGAAGCAGCTCTACGACGCCGGCAAGGTGGCGATCGTGCAGGGTGTGGGCTACGACCAGCCGTCGTTCTCGCACTTCTCGTCGATGTCGTTCTGGCATACGGCGGCACCGAACAGCGGCAACGAGTTCGGCTGGATCGGCCGCACGGCGTCGGCGCTCGATCCGTCCGGCGCGCGCGGCAACATGATCGTGAACGTCGGCGACAGCCAGAGCCTGGCGGTGAAGGCTGAGAAGCATGTGCCGCTGGTGTTTCTCGACCCGGCGAAATTCCAGCGTGCGGCGTTCGCGCAGGAGCATGCGCTGCTGGACGCGCTCGCCGCGCAGACGGTGGCGGTGGGCGACTCGCACAAATACGTCCTCGACGTGACGCGTAGTGCGGCGCAGGCGTCCGACGTGGTTCGCGCCGCGTGGAGCCACTACAAGGGCAAGGACAACCCGGACCTGCGCCTGCTCGATCTCGACAAGGTCGTGGCGCTCATCGAAGCCGACTTCCCAACGTCGCTCTACTACGTGCCGCTGCGCAACAGCCTCTTCGACACGCACGTGAACCAGGCAGCGCCGCACGACCGGCAGCTCGAGTACTGCTCGGACGCCATCGCCGGCTTCTTCCGCGAGATGCAGCGCATCGGCCGTGCCGACGACGTCGTGCTCTACGTGCATAGCGAGTTCGGCCGGCGCGTGCCCGAGAACACCAGCCTCGGCACCGACCACGGCACGGCGCAAGTGAACTTCGTGGTCGGCAACGCGGTGAAGGGCGGCCTGTACGGCACGCCGCCGAGCCTGTCCAACCTGGTGCTCGACGGTAACCTCGAGAACACCACCGACTTCAGGCGTGTCTTTGCCACGTTGATCGACTGGATGGGCGCCGACTCGACGAAGGTGCTGGG
>JBKJMH010000055.1:0-8099 GCA_046596625.1 Vicinamibacterales bacterium | reverse complement strand
GGCATCGACGAGACGGATGTCGCGAAGCGGCTGATGGACTACGGTTTCCACGCGCCGACGGTGTCGTTCCCGGTGGCGGGCACGCTGATGATCGAACCGACCGAGAGCGAGCCGAAGGATGAACTGGACCGCTTCTGCGACGCGATGATTTCGATTCGTCAGGAGATTCAGGACGTCATCGACGGCAAGGCCGATGCGAAGGACAACGTCCTGAAACACGCACCGCACACGGCGGCGGCGGTGTCGGCCGACGACTGGAACCACGTTTACACCCGTCACCAGGCGGCCTATCCGCTGCCGTTCGTGCGCGCTCGCAAGTTCTGGCCGACGGTCGGACGCATCGACAACCCGTTCGGCGACCGCAACCTGATCTGCGCCTGTCCGCCGATCGAGGAGTTCGCGGACGTAGCGGTGTAGTCGCAAGTCGCTAGTCGCAAGTCACGTAGCTGCCGACCTTGAGGTCGGCCTGGTTGGGCGAACCTGAAGGTTCGCGGCTACGGCACACCGCGGCTACGCCACACAACCGTCGGTTCGCGGCGCCGCCACGCCACAGTCGAAGATGCGCGTCGAGGTGAAGATGTCGAAGACCGTTGCCAGACTGCTCGCTGCTGCAGCAATCACCATCATCTTCGCCTCAGGCGCGCGCGCGCAGCCGCCGGCTGCGCAACCGGGAGAAGCCGATCCTGGGGTGCGGCCGTTCCGGTTGATCGACCGCGACGAGATTCGCGTCAGCCGCGTGGAACTTCAGCCCGGGGCCGTGCGCTCAGTTCACGCGCATGACGATGTGGAGTACCACGTCTGGGCGCCGATCGTAGGGACGCTCGAGATCACCGTCGGCACCGATGCGCCGGTCGCTGCCGCGCCTGGGCAAGCCTTCTTCATGAAGAAGGGAACCTCGCACGGCTTCCGCAACACCGGCACGACGCCCGCCGCGGTGTTCGAGATCTTCGTGAAGCGTTCGATGACGACCGCATCAGTTGATGTCGATGACGAGGTGCAACAGTTGCTCGCCGCGCTGGCCGGACGCGATTAGCGCACTGCGCGGGCGCGCTGCCGGAAGGCCTCGAGCAGGGCGGCGGTGATGCGTCCCGGCGAGCCGCTGCCGATCACGTGCTCGTCGACGCGGACGATCGGCACCAGTTCCCTGGTGGTGCTCGTGAGGAAGCACTCGTCGGCGCCGAACAGGTCGGCCTCCTGCAAAACCTGCTCGCGCATCGGCACGCCGACCGTCTGGGCGACCTCGAAGAGGAACTCGCGCGTGATGCCGACCAGCAGACCGGCATCGGTCGGCGGGGTGAGCGCCACGCCGTCCTTCACGACGAAGATGTTCGACTGGCTGCACTCGGCGATCTCGCCGCGGTAGTTGCGCATGACCGCCTCGAACGCGCCCTTGCGCAGCGCTTCCTGGTTACCGAGCGCGTTGTTCAGCAGGTTGTTCGACTTGATGAGCGGGTTCACCGTGCCGGGATGGTTACGCATGACGCTGACGAGCGACACCATCACGCCGTCGGTGAAGGCCGAGGCCGGCGGGTCGAGGTGCGGTTTGGTGATGATCACGACGTTCGGCTCGGGGCACGCCGCCGGGTCGTAGGTGATCTCGCCGACGCCGCGGGTGACGAGAATGCGGAGGTAGGCCTCACGGCCATCGACGCCGAGACCGGCCGCGCTGACGCTGTCGAGGAAACGCCGTTCGATCTCCGCGTCGGAGAGCGGCAGGTCGAGCCGGATCATCGCGGCGGAGTTGCGCAGGCGGCGCATGTGACGAGCGAACAGGAACGGAACTCCGTCGTAGGTGCGCAGCACCTCGTAGATGCCTTCGCCGTAGAGAAAGCCGTGATCGAAGACCGAGATCACCGCGTGTTCTTTGTCGAGCAGGCGGCCGTTGATGTTCACTATCGCGCTCATCAGGCCAGCGTACTGCCTGTGCTATTGTGGGTGCAACCCTTCCCATGCGAGTCCTGAACGCGGCACAGATGCGCGAGGCGGATCGCCGAACCATCGAAGATATCGGCATCGCGTCGCTGGTCCTGATGGAGAACGCCGGCCGTCAGGTCGTGGCCGCCATGGAGGCCGTCCATGGCGATCTCCAGGAACATCAGGTGGCCGTGCTTTGCGGCCGTGGCAACAACGGCGGCGATGGCTTCGTCGTGGCCCGCACGCTGCTGCAGCGTGGCGTCGACGTCTCGGTGTTCGTCATCGGCAGCATTGCGGATGTCCGCGGCGACGCACGCATCAACCTCGAGATTCTCGGCCGGCTCGGTCTCTCCACCGTCGAGGTCGGTGACAGCCAGGCGTGGGAACTGCACTTCTCCGAAATCGCCGACAGCACACTGATAGTCGATGCCATTTTCGGCACCGGCTTGAACGCACCGCTCACCGGCCTGCTGGAAACGGTCGTCGCCGACGTGAACGGATCGGGGATTCCGGTGGTCGCCATCGATCTTCCGTCTGGCCTGTCGGCCGACACGCACGAGCCGATTGGCGATTCCATCGTGGCTGGGACCACGGTGACGCTCGGCGCACCGAAGCTGTCGCTGGTGCTGCCGCCGGCCGAGACTCGCGCCGGCGACATCGTCATTGCCGACATCGGCATTCCGCAGGATGTGATCGAGAGCCTCGATGGTCCGCGTGTGGAACTGCTCACACGCACAGCAACGCGCGCCATGCTCGAGCCGCGCAATCCCGACACGCACAAGGGCGACTACGGCCGGGTGCTGCTGGTAGCCGGCTCGCGCGGCAAGACGGGGGCTGCGCACCTGGCGGCGATGGGCGCGTTGCGCGCCGGCGCCGGCCTGGTCACGGTGGCCACCCCGTCGAACTGCCTCTCTATCGTGGCGTCGATGGGGCCGGAGTACATGACCGAGGCGCTCGACGAGAATCCGGACGGGCTCGATCCGGACTCGGTCGAGGACCTGCTCGGGACCAGCTGCGACGTCATGGTGTTGGGGCCAGGGCTTGGCCAGGCCACCGGCACCCGCAGCTTCATCCACGCGCTGGTCGATCGCGCAACGGTGCCACTGGTGATCGACGCCGATGGCCTCAACGCCTTCGCCGGCCAGCCCGATCGCCTGGCGGGCAGGGAAGGGCGCGACGTCATCATCACGCCGCATCCAGGCGAGATGGCACGGCTGGTTGGCATGAGCATCGAAGAAGTGCAGGCCAACCGGCTCGAGGTGGCGCGCACCTTCGCGTCCACGCATCACGTCTACGTGGTGCTCAAGGGGCATCGCACGCTGATCGCCACGCCGGACGGCACGGTCTTCATCAATCCAACCGGTAATCCTGGCATGGCCACTGGCGGCACTGGTGACGTGCTGGCGGGGATGATCGGCGCAACGCTGGCCCAACTGCTCGATGCCGAGGCGGCCTGCAAGCTCGCCGTCTACCTGCACGGTATGGCGGGCGATCTCGCCCAGGCCGACGAAGGCGAAGTGTCGATGATGGCCGGCGACGTCGCCGCGCACATCAGCGACGCCGTCCTCGAACTCACCGCGCGTCGCAAGGCACCCGACAGGCAGTGACGCTGACGTCCCACTCGGAAGCCGAGACGATCGACGCCGGTCGAGCACTCGCCGCGGTACTGCTCCCAGACGATGTCGTGCTGCTCACCGGCGACCTCGGCGCAGGCAAGACCGCCTTCGTGAAGGGGCTGGCCGCGGGCCTCGGGGTCGATCCGCTGGAGGTGAGTTCGCCAACCTTCACGCTGATCCAGGAGTACCGCGGTGGGCGGCTCACCCTCCATCACATCGATCTGTACCGGCTGACGCCGCGTGAGGTGGACGATCTCGGTCTCGAGGAGCTCGTGGTCAGCGGTGCGGTGGTGGCGGTGGAGTGGCCGGACCGATGGACGCGAGTGCCGGCGCATGCCGTGCGCGTCGAGTTGCGGGCGGTGGGTGAGGACGATCGGTCGATTTCGATCGAGCGGTAGGCGTGGGATAACGCGCACCTGAAAGTGCGCGGCTACGACAGCCCGCGTGAGCCGCGCGTACCCGCGGGCCTTCAGGTCCGCCGAATCAGTTTCCCGAGCGGTAGTTTGGCGCTTCCTTCGTGATGGCCACGTCGTGGACGTGGCTCTCGCGGAAGCCGGCCGGCGTGATGCGAATGATCTGCGCTTTGCGCTGCAGGTCGGGGATCGTGCCGCAGCCCGTGTAGCCCATGCCTGCACGCAGTCCGCCGACCAACTGGTGAATCATGGCGGCCACCGATCCCTTGTGAGCCACGCGTCCTTCGATCCCTTCCGGCACCAGCTTTTCGCCAACCAGCGACGGACTGTCGAGGTCGAAGTCGTCCTGGAAGTAGCGGTCACGGCTGCCGCGCCGCATGGCGCCGATCGAGCCCATGCCGCGGTACTCCTTGAAGCTGCGGCCCTGGTACAGGATCAGTTCGCCCGGGCTCTCGTCCGTGCCGGCGAACAGGTTGCCGATCATCGTCGTGCTGGCGCCAACGGCGAGCGCCTTGGTGATGTCACCCGAGAAGCGGATGCCGCCATCGGCAATGATCGGCACGTCGTGCTGCGCGGCGGCGCGCGAACAGTCCATGATGGCGGAGATCATCGGCACACCGATGCCGGCGACCACGCGCGTCGTGCAGATCGAGCCGGCGCCGATGCCAACTTTCACCGCGTCCACTCCCTGCTCGATCAGCGCCAGCGTGGCCGCAGCCGTGGCGACGTTCCCGGCCACGAGTTCCACCTCGGGAAACTGCCTCCGGATGCGCCCGACGATGTCGAGCACGCCCTGGGAGTGACCGTGGGCGGTGTCCACCACCAGAACATCGACACCCGCGGCCACGAGCGCCTCGGCGCGCTCGATCGTGTCCCTGGCCACGCCAACCGCCGCGCCGCAGCGCAGGCGGCCGAGGGCGTCCTTGGAGGCGTTCGGGTACTTCACCGCTTTCTGGATGTCCTTCACCGTGATCAGCCCCTTCAGGCGGAACGAGGCGTCGACAACCAGCAACTTCTCGACCTTGTGACGATGCAGGATTTCGCGCGCCGCATCGAGTGTGGTGCCCACCGGGACGGTGATGAGGTTCTCACTCGTCATGATGTCGGAGATCGGCCGCTGCACGTTGGTCTCGAAGCGCAGGTCGCGGTTGGTGAGGATGCCGACGAGTCGTCCTTCCTTGCTGCCGTCCTCGGTGATCGGCACACCGGATATCCGGTACTTCTTCATCAGCTCGAGCGCTTCGAAGATGCGGTGCGACGGCGACAGCGTGATCGGGTCGACGATCATGCCGCTCTCGGAGCGCTTGACGCGGTCCACTTCCGAGGCCTGCTCGTCGATCGACAGGTTCTTGTGCACGACGCCGAGGCCGCCCTGCTGCGCCATGGCAATGGCGAGGCGCGACTCGGTGACCGTGTCCATGGCGGCGCTGAGGAGCGGCACGTTCAGGCGGACGTTGCGCGTCAGGCGCGTGCTGACGTCGACCTGATAGGGGAGCACCGTCGAGTGCTGCGGCACGAGCAGCACGTCGTCGAAGGTGAGGGCTGTGGCAAAGCCGAGCTCGGTTGCCGGGAGCGTCTCGAGTACGTCAGTTTTGGGCGTCATAAGTCCGGATACACGAAAGGCCGACATACGTCGGCCTTGGGGGATTTCAACGAGCGCGGAGCATCGCACTGGCCGACCGCAGTGGATCGACCATGTGCGTCAGGAAAAGGACTGTCAGACCGCGGCACCATGACACTTCTTGTATTTCTTGCCGCTGCCGCACGGGCACGGGTCGTTGCGACCGACCTTCGGGCCATCGTTGCGCACTGTCTTCACGTCGGCATCGTCGCCGCCGACACGGGCCGGTTGCGGCGCGGCGTGAGGCAGCGCCGCAGCGTTCGATGACGGTGTGGAGTTGAAGATAGAGGCGGCCTGCGTCTCGGCTCCGGGATTGTTGAGGATCACGGGCTGGCGCGGCGCCTGCCGGATGACCGGCGGCGGTGCCGGCGCGGCTTCTTCCTGGAGCATCGGGCGGAGACGCCACAGGTAGCTCACCGTTTCCAGATCGATGCGATCTTTCATCGCCTGGAACATCTGGAAGCTTTCCTTCTTGTACTCGACGAGCGGGTCGCGCTGGCCGTACTGGCGGAGGCCGATGCCCTCCTTCAGGTGATCCAGGCTGTAGAGATGGTCCTTCCACTGCTGGTCGACGACCTGCAGCATGATGTCGCGTTCGACACGCTGGAGGATCTCGCGACCGACCATGTCTTCCTTCGCGGTGTACGAGGCGAGCAGCAGGGCCCAGAGTTCGTCGCGAATGTCGTCGGCGGTCTTGCCGGCAAAGTCGAGGGACTCGGTGTCGACGGCGAACGTGTCTCCCACTTCACGCCGGAGAGCGGGGAGGTCCCACTGCTCGAGGTCGGATTCGGCCGGCGCGTAGCTCTCGACGAAGGTGTCGAGCGAGTCACCGGCGAGTTCGAGCAGGTATTCGCGCGAACCGACGACCGTGTCTTCATCGACCCGGATCTTGCCGTCGAGGATCTCGCGGCGCAGCGCGTAGATGCTCTCGCGCTGCTTGTTCATCACGTCGTCGTATTCGAGGAGGTGCTTGCGCACTGAGAAGTTCTGCGCCTCGACCTGCTTCTGCGCGCGCTCGATGGCCTTGGTGACCATGCCCGCTTCGATGGGCACGCCCTCTTCCATGCCGAGGCGCTGCATCAGGCCCGAGATGCGGTCGGACCCGAAGATGCGCATCAGGTCGTCCTGCAGCGACAGGTAGAACCGTGACGAGCCCGGGTCGCCCTGACGGCCGGCGCGACCGCGGAGCTGGTTGTCGATGCGGCGCGCTTCGTGGCGTTCGGTGCCGACGATGTGCAGACCGCCCAGCTTGACCACTTCCGCGTGCTCGGCGTCGGTGATCGCCTTGAAGTGCGCGAAGATCTCTTCGTAGCGCGGCTTCGCAACGCGGTAGAAGCCGTCGAGGTGCGAGTAGTAGACGAAGTCGTCGTCGTCGACGAAGCGCTCTTCGCCCTTGGCCAGGCGTTCGGCGATTTCCTCGGCAAGTGCCTGCTGGCGGGTCATGAATTCGGGGTTGCCGCCGAGCAGAATGTCGGTGCCGCGGCCCGCCATGTTGGTGGCGATGGTGACTGAGCCGATGCGGCCAGCCTGCGCCACGAACTCGGCTTCCTGCGCGTGGTACTTCGCATTCAGCACGACGTGCTTGCCTGAGCCGCCGCCGGTGATGGTGCCGCGCTTCAGGCCGCGCCGCTCCAGCATGCCCGACAGCTTCTCCGACTTGTCGATGGAGACGGTGCCGACCAGGACCGGGCGTCCGATCGTGTGCGCGTCGATGATGTCGGTGACGATCGCGTCCCACTTCTCCTGCTCGGTCCGGTACACCAGGTCCGGATTCTCGATGCGGAGCATCGGGCGGTTCGGCGGGGCGATGATGACGTCGAGCTTATAGATCTTGGCAAACTCTTCGGCTTCCGTGTCGGCGGTGCCGGTCATGCCCGAGAGCTTCTTGTACTTGCGGAAGTAGTTCTGGAAGGTGACCGTGGCGAGCGTCTGGTTCTCGCGCTCGATCTTCACGGCTTCCTTGGCTTCGACGGCCTGATGCAGCCCGTCGCTCCAGCGGCGTCCCGGCATCAGGCGGCCGGTGAACTCGTCGACGATGACCACCTCGCCGTCCTTCACCATGTAGTCGACGTCGAGCTTGTAGATGGCGTGGGCGCGCAGCGCCTGGTCGACGTGGTGCTTGATGTGGGCGTTCTCGAGATCGTAGATGTGACCGTCGCTGAGACGGTGGAGCAGCATCTGCTCCGCCTTCTGCATGCCGCTCTCGGTGAGCGTGACGGTCTTGTGCTTTTCGTCGACGATGTAGTCGCCGGTCTGATCGATCTCCTCGCGCTCCTCGGCCTTCACGTCGCCACGGATGATGGCCCCCGGCTTGAGCTTCGGGATGATCTTGTCGACCTCGTAGTAGAGATCGGTGGACGCTTCCGCGGGACCCGAGATGATGAGCGGGGTGCGGGCCTCGTCGATGAGGATGCTGTCGACTTCGTCCACGATCGCGAAGTGATGACCGCGCTGCACATAGTGCGCGAGGTCGAACTTCATGTTGTCGCGGAGATAGTCGAAGCCGAATTCGTTGTTGGTGCCGTAGGTGATGTC
>JBKJMH010000033.1:0-19870 GCA_046596625.1 Vicinamibacterales bacterium | reverse complement strand
GCGTCTTCGATGAGCGCGGAGAGTTCGCGGTATGTTAACCGAATTTCTTCGTCCCCATCGGGTTCGGCTGCCCGCGCCACGGGCGGCGTCCGACCCGGCGCGCCCGGGTCCGGCACGAGCCGGCTGCGACCGTCACCTTCGGGCGCCTGCACGACCTGGCACGTCATCTGGTCGGGGCCCGAGAGCAGATCGCCAAGGACCGTCGGGTCCGGGCAGATCGGCGCCGGCGCCTTGATGCCGTAGTTCGCCCGCAGCCCTTGCAACCGGTCGACTTCGCCACGGGCGATGAGGTTCTCGCCGCCAAGCAGCCGTGCCACGAGGCTGATCTTCGCGAAGTGCTCAATCGTCTCGAGCTTGTAATAGGCCGAGAGCACATCGGTGCCGAGCGTCAGGGCGCCGTGATTCGCCAGCAGCATGCCGTCGTGCGCCTTCACGTACTTCCGGACTGCCGCGGGCAGTTCCGCGGTGGACGGCGTGGCGTACTCCGCAATCGGGATGCTGCCGAGGGTGGTGAGGACTTCGGCCAGCACGGCACGATCGAGCGGAATGCCCGCGACGGCGAAGCCGGTGGCGATCGGCGGGTGTGCGTGACAGACCGCGCGCGCATCGGGCCGCTGCTGGTAGACCTCGAGGTGCATCAGCATCTCGGACGAGGGGTCGCGGTCGCCTTGCAGCTTGCGTCCGTCCATGTCGGTGATGCACATCATGTCAGGCGTCATGAAGCCCTTGCAGACGCTGCGCGGGGTCATGAGCAGGCGATCGTCGCCGAGGCGGGCGCTGATGTTGCCGTCGTTCGATGCCGTATAGCCGCGCGCATACATGCGGCGCCCCACCTCCACGATGTCAGCGCGAAGTTGCGACTCCGTGGTCATGCGGTGCGGCCGTGGGCTGGGGCGTGTCCGGCCTGCTGCGACCGGTAGGTGTCGCGGCACTCGGTGGAACAGAAGTAGAGGCGGTCGTTCGTGGAGGTGGATAGCGCAACGGCGCGCTCGGGCACGACGAAGGTGCCGCAGACCGGGTCGCGTGCCATCTGCACGCCGCGCTGGGGCTGGCGAGTCGAACCCGGCCGCGACTGTTGGCTGGCATTCTGGCCCGCCTTCATCCCGCGTACGACACCGACCCACAGGCGCGAGAGCACCCGGAACACGATCGTCAGCAGGATCGACAGGAGGATGAACCGAAGCATCAGGCTCCCGGCTTGGCGGCGGCCGCCGTGTTGCCTCCGAGATGCGCCGATTTCAGGCTGTCGAGCGCGCGCTTGGCGGCCTGCCCTTCCGCGCTATTCGGGTCGAGCTGGATGACCTGCTGCCACGACTGCTCGGCGCCCGCCAGGTCCTGCTTGCCGAACGCGCGGACGATCCCCTGGTTGAGCAGCGTCTTGGCGTGCTTCGGATCGAGCTTCAGCGACGCGTCGAACTGTTCGAGCGCGCGGTCCGGCTGGTTCGTGTAGTAGTAGCTGACCGCGAGATCCGTGCTGACGTTGACGTCGGTTGGTGCGAGCTTGAGCGCGTCACCGTACCACTTGATGGCATCGGTGTAGCGCTCGGCGTCGAAGTAGAGGTTGCCAAGCTCGACCCGCGGCTGCGGACTGGTTGGCTGCTGCTCGGCGACGGCGGTGAGCGCTTTCACCTTGGTCTCATCCAGGAGGGCGGCGGCGGGTGCCGCGCCGGCCGGCGCCTGCTGTGCGGGGGCGCTGACCGCCACGGGCGCCTGCCCGGGACGCAGACTGGTTTGCTGGCTGCCGATGATCCAGCCGGCGATCAGGCCAAAGACGACACCGGCGATGCCAAAGGCAATCGAGTCAGGCTTCATGGATGTGCCGTCGATCATAGCTGATCGCGCCCGGCCAGGACGGCCAGGTACTCCCGGATGACTGTGTCGAGCCCGACGAACAGCGCCCGCGACATGAGCGCGTGGCCAATCGACACCTCATCGAGATGTGGGAGGGTCCGGAAGAGCACCAGGTTGGCCAGATCCAGGTCGTGCCCGGCGTTGATCCCCAGGCCGAGGGCGTGCGCGCGTTCCGCGGCGGCGGCGTAGGTGGCCATCGACTGTGCCGCGGCGGCAGGGCCGTGCGCGAACGCCCTGGCGAACGGCTCCGTATAGAGCTCCACGCGATCGGCGCCCACGTCGCTGGCCAGGATCACGGCCTCGTCCGTTGCATCGATGAAGAGGCTGACGCGGATGCCGTCCGCCTTCATCGCGGCGATGACCGCGGGCAGAGGCTGGGTGTCGGGACCGCGCGTCCAGCCGGCCTGACTCGTAATCTCACCTGGCGTGACCGGAACGATGGTGCACTGCTCGGGCCTGACCGCGTGCACCATCTCGATGAAACCGGCGCGCGGGTCGCCCTCCATGTTGAACTCGACGCCGGGGCGGAGTGGCTGCAGCCGGGCCGCAATGTCGCGCACATCTGTCGATGTGATGTGCCGGTGGTCGGCGCGCGGGTGCACGGTAATCCCGGTCACGCCGGCCGCGAGACACACCTCGACGGCCTCGAGCACACGGGGCTCGGCGCCACCGCGTGAATTGCGGAGCGTCGCGACCTTGTTGACGTTGACTGAGAGTCGAATCATCGAATGGCCCGCCCTGCCAGCCCTGCCTTGCCCGCCCTTGTCTTCGCTACGCGAGTTCCTGCGTCACGACGTCGATGATGTGCTGCGCCCAGGCGCCGATTTCGTCCTGGTTCTTCCCTTCGAGCATCACCCGCAACAGCGGTTCGGTGCCGGAGTAGCGAACGAGCAGGCGGCCATGGCCGGCCACGCGCTTTTCGACGTCGGCGATTGCGGCGGCGACGGCGGGCACGGTCTGGAGATCCACCTTCTGGCGCACGCGCACATTGAGGAGCACCTGCGGATAGTTCGTCAGATCGTCGGCCAGATCGGCCAGCGTGCGGCCACTCGACATCACGGTCTGGAGGACGTTCAGCGCGGTGCAGAGCCCGTCGCCCGTGAAGAGATAATCGGAGAAGATCACGTGCCCCGACTGCTCGCCCCCGAGCGCGATGCCGCGCTTCAGCATCTCCTCCATCACGTACTTGTCGCCGACGGCCGTGCGGATCATCGCGATGCCCGACTCGCCCAGCGCGATCTCGAGACCGATGTTGCTCATGACCGTCGCCACGATCGCGTCGCCGGGCAGACGTCCCTGCTTCTGCAGGTGGCGTGCGCAGATCAGCAGGACCGCGTCGCCATTCACGACGCGGCCACGATGGTCGACGAAGATCGCGCGGTCGCCGTCGCCGTCGAACGCCACGCCGAGCTGCGCACCGCGCTGCACCACCACGTCGGCCAGTAACTCGGGGTGGGTCGAGCCGCAGCGGAGGTTGATGTTCTGGCCGTCCGGCGTGTCGCCGATAACGATCGTGTCGAAGCCGAGGCTTCTGAAGAGGCCCGGCGCCACGGTGGTTGTGGCGCCGTTGGCGCAGTCCACGGCCAGCCTGAAGCCGGTGAACAGCGCGGGGTCCGGCAGCACGGCGCGCAGATGCTCGAGGTAGGAATCGACCAGCACGGCGCCCTGCACTTCTTCAGGGGCTCCGTCGCGGACGTCCCATGAGGGATCGGCAATGATCGCCTCGACCTCCTGTTCTACCGCCTCGGTGAACTTCTCGCCGCGGCCGGAGAACACCTTGATGCCGTTGTCTTCGAACGGATTGTGCGACGCGGAGATGACGACGCCGGCGTCGTACTCGGCGAACGCCCGCGTCAGGTAGGCAACAGCAGGTGTCGGGACGACGCCCACGCTGGTGACCTCAGCCCCTTCGCCGCCGGCGCCATGCGCCAGCTCGGCCTCGATCCAACCTCCCGACTCGCGCGTATCGCGGCCGATCAGCAGGTGGGGCGAGGCCGTTCCGTGCGGCAATGCGCGCACGAGCGCCGCGCCAAGACGGCGAACGGTGGTGTGATCGAGCGGGAAGTCGCCGGCCTTGCCGCGAACGCCGTCGGTGCCGAAGAGGCGAAGGTGTACGCGCTTGTCAGTCTTTTCCACTGGTGATGCTCACTTGCACGGTCGCCGGAAGGACGCGGGCGACGCCGGCGCGCGGCGGATTCTCGACGCGCACAGGCAAGGTATACGAGCCGGCTCCAAGGCCGGCGAGATCGACGTTGGCGCTCACACTGGCACCGTCGACACGGTTCACTCCGTCGCGGCTGCCGCGCAGCACGACGTCGACGGCGGAGGGCACGGCCCTCACGACCAGGTTGTTCCCGACGTTCATGAGATGCACGGGGCGTTCCCGAATGGTCCGTTCGACCGGTCCTGGGACGATCTCGATGCTGATCTGGGCCAGACCCGGCGTCTTCAGCCGCACGGCCGAATCGACGAAGCCGACCGACACGGTGTCGGACACCGCTGCGCGCGCACCCGCGACGGAAATCGCCTCAGTCACCGCCTCGGTGACCCGGGCCACGGCGCTCTCGGGTCCGACCACCTCGACCTTTGCCGGTGCTGCCATGACCCGGCCGACGACGAAGCCCGGAGCCGGATCGCCCTCGAGCGACGGCGCTACGGGCACCTGCCTGGAGACCTGTGGTTCGAACGCCAGGGCGATGGTTGACGGCGTCACCTGCACGACCTGCACACCAAACGGTGTGCGCACCTGTTCGGGCGTGATCTGGAACAGGCGACGACCGACGCTCGCCGACTTCAGGTCGAGTTGCGCGACGATGTCGCCGGGACCGAGGCGCGACAGCGCGCTGGATGCCCCGCGCACGCGCACATCCACCAGCGACGGAGCCTCACCCAGCAACTCGAGACCGACCGGGAATTGCTGGAACTCGAGCGGCACACGCAAGCCGCGCTCGACGCTCTCGTCGCCCGAGACGAACAGCCACAGCAGCCCGGCGAACGCCACCGACAGCACCTTCAACCCGAAATGGCCGAAGGGCCACGGTGCCTTCATGCGGCCTTCATCCGGCGTCGCCCACGGGTAGCGCGGTTGATTACCATCTCACGCAGGCGCGCACGCAGGCTCTCCGCAGTCAGCCCGCGGTCGATGTGGCCGTCCACGACCAGCGAGATGCTGCCGGTCTCCTCGGACACGACAATCGCAATGGAGTCGTTCTCCTCGGTCAGGCCGATCGCCGCGCGGTGGCGCGATCCGAGTTCCTTGCTCAGTTTCGGGTTCACCGTCAGCGGCAGGAAGCAGGCGGCGGCCGCCACGCGGTCCTCCCGCACGATCACGGCGCCGTCGTGCAACGGCGACTTCAACTGGAAGATGCTGACCACGAGGTCATAGGTCAGCACGGCCTCGAGCGGGATGCCGCCCTCGATGTAGTTCCGCAATCCGATCTGGCGCTCGATGGCAATGATGGCGCCGACGCGCTGCGACGAAAGCATGCTCGCGGCAACGGCCAGTTCCTCGATCGATTCCTCCGCCGATTCGGTCCTGGCAAGGTAGCGGAAGAACGGCGCACGACCGAAGTGCGCGAGGGCGCGCCGGATGTCCGACTGGAACAGCACGATGATGCCGAAGACGACGTAGCCGAACATGCTGCGCACGAGCCAGTTCAGCGTGTCGAGATGCCAGTAGCGCGAGCCGTAGAAGAGGACAGCGAGCAGGCCGCCGCCCACCGCCATCTGGACGGCGCGCGTCCCGCGGATCAGCTTCAGCACCTCGTAGATCAGGATCGACACCACGAGGATGTCGACGAGGTCCCACCAGCCGATCGGCGGTCGCCTGAGCAGCGCGTCGATCCAGGTTACGTTCACGATGGAATAGTCCCGTTCTCGATTCGTCCGTGCCGACGCGTCGCCTCGGCCACCCGCACCACTTGCACCATCTCGGCGACCGCATGCACCCGCACGATGTGCGCCCCGCCGAGCACGGCGGCCGTCACGGCCGCAGCCGTGCCCCAGTCGCGTTCGGCTGGCGGCCGGTCGTTCAGCGCTTCACGCATGAACGACTTGCGCGACGGCCCGGCCAGAACCGGCCGGTCGAGCATGGTGGAGAGCTCTGCAATCCGGGCCAGCAAACCATAGCTGTGCGTCGGTCGTTTGGCAAACCCGATCCCCGGATCGATCACGATGCGGTCGAGCACCACCCCGGCCGCGGCAGCCGCCTCGAGTCCAACCCGCAACTCCGCTCCCACCTCCTCCACCACATCGTCGTAGGCGGCGAGCGCGTACATGTCCGACGAGCGTCCGCGGGTGTGCATCAGGATCAGCGCGGCGCGGGTCTCGGCAACAGCTCCGGCCATGGCCGGGTCGTAGGTGAGGCCGCTGATGTCGTTGACGATCGACGCCCCTTCTGCCACGGCCGCCTTCGCCACCACGGCTTTGTAGGTATCGATCGACACCGGCACCGTCAACCGTCCCGCCAGGGCCTTCAGCACCGGCAGGACACGACGCAGTTCCTCGTCCGCACCGATCGGCACGGCGCCGGGACGGGTCGACTCGCCTCCGAGATCGATGATGTCGGCGCCAGCCGCGTCCATGGCGAGCGCAGTCTCCACCGCGCGGGCGGTATCGAGGTGCTCAGCATCTGCAAATGAGTCGGGAGTGACGTTGAGGACACCCATGACCAGCGGACGCTCGCCAAGGGAAAGGTGACTGCCATCTGGCAGCGGCAGGAAGTAGGAGCGGCGCGGCGGAAACACAGTGGGTCGAGCGACCGGCTCGACCCACTTACGCGGTGTTGCCGGTCTGGCTCATTCCTGGGTGATGGGCTTGTTCAGCGCGGGAACGATCGGGGCGCGTTCCTTAACCCGCGGACGCTCTTCGTCGGACGCCGCAGCGACAGGGGTCACCGGCACATGCGCGTCGAGTTCGAGGCCGGCGGCCAGGCGACGCACCTGCTCCGCATCGAGCACTTCACGAGCGAGCAGCGCGTCGGCCATCTTCAGCAGCACGTCCTTGTGCTCGGTCAGAATCTGGTGCGCACGCTCGTAGTTGTGTGTGACGAAGCGCTTCACTTCCTGGTCGATCTTGACGGCGGTGTCTTCGCTGTACTCGTGGTGCTGGCCGATTTCACGGCCAAGGAAGATCTGCTCTTCCTTCTTGCCGAAGGTGAGCGGCCCCAACTGGTCGCTCATGCCCCACTCGCAGACCATCTTGCGCGCCAGGTCGGTGGAACGTTCGAGGTCGTTGCCGGCACCCGTGGTGAGGCTGTCCATCGTGATCTGCTCGGCGATACGTCCGCCGAGGAGGATGGCCAACTGATCCTGCAGGTAGTCGCGCGAGTAGTTGTGCTTCTCGTCGGTCGGCAACTGCATGGTCAGGCCGAGCGCCATGCCGCGCGGAATGATCGTCACCTTGTGGATTGGATCCGCGTGCGGCAGGAATACCGTGAGCAGCGCGTGACCGGCTTCGTGAATGGCCGTGATGCGCTTCTCGGCGTCGCTGATGATCATCGAGCGACGCTCCGTGCCCATGAGGCCCTTGTCCTTCGCGAACTCGAAGTCGTGCATGCGCACGGTCTTCTGGTTATAGCGGGCGGCATTCAGGGCCGCCTCGTTCACGAGGTTGGCCAGGTCCGCGCCGGAGAAGCCCGCGGAACCGCGCGCCAGCACCGACACATCGACGTCGTCGTTCATCGGAATCTTGCGCGTGTGGACTGTGAGGATTCCCTCGCGGCCCTTCACGTCGGGGCGATTGACGACGATGCGGCGATCGAAGCGGCCGGGACGGAGCAGTGCCGGGTCGAGCACATCGGGCCGGTTGGTGGCCGCGACGAGGATGACGCCTTCGTTCGACTCGAAGCCGTCCATCTCGACCAGGAGCTGGTTGAGCGTCTGCTCGCGTTCGTCGTGACCACCGCCGAGACCGGCACCGCGATGACGGCCGACGGCGTCGATCTCATCGATGAAGACGATGCAGGGCGCGTTCTTCTTGCCCTGCTCGAACAGGTCGCGGACGCGCGAAGCACCGACGCCGACGAACATCTCGACGAAGTCCGATCCGCTGATCGAGAAGAACGGCACGTTGGCTTCGCCCGCGACAGCGCGCGCCATCAGCGTCTTGCCGGTTCCGGGAGGACCCATCAACAGGACGCCCTTCGGAATGCGGCCGCCAAGCTTCTGGAACTTCTGCGGCTCCTTGAGGAACTCGATGATCTCCTGGAGTTCTTCCTTCGCTTCGTCCACGCCCGCCACGTCCTTGAACGTGACCTTCTTCTGGGAGCTCGACGACAGCTTTGCCTTGCTCTTGCCGAACGACATCGCCTTGTTGCCGCCGCTCTGCATCTGGCGCATGAAGAAGACCCAGAAGCCGATCATCACGAGGAACGGCGCCCAGTTGTAAAGCAGCGAAGCCCACGGGCTGGCAGTCGGTTCCTTCGAGGACACGGCAATGCCGCGCTCGATCAGCTTGTTGGCGAGCCCTTCGTACTGCGTGGGCGCGTAGGTCTTGAATGTCTGATTCTGGCTGTCTTTGGTAGTGCCCGTGATCTCCTGGCCAGTGATCACGACGCGCTGGACATTGCCAGCGTCGACCGCGGACATGAACTCACTGAACGTGAGCTGGTGGTCGCGCGTCTCGTATCTGGTGGCGAAGTTCCAGATGAGGACGCCAGCGACGACGAGCACCATCCAGAACAACAAGCTCTTCAACGTCGAATTCAACACGAGCCTCCCACACCCTTAAGTCTCAAGATTACCACGGCTTGCGACGGGTCTGTCACGTGAAACTCCCGATCAATCGCGTGCCCGGGCACCCACACGATACGGTCCGCGCCGTCGACCACGAGCGGGATACGGTCGCGCGCCTCGCGCGGCACCTTGCGGTCGACGAACAGGTCCTGCAACTTGCGGTGTCCAGCCTGCGACGGCTCGAGCCGGTCGCCAGGACGTCGATTGCGAACCGCCAGTCCACCGGCCACCATCTTCAGAGGCACCACCGCGCTCACGTCATCGGCGCGAGGGACGGCATCCCCCGACGACTCCACCAACGCCGACATCACACAGTCGATCTCGGCAATCGTGACCTCGCCAGGAACCGGCAAGGTGTAGCGAAATGCCGCGACCGGACTGGTGGCGGCGCCCGTGGGGCGGCCGGCTGGACCAGCGGGTCTCCTGCTTAAGACGACGACGGAGCCGGTGCGTTCCACGCGGTGGCCCGGCGCATCGAACGCCGGCCCCGAGCCGGTCACGACATCCCACGCCAGCGTCACGTGGTGGAAACCGATCGGTCGGCCGCCAGCGGCCTCCTGCATGGCTCCATGTAACACTCGCCAGGCCAAGGCCTGCGGCAGCGCGGCCAGCGCGACGGCATCCATCCGGGCCTCATTGGCGTGGCGGCTCAGATGTTCCGCAGTCCAGACCGCGGCCATGTCGTCCAGCAGTTGCTCATCGGCGCGAGCCAGTTCGGCTTCAGCCGCCAGCACCTCGACCATGCGTGGATTGAAGCGGTTGACCAGCAGCGGCAGCAGTTCAGCGCGCACCCGGTTCCGGGGAATCCCCACGTCGTCGTTGGAGGCATCGTGCACGAACGCGAGTGCGTGCTGCTGTAGAAACGCTCTCACCTCGGCCTTCGAACAGTCGAGCAGCGGCCTGATGACGATGCCGTTCCTCGGATGCATGGCGGAGAGGCCGCGGGCGCCGGCGCCTCGGGCGAGACGCAGCAGGAACGTTTCCGCCTGGTCGTCCTGCGTGTGCCCAACCGCCACCACGTCGGCGGCCTGCTGCCGAACGGCGCGCTCGAAGAAGGCATGACGAGCGACGTGCGCCGCGTCCTCCAGCGACCGGTGCTCGGCCGACGCGAGCGCCGCAACCTCAATCCGCTCGACCACCCAGGGCAGGCCGAGCGAGGCGGCGACATCTGCGCAGAACTGCTCGTCGGCATCGGCAGCGTCGCGCAACCGGTGATTGAGGTGGGCGGCAGCCACCAGCTGGAGTTCGCCGGCGCGGTCGAGCGCACGCAGCACGTGCAGGAGCGCCATCGAGTCGGGTCCCCCGGAGAGGGCGGCAAGAACACGCGTGGTGCGGCGTGTGAGCTGGTGCCGCCGGAGCGTCCGCCGAACACGATCGAGCAGCGTCATGCGGTGGACCCTTAGGGGAAAGAACGTGGTGGGGTGGTGCGGTCGAATGGTGCCGGAGGGCGGATTTGAACCGCCGACCCCGCGCTTATGAGACGCGTGCTCTCACCAACTGAGCTACTCCGGCCGGAAACTCCCAATGATAACACGGGCTCTGCCGCGCTTCGCCCCCGGCCACTCATGCCTGAAGGATGGCGGCCGCCAGCAGCGGAATCATCAGCTCATGGTGCCCGACCAGGGAGTAGCCCCGTCCGCTGGTGCCCGCCGTCGGCCGTGTGACCACATTGGTCTGCGGGCGATAGCCCCTGATGAAATCGAGGTTCACGGTGGTGAGCCCGTCGAGGGCGATGCCGCGGTTGCGCGCGAGGGCCACGGCCTTGAGGAACACTTCCGGGAGCACGACGGCCGAGCCGCAGTTGAGGAACACTCCGCGTTCGAGCCGCGCCACGTTGGACACGAAGTAGAGGAAGTCGCGGAGGCTCCCCTCGCCCAGGGCAGCGCCCGACGCCGCCGGGTGCATGTGAATGATGTCAGTGCCGATGGCGACATGCACCGTCACCGGAATCCCGAGCCGCCCCGCCGCCGCAAGCAGGCTGGAGCGAGCGTGCGGCGGTTGGCGCTCGTGCAGGTAGCCAGACACGGACTGACCGATGCCCTGCCCCCTGGCCACACCCTCGTTGATGGCGCCGTTCAGCAGGCGTCCCGTCTCCTCGGCCATCCCGAACGTGCCCGCGCCCAGCGACTGATCGACATCCTCGGACGTCGCCCCGGCCAGGGCCACCTCGAAGTCGTGAATGACAGCGGCGCCGTTCGTGGCAATGGCCGACACGAACCCGCGCTCCATCAGGTCGATGAGCACAGGCGCGAGTCCGGTCTTGATGACGTGCGCGCCAATGCCCCACACCACACCGCCGTCGCCTCGCCTGGCCTCGGCCACGGCGCGCGCCACCGACCTGAGGTCGGCCGCGCCCAGCATGTTGGGCAGCGAGTCGAGAAAGGCAGCGAGGGTCGCGTCCGGCGGCACCGGGCGGCCGAAGTCCTCCGCGCGGGCCTTGCTCGGGCGCGACGTCAACGGATAGGTGCGAACGTCGGCGAGGTCGAACGGCTCGTAGTCAAAGGGCATGGTGTCCTGGTCAGAGAATGAGCATCGCGTCGCCGTAACTGTAGAAGCGGTATCGCTCGGTGACGGCCGTGCGATAGGCGTGCATAACCCGGTCGCGACCACCGAACGCCGACACCAGCATCAGCAGCGATGACTGCGGCAGGTGGAAGTTGGTGACGAGGCCACGAAGGACACGAAACTCGAACCCCGGGTAGATGAAGAGGTTCGAGCTGCCGCGCCCAGGCACCAGCCGCCCGCCGTTGGCGCGAGCCACCGACTCCAGGGTGCGTGTGGTCGTCGTGCCGACAGCCACCACGCGGCGTCCTTCCTCCAGCGCCGCATTCACGGCCGCCGCCGTCGGTTCGGAAATGTCGAATGACTCCGGTTCCATCTCGTGCTGCTCGACCACGTCGACTCGTATGGGTTGGAAGGTGCCGTAGCCGACGTGCAGCGTCAACTCCGCGCACTCGACGCCGCGAGCCCTGATCTGCATGAGCAGCTCAGGGGTAAAGTGCAAACCTGCGGTGGGCGCCGCAATCGACCCTCGCGCCTGCGCGAAGACTGTCTGATAGCGCTCGCGGTCATCGCCGCGGTCGTCGCGCTTGATATAGGGCGGCAATGGGATGTGGCCGACCGCATCGACGGCCGCCGCCAACGGCGACCCATCCGGCGTCCAGAGCCGCACGACGCGGCGGCCGAACGGGCGGTGCTCCATGATCTCGCCGTGAATGGTGGCTGCGCCGTCGAACACGACCCGCGCCCCTGACTTCAGTTTCTGCCCTGGTGAGACGAGCGCTTCCCACAGTTCCGCGCCTTCGTTGTCCGGCGGTGCCACTTGCGTCACAAGCAGGCACTCCACACCCCCGCCGCTCGGATCTCGTCGTCCGAGCAGACGTGCAGGAAACACGCGTGTGTTGTTCACCACCAGCAGATCGTCCGGCTCGAGCAGTGACGGCAGATCGCCGATCGAGTGATCGGCAAGCCGACCGTCCTCTCGATGCATCCGCAGCAACCGCGACGTGCCGCGCTCGGCTGGCGGCTCCTGGGCGATCAGTTCAGGGGGAAGCTCGAAATCGAATTCGCTCACAAGCACGACAGCCCATCCTACCTCTGCCACGAGACGTGGCGAACGTGTTGCAGAGGTGACGCCGATGTTCGACGTCGTTGTGGTTGGAGGAGGTCCCGCTGGGCTTAGCGCGGCGCTAATGCTCGGCCGTTGTCGTCGTCGCGTGCTGGTGTGCGACGCCCGCAAGCCGAGGAATGCGGCCTCGCACGGCCTGCACGGCTATCTCACGCGCGACGGCATTGCACCATCTGCATTCACTTCACTTGGCCGCGCGGAGCTCGCCGCTTACGGCGTCCAGATGCGGGAAGGCGCGGTTCGTGGGGTCGAGCGCGAAGGCGAGCTGTTCCGGATTGACCTGGCTGAGGGCGGCGTCGAGCACGCCAGGTTTCTGTTGATTGCCACGGGGGTCGTCGACGAACTGCCCGACGTCCGCGGTCTCGCCGACTGCTATGGCCGATCGGTCTTCCACTGCCCCTACTGCGATGGATGGGAACGCCGGGAGCAGCGGCTCGCTGCGCTCGGTCATGGCGCCAGCGGTATGCAGCTCGCGCTCGCGCTCAAGACGTGGAGCGACAAGGTGGTCCTGCTGACAAACGGCAGTCGGTTGAGTGCCACCGCGCTGGCGCGGCTCCAACGGAACGGTGTGGACGTCATTCCCGAGCGGGTGCTGTCGCTCGCGCACGACGACGGGCAACTGTCAGCAGTGCAGTGTGAAGGTGGGCGCGTGCAGCACGTCGACGCCATCTTCTTCACCAGCGGCCAGCATCAGCATTGCAATCTGGCCGAGGGGCTCGGCTGCACGTTCAACCGCAAGGGCACGGTCGACACTGGCATGCGCAGCGAGACCAACGTGCCCAATGTGTTCGTAGCTGGGGATGCCTCGCGCGATGCGCAGTTCGTCGTGGTGGCCGCCGCCGAGGGCGTGAAGGCCGCACTGGCCATCAATCAGGCGATGCAGCAACAGGAACTGATCCCATGAATGTCGAGACGGCCAGATTTGTGTCCACGGACAAGGTGGAAGCCAGCGATACGGAAGCATCGGATGCCGCCGGCCCAGCGCCCGCTCCGGCGTCGTCTGTCCTGGCGCCCGTTGCCGCAGACGCGGGGCCGCTCGTTCCCGTGCCGGTGGATATGCGGAATGCCGCAGTCACAGTGCTCGCGGCCATCGCGGTCCTCATGCTGCTGCAGTACGCGCAGCCGGTCTTCATTCCGCTCGTGCTCGGCCTGCTGATCAGCTACGCCCTCGATCCGGTGGTCACACGACTGCAGAAGCTGCGGGTGCCGCGGGGCGTCGGGGCCGGAGTGCTTCTGCTCACGCTGGTGGCGGGAGGCGGGCTCTTTGTGTATCAGCTGCGGTTCCAGGTGCAGGAGATCATCCAGCAGTTGCCTCAGGGTGCGCGACGATTGCGGCAGGCCCTGGAACAACAGCAGGGCGGAACCACCGACGCGCTGCAGAAGGTACAGCAGGCCGCCACGGAACTGGAAGGCACCACCAACGGTTCCGGCGCCACGCCGGCACGGCCCGGGGTGACGCGGGTCCAGGTCGAGGATGCGCCGTTCAACGTGAACGACTACGTGGTGTGGGGTTCGCTGAGCGTGGTGACGGCCGCGGGACAGCTGCTGCTGATCATGTTCCTCGCCTACTTCCTGCTCGCCAGCGGAGATCTCTATCGCCGCAAGCTGGTGAAAATTGTCGGGCCGTCGTTGACGAAGAAGAAGATCACCCTGCAGATCCTCCAGGAGATCGACAACCAGATCGAGGCGTTCCTGATGGTGCAGCTCTTCACCAGTGCGCTGGTCGGCATCGCCAGCTGGCTCACGTTCCGGGCAATCGGCCTCGAGCAGGCCGCCGTGTGGGGCCTGCTGGCCGGCATCTTCAACTCGATTCCGTATATGGGTCCCGTGCTCGTGTCCGGCAGCACGGCCATCGTGGCGTTCCTGCAGTTCGGAACGTTCGAGATGACGCTCATCGCTTCGGGCGCGGCCCTGGTCATCACCAGCCTCGAAGGGTTCCTTCTCACGCCGTGGCTGACGAGCCGGGCCGCCCGCATGAATGCGGTGGCGGTGTTCGTCGGCCTGCTGTTCTGGGGCTGGGTCTGGAACATCTGGGGCATGTTGCTCGCCGTGCCGATGCTGATGGTGGTGAAGGCCATCTGCGACCACGTCGAGGATTTCAAGGGCGTCGGCGAACTGCTCGGCGACTGACGGCGCCGGCGCGTCCGGGGCGCGTTACACGAACTGCGCGAGGTCGAAGCGGCCACGTTTCATGAGCAGCGGCTGCCACAGGTCGCCGCGCTGCGCGATGCGCGCGGGCACGTTGCGCAGTGTGAAGTCGTCGATGTGCGCGCCCGCCTCGAGTTCGGCCCACGTCACGGGCGTCGACACCGTCGCCAACGGCTTTGGCCGCACCGAGTAGATGGAGGCCAGCGTCCGCCCCCAGGCATTCTGGTTGTAATCGACGAGCACGCGGCCGTGCGGCCGCTTCGAGACACGGTACTCGGCGGTCATCAGCTCGGGATGCCGAACCGCCAGTTCCTGCGCCAGCGCCTTCGCGAATGTCCACACCTGCTTCTGCGCCGGCCCGCGCACAATAGGCACGTAGACGTGCAGCCCCCTCGAGCCGGTGGTCTTCACGAGCGACGGCATCTTCAGCGCGTCGAGGGCTTCCTTCACGGTCAGGCCGGCGTCGCGCACCTGCTCGAACGACGCCCCTGGCCCGGGGTCAAGATCGAAGTGCACATAGTCCGGGGTGTCGACCTCGTCGCAGGTGGCGTACCACTGGTTAAGATCGATGCAGCCGAGGTTGATGACCCACAGCAGCGACGCGCGGTCCTGCACCATCGGGAAGTCGATGACCGTGCCCGAGTGGTGGTCGATTCGGCAGAGTTCGATCCACTCCGGCCGGGGCGCGGGCGCGCGCTTCATGAAGAAGAAATCACCGGCGGCCCCATGCGGATAACGCTTCATCACCATCGCACGGTTTCGCAGGTGCGGCAGCAGCACGCCAGACACATCCAGGTAGTACTGAAGGAGGTCTCCCTTGGTGAGACCGTGTTCCTCGAAGAACACCTTGTTCAGATTGGTGAGCCGGACGTCGTGGCCGTCTACGCGCACCACCACGTTGTCGGTATCGCGCGGAATGGGCTGCAGGGACGGCATGGACGTCAGGGCGTTCCGTCCGACCGGCGCCCTCGCCGCGGGGTCAGCTTCGGCGGACGACTGCCACGGAGCACTGTTCCAGCCACTGGCGCGTACTCGAGTTCGACGCCGGCCGCGACCTGTCGCAGCAGCAGTCCGCCGCGACTCATGTCGCCTCGCCCGACGAAGTCGACCGGAAAGCAGAGTCGCTCTCCGAAGATGCCGAGCAGGACGTCGACGTACTTGGGTGAGGCGATGCTGCCAAGGAGCACGACTGGCACATCACCGAGTGCCTCGTGCAGCACTCTGGCGCTCTGCTCGAGCGGCCGGCGATAGGACGCGTTTGCCACGTCGATGTCGGACGCCGCGAACACCCGAACAGCGTCGGCAGTGACGCAGGTGTCCGGGCTGCGCAACCCGGCGTTCGGCGTGATGATGTGCACGCCCGCGGCAACCACGCCACTGGCGTCGGCTGGCAGCACGGCGAAGCGGCGCGCATAGGCCAGCTTGCCCCGGAAGTACAGGCCGCTGATGAACGCGAAGAGGTCGCCGAGCGGAACACCCTCCGGCGTCCGCAACCGCTTGGCTATATCGAACCGCGACTCCGGCGAGAGCGCCTGGAGCGCGCGGCGTCCGCCACAGTTGGCGGGCGACAGCAGGAAGATGCGCCCAGTACCCGCGGCTAGATCCCCCATCGCAGCAGGATCGACCCGACCGTGAACCCGGCGCCAACCGAGCACAGCAGCACGAGGTCGCCTTTCTTCAGGCGACCCTCGTTCACCGCGTCGTTCAAGGCGAGCGGAATGGTGGCGGCGGTCGTGTTCCCGAAGCGCTCGATGTTGATGATGACCTTGCTCGGATCGATACCGAGCTTCTCGCTGGCCGACATGATGATGCGGCGGTTCGCCTGGTGCGACACGAACAGCGTGAGGTCGTCGGCGGAAATGTTGTTGCGCTGCATGATGCGCCGCGCAATCTCTTCGGTCTTGCGCACGGCGAACTTGAAGACGGCCTGGCCGTCCTGCTTGACGTAGTGCAGCCGCTGGTCGATGGTCTCGTGCGTGGGCGGACGCAGGCTTCCTCCGGCGGGCATGCAGAGGGCGGGTCCGCCCCCGCCGTCGACCTCGTGCTCGAAGTCGATAATGCACGGCTCGCCGGCCGCGGCGGCCGACACCACGACCGCGCCAGCGCCGTCACCGAACAGCACGCACGTCGCGCGGTCCTTGTAGTCGATGATGCTCGACATGACGTCAGCGCCGATCACCAGCGCGTGTTCGTGGCAGCCGGCTGCCACGAGCTGGCTGCCAGCCGTGAGAGCGTAGGTGAAGGCAGAGCAGGCCGCGCTGACATCGAACCCCCACGCGTGGTGCGCACCGATCTTGTGCTGGACCAGGCAGGCGGTGCTCGGAAACATCATGTCGGGCGTCACGGTACCAACGACGATCACGCCGATGTCGTCCGGGGTAAGTCCAGCCTTCCTGATGGCCTCGAGCGCGGCTTCCCTGGCCAGATCCGACGTCGCCACTCCCGGGTCGACGATGTGGCGCTCGCGAATGCCGGTGCGCTGGAGAATCCACTCGTCGGTGGTATCCACCATCGTCTCGAGATCGGCGTTCGTCAGCAGCCGCGGCGGCACGTAGGTCGCCAGCGATCTGATGTACACGGGTCGTCCCGCACAACGCGAACTACGACGCACCTGCTCCTGTTCCTGAGCGCTTACCACAGTCGTGAATCCCTTCCCGGCGCAGTCAATCCGAAATATTCATAGGCGCGGGGCGTCGCGACACGTCCGCGCGGCGTCCGATCCAGAAAGCCGATCTGAATCAGATACGGCTCGTAGATGTCCTCGATGGCATCCCGTTCCTCGCTGATCGCCGCCGCGAGGCTGTTCACCCCTACGGGTCCGCCGCTGAACTTCTCGATGATGGTGCGCAGCAGCTTCCGATCGACCTCGTCGAAGCCGTACTCGTCCACTTCGAGAAGCGTCAACGCGGCGTGCGCCACGTCGAGCGTAATCGTACCGTCGGCGCGCACCTGCGCAAAATCGCGGACCCGGCGCAGCAGCCGGTTGGCGATGCGCGGCGTACCTCGCGACCGGCGCGCCACTTCAGCGGCCGCCTCGGTGGAGATCGGCACATCGAGAATGCGAGCCGTTCGGCGGACGATCTCGTTCATGTCGGCCGGCTCGTAGAACTCGAGCCGATGCACGATGCCGAAACGGGAGCGCAGCGGCGACGTCAGCAGGCCGGCACGCGTGGTGGCGCCGATCAGCGTGAACTTCTGCAGCGGCACCTTCACCGATCGGGCGCTGGGGCCCTGGCCGATCATGATATCGAGCTCGTAGTCCTCGAGCGCCGGATAGAGGATTTCTTCGATCGTCGGCGACATCCGGTGGATCTCGTCGATGAACAAGACCTCGCGGTCAGCGAGCGTGGTGAGGATAGCTGCGAGATCGCCGGGCTTCTCGAGCACCGGCCCGGATGTGGCGCGCACGGGCGCCCTCAACTCGTTGCCGATGACGTAGGCCAGCGTCGTCTTGCCGAGTCCGGGCGGCCCATAGAGCAGCACGTGATCGAGCGCTTCACCGCGCTGGAGCGCGGCGGCAATGGACACCTGCAGGTTCTCGCGAACGCGGTCCTGCCCGATGTACTCGTCGAGGACGCGCGGGCGCAGCCCCGCCTCATACTGCGCATCGTCGTCGGCCTTTCCGGCCGTTACGAGTCGATCGTCCATGTCCTACCGTGCCAGTTCGCGGAGCGCCTGACGCAATGTCTGCTCGAAGTCGCCGGCGTCGCGCTTGATGGCGGCATCCACAGCCTTCTCGGCCAGAGATCGTTGGTATCCGAGGTTGACCAGCGCCGACAGTACATCGTCCTTCAACGCGGATGGCTCGGCGGGGCCGCCGTCGGAAGGCTGCGGGTGCGCGGCCAGCGGCAGGCGGTCCTTCAGCTCGAGGACGATGCGCTCGGCGGTCTTCTTGCCGACGCCGGGAATGGCAGTGAGGCGGACCAGGTCGCTGCGCTGGATCGCCTTGATCAGCTCGTTCGTTTCGATGCCGGACAGCACTGCGAGACCCACCTTGGGTCCGATGCCGCTCACCGAGATGAGGCGCTCGAACAGCTCCTGCTCGAGGCGCGTCGCAAAACCGTACAACAGCAGCGCATCCTCACGGACGTGTGTGTGGATGCGGAGCGCAATCTCGGCGCCGGCGTCCCCGAGGCCATAGAACGTGGACAGCGGCACGGCGACGTCGTAGCCAACGCCGTTGACGTCGACGATGATGCGGTTCGGCTGCTTGTCGAAGATGCGGCCGCGCAGGTGGGCGATCACGAGCCTTCGGGCCTGTAGTGCCGCCAGTTCGTGGCGGCCCGCGACTTCGGGGTCGTGGGCAGCGCCATGCCCGCCGGCGCCATGGAGTGGCTGTGGCAGATGGCCACCGCCAGGGCATCCGACGCATCGAACGGCGTCGGCAGCGTCGCGAGGCCGAGAATGAGCTTCACCATCTGCTGCACCTGATGCTTCTCGGCGCGACCGTGCCCCACCACCGCCAGCTTCACTTCGGCCGGGGTGTATTCGAAGACGGGCAGTCCGGCTTGCACGGCGGCGAGCACGGCCACGCCGCGTGCATGACCGAGCTTGAGTGCGCTTCTGGGGTTGACGGCGGTAAAGAGGTTTTCGATGGCAACACAATCGGGTTGGCACTCGCTGAGAAGCGCGGCCAGCCCGGTGTGGATCGACAGGAGCTTTTCGGGAAACGAAGCGGACGCCTTGGTGCGGATGGCTCCGCTGGTGACTATCTTGTGGCGCGACCCGTCGGTGTCGACGCAGCCGTAGCCGGTGCGTTCGGAGCCAGGGTCGATGCCGAAGATCTTCACGCCAGCGAGGCCTCGATCTCCTTTTCCTCGATGTCGAAGTTCGACCACACCTGACGGATGTCGTCGTGGTCGTCCAGCACGTCCATCAGCTTCAGCATCTGCTGCGCGGCCTTGCCTTCGAGCTTCAGGTAGTTCTGCGGCAGCATCGAAATTTCGGCGACCTCTGGCTCGATGCCGAGTTTCTTGACCGCGTCGAGCACCGCCTGGTAGGTCTCGATTGACGAGAGCACTTCCCAGTTGTCGCCGTCATCGCGCACGTCGTCGCCGCCGGCGTCGATGACCGCGGCCATCAGGGTGTCTTCGTCGGCCTTGTTCTTGGGAACGACGATGTAGCCCTTCTTGGTGAACATCCAGGCCACCGCGTTGGTTTCGGCGAGGTTGCCGCCGTACTTGGTGAGCGTATGGCGCAACTCGCCGACCGTGCGGTTCTTGTTGTCGGTCAGCACGTCCATGATGACGGCTGCGCCGCCGGGGCCGTAGCCCTCGTACTGCGCTTCTTCATAGGACACGCCGGGTTCTTCACCCGTGCCGCGACGAATGGCGCGCTTGATATTGTCCGCAGGCATGTTGCTCGCCTTGGCTTCGGCAATGATCGTGCGCAGGCGCGGGTTGGTTTCGGCATCGCCGCCACCACTACGCGCCGCAATCGTCAGTTCCTTGATGATGCGGGTGAAGAGCTTGCCACGCTTCGCGTCGGCCGCACCCTTCTTGTGCTTGAT
>JBKJMH010000424.1:0-8290 GCA_046596625.1 Vicinamibacterales bacterium | reverse complement strand
CGTTCGTACGCAAACGACAGGTCGTGTACCTGGAGGAAGCTGTGGCTCATGTCCGCCGCTAGAACGCCACGCGCACGCCGACACGCACGGCGCGCTGCAGCGCCTGGTAGCCGAGCGGTTCCTGGTATTTGCGGTTGGTCAGGTTGTCGATGGCCAGTTGGCCGCTGACCTTCGACGTGACCTTGAGCGACGCACGTGCGTCCCAGGTGGTGCGGCCGCTGTTCTCGAGGATGCCCGGTTCGAGCGAGGAGAAGTCGCTGTCGACGAAGCGGCCGATCGCCGTGCCGATCACGTCGGCCGAGAGCCGCTGCCACGTCCAGGCCGCCTGCACGAAACCCGAATGGCGAGGCCGGCGGAACGCCCACTGGCCAACCGCAAACACCGGGCTGAATGCCGACGTACTTTCGACGATGGCCGAGTCGACGAAGGTGTAGCCGACGCGCACGCGCACGGCGCTGATCGGGGCCACCTCCGCTCCGAGTTCGGCGCCGCGGGCGCGCGTCAGGCCGATGTTGAAGTACTCGGAGTTGTAGCCGCCGGTGGAACGCAGTCCGATGATGTTGCGGTAGCGGTTGTCGAACCAGGTGGCGTCCAGCTTCGCGCGGTCACCTGCGAGGCGCTGTTCGAACCCCACTTCGAGTGCTCGCGAGCGTTCAGGCTGCAGGTCGGGGTTGCCCCTGTAGTAGGGCGACGTGCTGAAACTCTGCAGCACCGTCGGTTCCTTGATGCCGAGGCCGGCCGCGGCGCGGAGGCGGGTGCTGCCCACGCGGCCACTGCCGTCGTGGAGCACCAGCACGGCCGAGCCACGTGGCACGACGGCGGTGCCGAAGTTCTCGTTGCGTTCGACGCGGGCGCCGACCGCCGTCGACAGGCGCCGCCACAGCAGCTGATGTTGCACCGCCGCGCCGACGTTGTCGCGCGACGCCTTCGTCTGGTCGCCGCTCATGCGGTTGTCGAGCCGCGCGCGTTCGCCGTTCCAGTCGGCGAGGACCGTGATGCGGTGGTCGCCGCCGCGGCCGCCGCTCGCCAGGTGCCAGTCGCCCTGGTAGCTCGCATAGTGCCGGCGCAGCGTCGTGCGGCTGTCGAAGGTGAAGTCGTACCACTCGAACGGAGAGACGCGGCCCTCGAAGGACGGGGTGTACGGCGCGTCTTCGAGCAGGTTGGTGGACGCCTGGCGCGAGGCCGAGAGCGAGTACGTGGCGCGCTGACGGAACGCGCTGGTGAGCTGCTGGTCGACGGTAACGCCGCCGACGACATCGTGATGCTCGTAGAACGCGTCGAGGTCGGGCCGGCCGTATGCCGTCTGTCCGGGGGTGCCGCTCTTGCCCAGCTCGGCGCGGAACACACCGCGAAGCGTGGCGCGCGACCCGAGCGCCGTGCCGACATTCGCCGATGCGGTGGTGTTGTCGAAGCCGCTGTTCGGCACGCGGTTGTCGGTGGAGAACCGAGCGGCTCCCACCGAGTAGTCGAGGCGTCCGGCCGCACCCGCGGCAGACACCGAGGCGTGCGTCGTGCCGTAGCTGCCGCCATCGAGCTGTGCGGTCACCGACGGCGCTGCCGTCGCGCGGCCCGCACCGCGCTTGGTAAACAACTGCACCACGCTCGACATCGCGTCCGAGCCGAACAGCGCCGAGTTGGCGCCGCGGACGATCTCGAGCCGCTCGAGGTTCTCGGTGGTCAGCGTGTTGAAGTTGAAGGTGCCGCCTGGTTCGTTCAGCGGGATGCCGTCCACCAGCACCGCGTTGTAGCTGCTTTCGCCGCCTCGCACGAAGAGTCCGGTGACGCCGCCGGGGCCGCCGGTCTGCACCACCATCGCGCCGGGTGTGCTGCGCAGCAGGTCGCTGACGCGCGTCGCCTGACGGCGCACGATGTCGTCGGCGGTGAAGGTGGTGCTGCTGACGCCCACCTGTCCAGCCGGCGCATCGGTCCGTGTCGCGGTGACGATGACGGTTTCCTGAATCGGCGCCACAGCCAGTTCGACGCGCACCTCACCGGCCCCGCAGGGGACTGATGCGGTCCTGAATCCGGTCAGCGACGCTTCGACGCGGCAGCCGGCAACGGCAGTCAGGCTGAACCGGCCGCGGTCGTCGCTGAACCCATCCGTACCTGAAACGGCTGAAGCGGCCGCCGCGTCCAACGCATGGAGTACTCGAACGCGCGCCCGTGGCAGTGGACGGCCATCCTGGTCCACAACGGTGCCGCCAACGACCGCCCGGGAGTCGGCAGCTGAAAGCGAGAGCGGCGTCGAGACGGACGCCAGGCTGAAAAGGAAGACAGCAGTACGGAGACGGCGGGTCATAGCCCGGCCGCCGGGACGAAAAGGTCGCATCTATTTTATCCTTCCGGCGTCTCACGCGCCGAAAAAGGACGCCCCCGGTGGCCAGGTTTCCTGACTTGCGGTTGAACGCGACCTTCCACGTCTTCCCAGGCGGCGAGGAGCCGCCCAGTGACATCGTGCTGGAGTGTCGCTGGCCGCTTACAGTGGCGGGACCGTGTGGGGTTTGCACCCACTTCGCGTGGCCGCCGGGGCGAGCGTCAAGTTGAGCCCTGACTATACCCCAGGCTCATTGGGTTGCCTCGATTACGATTTTTTGCGTAACATACCCTGTTCGTTCCTGGGCAGCCCACTAGTCACGAGGAGAGCATGAGCAAGAGTTCGACCGTCACGGTCCGTGAGAAGCCCGTCGAGCATGTGGCTTCGGCGACTGCCGGCGGCCTCACCATTCACGGTGAGACCATCATCGTGGAGACCGATCAGCGTGTCGAGCTCGTCGATCTTACGAACCGCGTCATGGAATTCGCGCGTCGGTTCGACATCCGCGAGGGCCTCATCTCCCTCTGGTCGATGCATACGACGTGCGCGCTGTTCATCAACGAATTCCAGACCGCCCTGCTCTCGGACATGAAGCGCTTCCTCGAAGAAATGGTTGCGCGTGATGCCGAGTGGATGCACAACGACCCCGACCACTCGGATTGCGATCGCGCCAACGCCGACTCGCACCTGCGTGCGCTCCTGCTCGGCCACAACCTCACGCTGCAGGTCAGCGGCGGCGAAGTGGTGCTGGGTCAGTGGCAGCGCATTCTCATGGCGGAGCTCGACGGTCCTCGCGCGCGCTCACTCCGCATCCAGATTTTCGGCGTCAACAAGAGCTAGACGCACATCGACGTGGCGGAGGAGCGGCGTCATCGCCGTTCCTTGCCGGTCGCTCCAGTGATGCTTTCCCGCCTCCGCACCGCAGGACTGGTTGACATCGCCGAGAAACTCGACGCCGGTGTGCGTCTCGAGTTCGACGACGGCGTGCGCCTGTTCGACGCGCCGGACCTGCTCACCGTGGGCTGGCTCGCGAACCGCGAGCGCGAACGGCGTCACGGCGCGCGCACATACTACAACTACAACATCCGTCTCGAGGCCACGAACGTCTGCGTGGCAAGCTGCCTGTTCTGCTCGTTCGCGCGCCTGAAGCCGGGCGACAACGGCGCCTACACCCTCACGCTCGACGAAGTATGGGCCAAGCTGGAGGCCCGCGCCCACCAGCCGCTCACCGAGGTGCACGTCGTCAACGGCCTGCATCCCGACCTGCCGTTCTCGTACTACACAGAGCTGCTGCGCGGCTTCAAGCGCATCCGTCCCGGCATTCACCTGAAGTGCTTCACGGCGGTCGAAATCGCCTTCTTCGCCGACCTCTACGGCAAGACCGACCAGCAGGTGCTGGTGGAGCTGAAGGAAGCGGGGCTCGACTCGCTGCCGGGCGGCGGCGCCGAGGTGTTCGCCACACGTGTACGCACGAAGCTCGCGGCCGACAAGTGCGACGCCGACCGCTATCTCTCGATTCACCGCACGGCGCACGCCCTGGGGATGCGCACGAACGTCACCATGCTCTACGGTCATATCGAGACATACGAAGAGCGTGTCGATCACATGCTGCGCGTCCGGCAACTGCAGGACGACAGCGGCGGCGTGCAGGCGTTCATCCCGTTGGCCTTCCACCCCGACAACAACCAGATGCGCAAGCTGCCGGCGCCGACCGCGACCGACTCGCTGCGCGTGCACGCGGTGGGGCGGCTCATGCTCGACAACGTCCCGCACATCAAGGCCTACTGGATTGCGACGGGTGTCGAAGTGGCGCAGACGGCGCTCTGGTTCGGCGTGAACGATCTCGACGGCACGGTGCAGGAAGAAACCATCTACCACATGGCCGGCTCGAAGACGCCGACCGCCATGACGCCCCGCCAGCTCGAGCGTCTCATCCTCGCCGCCGGCCGCGAACCGCTCGAACGCGACACGCTCTACAACGTCATCCGTTCGACCGCCGTCGCCAGCTGACAGCAGGACGTAGCTGCCGACCTTCAGGTCGGCCGTGACACGCAACCTCTGCGGTCTCATCCAATCTGCAATCAGCCTCCTGCAATCTGCAATACTGAAGCTGTGACGCTGATTCCCCTCCTCACCGACTACGAGAAGAGCCACCTGACCGAACGGCAGCCGCTGCCGGATCGCTACGTGGGCCTCGGAGACGAGGAGATGGACCGCCGCATCGCCGCGGCCAAAGCGGCGCTCGGTTCACGGCTGGTCATCCTTGGCCATCACTATCAGCGCGACGAGGTCATTCGTTTCGCCGACTACATCGGCGACTCGTACAAGCTGTCGCAGCAAGTCGCGAAGCGGCCCGACGCCGAATTCATCGTGTTCTGCGGCGTCCACTTCATGGCCGAGAGCGCCGACGTCCTGAGCGCCCCGCATCAGCAGGTGCTCCTGCCCGACCTCGCCGCTGGCTGCTCGATGGCCGACATGGCCGAACCCGAGCAACTGGAGACATGCTGGAACGAACTGCGGCAGATGGGCGTCACCTCCGCGGTCCCCGTCACCTACATCAATTCGTCGGCGTCCATCAAAGCCTTCGTCGGCGAACACGGTGGTGTGGTCTGCACCTCGTCGAACGCTGCCGCCACACTGACGTGGGCCTGGGATCGCGGCGAGAAGATCGTGTTTCTGCCCGACCAGCACCTGGGGCGCAACACCGCCTACAAGATGGGCGTGCCGCTCGATCAGATGGTGGTGTGGGACCCGAACGAGCCCTGGGGTGGTCTTACTCCGGAGGCCGTTCGTGCCGCGCGCATCATCCTGTGGCAGGGGCACTGCTCGGTGCATGTCCGCTTCACGGTGCGGCAGATCGAGCAGTTGCGGCTGCAGCACCCGGGCATTCGCGTCATCGTCCATCCCGAAGTGCCGTGGGACGTGGTGCAGGCGTCCGACGATGCCGGCTCGACGGAATACATCATCCGCCAGGTGAAGAACAGCCCGCCCGGTTCGGTCTGGGCGGTGGGCACTGAGGTGCACCTCGTGAACCGGCTCGCCGAGCAGGTGGCGCCGGATATCACCGTGCATTCACTCGACCAGTTCGGGTGCCTGTGCTCGACGATGTTCCGCGTGTCGCCGAATCACCTGCTCTGGGTGCTCGAGGGGTTGGTCGCCGGTGAGGTGCACAACCGCATTGTCGTGCCCGAGTCGCAGAAGCACTGGAACAAGGTGGCGCTCGACCGGATGCTGAGCATCCGGTAAGCGTCACGAACCGACGAACTTCTCGTTACCATTCCGTTTTCGCCTGAGACCCGTTTAGGAGGATCGCCCGATGGCTCATTCGCTTCCCCCGCTCCCGTATGCCTTCAACGCCCTCGAGCCGCACATCGATGCGCGCACGATGGAGATTCACCACGGCAAGCACCACCAGGCCTACGTGACGAACCTCAACGCCGCGCTCGACAAGCACCCCGAGCTGCATGAGAAGTCGATCGACGATCTGCTGAAGGGCATCGCCTCGGTGCCCGACGACATCCGCCAGGCGGTCATCAACAACGGCGGCGGCCACGTGAACCACTCGATGTTCTGGGAGATCATGGGGCCGGGCGGCGGCGGTGCCCCGACCGGCGCAATTGCCGATGCCATCACCAGCTCGTTTGGCGATGTCGATACGCTGAAGGCTGAAGTCAAGAAGGCGGCGATCGGCCGCTTCGGCAGCGGTTGGGCGTGGGTCATCGATAACGGCGGCAAGCTGGTGGTCGAGAGCTCGGCCAACCAGGACAGCCCGCTGATGGCCGGCAAGAAGGTGGTGTTCGGCATCGACGTCTGGGAACACGCCTATTACCTGCACTACCAGAACCGTCGTCCCGACTACATCGACGCCTGGTGGAACGTCATCAACTGGGCTGCAATCAACAAGCGCCTGGGCTGAGCACGGTTAGAAGTAAACTTGGGGGAGTGTGGGCTGCACCGCGGTCCGGACCCTGTGCAATGCCAGACTGCGAACCGCGTCAGGACCGGAAGGTAGCAGCGCTCAGCAGATCCTGCCATGTGCCGCAGGTGTTCCGGATCGCGGTTCAGTCCACACACCCATGTCCCGCCTCGCCTGTCGCCGGCACCCACCGGCGGTCCCGCGCCGCAGCGAGCGTCAATTTCGCCTGTGGCGATTAGCGATTAGCATTCCCTGATGTCTCACAAGGTCATCGCGCGCAAGTGGCGTCCGCAGCGTTTCGACGATGTCGTCGGGCAGCAGGCAGTGACACGTACGCTCCGCAACGCGATCGCCAACAACCGGCTCGTGGCGCAGGCATTCGTCTTTGCCGGACCGCGCGGGGTCGGCAAGACCACCACCGCCCGCATTCTCGCCAAGGCCCTGAACTGCGAGCGCAGCGACGGCCCGACGCCGGAGCCGTGCGGCGAGTGCGATGCCTGCCGCGAGATTGCCGACGGCCGCGACATGGACGTCCTCGAGATCGACGCCGCGACCCATACCGGTGTCGACAACATCCGCGAGGTGATCATCGAAGGCCTCTCGATCATGCCGGTGCGCGATCGCAAGAAAGTCTTCATCATCGACGAAGTGCACCAGTTGTCGTCCTCGTCCTTCAACGCTTTGTTGAAGTCGGTGGAGGAGCCGCCCGCGCATGTCGTCTTCATGATGGCGACGACCGAACTCGACAAGATTCCGGAAACCATCCTGTCGCGCTCGCAGGTCTACGAGTTCCGGATGATCAGCACGAAGGCGATCGCCGATCAGCTCCAGAAGATCACCGACGCCGAAGGCATCACCGTCACCAGCGAAGCGCTCCAGTTGATTGCGCGCGATGCCGACGGCAGCATGCGCGACGCGCAGAGCAAGCTCGATCAGGTGATTGCCTTCACCGGCAACACCATCACCACCGAAGACGTCGGCACCGTGCTCGGCCTGGTTGGCCGCGACATGCTGTTCGGCACGCTGCAGGCGGTCGCCGACGAAGATGCCGTGCAGGCGTTCGTCCTGGCTGGCCGCGCCGTCGAGATGGGCTACGACCTGCGGCTCGTCTGCCGCGAACTGGCCCGCGTCGTCCGCGACCTGCTGGTGCTGTCGGTCGACCCGTCGCGCACCAGCGACCCTGAAATTGCCGGCGAAGGTGAACGCGAGCGTCTGCTCGACCTTGCCAGCCGCTTCTCGCGCGAAGACCTGCTGCGCTCGTTCGACCTGCTCACGCGCGCCGAGAACGACATCCGCACCGCCGCGCAGCCGCGCTACCACCTCGAGATGGCGCTGCTGCGCTGGATTCACCTGCGCAAGCTTGTCGCCATCGAAGACCTGATCCAGCAGGCCGGCTCCGGGCAGCCCGGACCGCGGCTTTCGGTGGGTGCCCCGTCCCGGCAGGCCGCCGCGCCTGCCTCGCCGACGCGATCGGTCGCGCCGCCGTCAGTTCCCGCTTCGCAGACGTCTGCTGCGCCGCGCGTCGTGCCGCCCGCACCGGCGCGTCCGTCGATCGGTGCGGTGAGTGGCCGCGCCGAGAGCACACCGCCCCGTCCGCAGGCGCCCGCGGCGCGTGTGGCCGCGCCGGACGAGTTCACCCCGCTGCCGGCCGCCGGCAGCCTCGGCGGGTCGGCCCTGAAAGACGCCGTGCTGAACGAGGCGCGGACGTCGCACAAGATGCTCTACAACACCCTGCTGGTGCAGGCGCAGAAGATGGAGGTGCTTGGCGATCGCCTGGTGCTCACCTTCGCTGCCTCGTTCAACTACCGGGTGCCGTTCGAGCGCTACAAGAGCACGATTACCGGCATCGCGTCGAAGCTGGCCGGTCGCAACATCACGCTCGATGTCGATGCGACTGGTGCCGAGGCGCCGCCAGAGAACACGGCGCAGGGGCGCGGGCGGCCGACCATGGACGCCGGCAAGCAGGCCGCGTTGAAGGAGCAGGCACTCGCCGACACCGGCGTGCAGGCGCTGCTCGAGGTGTTCCCCGCGGAAATCCGCGACGTCGAGGAAATGTAGCG
>JBKJMH010000086.1:0-2559 GCA_046596625.1 Vicinamibacterales bacterium | reverse complement strand
GCGAACGCCCGCAACGCGTCGGGAACCGGCGCGCCGTAGTTCTGCCGGTCGAAGAGCAGGCGGAACTCCGGGCCGGCCGGCTCGGGCAGTTCGTCGGCGGCGATCTTCAAGCCGGTGGTGAAGGCGTGGCCGGCGCGCATGGCGCGCGCGATCAGTTCAACCGCTTCGGGGAACTGCTCCTCGAACATGTTGATGCGCCGGCTCCGGAAGAACCCCACCACCCAGTACGGGATCAGCGCGGCGATCAGGCCTGCCGCCACCGCCACCCACAGCACCGGCAGGTAGATGTTGACCAGCACCCCGGCGCCGAGCGCACAGACCGCCGTCAGCAGCAGGAACGAGCCGATGGTGAGCGACAGGCCGGAGTTGCCGATGAACGCGTTCAGCGGATCCAGCGTCGACCCCGCCCCCTTCAGCATCTCGTTCAGGGCGCCGATGTTGCTGAGCGCGGTCTCCTGCCGCAGCAGCTTGACGGCGACGCTCTTCGACCGCACGAGCGTCGGGTCTTCGGTCTTCAGGCGGCGGCGCAGCGACCGCTGTTCGCGCGCTTCGGGTTCGGCGACAATCAGCCAGTACGCGCCGAGGACCAGCGCCAGGACGCCGACGAAGGTGATGACAACGATCAGCATGTGCGGATTCCGTCAGCCTCAGAAGATCGGGGTGACGTGGTCGAACATGTCGCCCGGCAGCGCGCGGCCGGCCGCGAGGATGCGCTCGGCGCACTTGGGCCGGATGCCGGTGGCGCGGAAGCGCCCGCGCACCTTGCCGTTCTCGTCGATGCCCACCTTCTCGTAGATGAAGATATCCTGCGTGGTCAGCACTTCGCCTTCCATGCCGGTGATTTCGGTGATGCCGGTCATGACACGCCGGCCATCGGCCAGACGCGACACGTGGCAGATCAGATGGATGGCCGAGGCAATCTGCTGACGGATGGCACGGTCCGGCAGGTTCAGGTTCGCCATCGCCACCATCGTGTCGAGACGATGCAGGGCGTCGCGGGCGGTGTTGGCGTGGATGGTGGTAAGCCCGCCGTCGTGGCCGGTGTTCATCGACTGCAGCATGTCCACCGCTTCCTCGCCGCGGATTTCACCGAGGATGATGCGGTCGGGACGCATACGCAGGGCGTTGATGACGAGATCGCGCTGCTTGATGGCGCCGCGCCCTTCGATGTTGGCCGGGCGCGTTTCCATGCGCACCACATGGCGCTGCCGCAGCATCAACTCGGCCGCGTCCTCGATGGTGACCACCCGCTCCTTGTCCGAGATGAAGCCCGACAGGATATTCAGCATCGTCGTCTTGCCGGCGCCGGTGCCGCCTGAGACGATGACGTTGAGGCGCGAGGCCACGGCCGCCTGCAGGAAGTCGAGCATCTGCTGGGTCATGGCGCCGCGCTCCACCATGTCCTGCGCGCCGAGTCGATCGGTGCGGAACCGGCGGATGGACACCACCGGGCCGTCGAGGGCGACGGGCGGGATGACCGCGTTGACACGCGATCCGTCAGCCAGTCGTGCGTCCACCATCGGGCTCGACTCGTCGATGCGCCGGCCGACGGCGCTGACGATGCGCTCGATGATGCGGAGCAGGTGGCGGTCGTCCTTGAAGACGATGTCCGTGAGTTCGAGCAGACCGTTGCGCTCGATGTAGACCTGGTCGAACCGGTTGATCAGAATGTCCGAGATCGCCGGATCCTTCAGCAGCGCCTCGAGCGGCCCGAGCCCGAACAGTTCGTTGAGGACGTCGGAGATCAGGCTCTCGCGTTCGTAGAGGCTGAGCGGCGTCGTTTCGGATTCCCGGTCCAGCATCGCCGCGATCAGCGTGCGGATCTCCGGCTCGGCGTCCTCGCGCTTCACGTAGGCGAGCCGATCGAGATCGAGCCGATCGAGCAACGACTGGTGAATGCGGCTCTTCAGCTCCTGGTAGTCGGTGCGCCGGACGTCGACGGTCTGCGGCTGTCGGAGCGAGAGTACGGAATCCATGATGTCTCAGCCCTCGGGTACTGCGTGTGACTAGGTGCGCTTCGAACCGAAGAGGCCGAAGAATCCGCCTGGGCGCGCCTCGGGCGCCGACCCACCGGCCTTCATCCCGGTCAGGGCCTCGGCTAATTCGGTGTACGACTCAGCCAGCCGGCCCTGCGTCGACTCGGCGAGCGGCTGCCCCTTGTTGATGGCGGCCACGGCAGCGCGGTAGTCGTTCGGGAACACGTGGCGGACTTTCACCCCCACCGTCTTCTCGATATCTTCCAGGCCGATTTCGGACGTGCGATCGGACCGGTTGACGACCACGCCGACGCGGTCGCCGTAGCGTCGCTTCAGTGTCCCCACCAGTCGGTGGGCGCTGCGCAGCGTCGGCAGTTCATGATTTACGACCACGAGCACGCTGCTGGCCTGCTCGAGCGACTCGAGGATCTGCGAGTCCATGCGCGGCACGTCGAGCACCACCGCATGGTAGTAGCGCGTGACGAACTCGAGCAACGCACGCATGCGGTTCGGGTCGATCGAACCGGGTGCAATCCGCGGCGAGGAGCCGAGCAGGTCGAGCCCGGCGCGTGAGCGCACGACG
>JBKJMH010000378.1:0-3116 GCA_046596625.1 Vicinamibacterales bacterium | reverse complement strand
CAGTTCCAGATAGCGTTCGAGACCAGCCAGGAGTGAAACGTCTGGACGAACTGACGCCGCGTCCAGACGTTCAGCGATGCGCGCCTTCAGTGAACTATCGGTCATGAGGCTGGGCGTCCGAGAGGGAGCGGCTGATATAGGCTCCGAGAACGGCGACAGCCGCCGGCGTCACGCCAGGAATCCTGAGCGCTTGACCCAGGGTGTCCGGCCGGACCTGTTCCAATCGCTGGACTGCCTCTCGAGTTAACCCGGGCACACGGTGAAAGGGGAATTCGGCCGGAATCGTCCGGCGTTCGTCCCGCTTCATCCGCTCAACCTCGCTCTGCTGGCGGCGAAGGTAGCCTTCGTACTTCACCGTTGTCTCGAGTGTGGACGCGTCGATTCCCCCGAAGCCGTTGCGCAACTCGAGGCGAACGCCGCGATCGATCAGGTGATGAAGCGACGTCTCGGGCTGCCGGAGCAACTGGGCCGCGGACACTGTCTCGCCGTTTCTGGAGCGAACGGGAGAAGACGCGAGTGCCACCAGATTCCGCTCGAGCGCAGAGCGTCTCTCCAGAAACTGATGCCACCGCTCCGTCGTGACCAGGCCCGCTTCGTATCCCTTCGGTGTCAGCCGAAGGTCCGCGTTGTCGATCCGGAGCAGGAGCCGGTACTCGGCCCTCGAGGTAAACATGCGATAGGGCTCGAGACAACCCTTCGTGATCAGGTCGTCCACAAGGATGCCTATGTAGGCTTCGTCCCGGCCAAAGGTGACCTCCGTCTCGCCGCGGACGCGCCGCGCCGCGTTCAGGCCTCCGACCAGTCCCTGGGCCGCAGCCTCTTCATAGCCGGACGTTCCGTTAATCTGCCCGGCGAGAAAGAGCCCGGCTATCCGCTTTGTCTCCAGCGTACGTGTCAGCTCGGTCGGCTGGATGAAGTCGTATTCGACCGCATATCCCGGCTTGAGCATCACCGCGGTGCCCAAGCCTGGCAACTCGTGCACGATCGCCTCTTGCACGCGGCGCGGGAGACTCATCGACAGGCCGTTGACGTAGATCTCCCTCGCCTCGATCCCTTCAGGCTCCAGATAGATCTGGTGCCGCTCGCGGTCTGGGAATCGGACGACCTTGTCCTCGAGCGAAGGGCAATACCTTGGGCCAATGCCGCGAATCTGGCCGTTGAACAAAGGGGATGCGGCGAGGTTTTCCTTCACCAGACGGTGCACACCGTCCGTGGTGTGCATCAGATAGCAGGGCGTCTGAGGCCGGTGCACGGCCTCGGTCAGGAACGAGAACGGCACAATGGGTGTGTCGCCAGGCTCAATCGCGAAGACGCCTGACCGGACGCACCCATCGAAGTCGATGCTCGCGCGGTCGAGCCGTGGTGGCGTGCCCGTCTTCAATCGACCCCACGAGAAGCCGAACGACTTGAGCGATTCGGACAGGCTCACCGACGGCGGTTCGTCAGAACGACCGGCTGGATGTTGTTCGTCGCCGATGTGAACAAGGCCGTTGAGAAACGTCCCGGTAGTAATGACCAGTGCCGAGCACTCGACAACGTCGCCGTCTTCGAGCGCCAATCCGGTGACGACGCCCATGGACGTGAGGATTCGGCCAGCCCTGCCAATGATCCATTCGATGTTCGGTTCGGCATCAAGGCGCTCACGGACCCAGGCGCCGTAGACCTTCTTGTCGGCCTGCGCCCTGGGAGACCAGACGGCGGGTCCGCGGCTCCGGTTCAGCAATTTGAACTGGATGCCGGTGGCATCGATGGCCTGTCCCATCAAGCCGCCAAGCGCGTCAATTTCACGAACCAGATGTCCCTTTGCCGTGCCGCCGATGGCCGGGTTGCAGGGCATGTGGGCAACGGTGTCCATGGACAACGTGCAGATGCCGACGCTCACACCGAGGCGCGCCGCCGCAAACGCCGCCTCACACCCGGCGTGCCCGGCACCAATGACCACCACGTCGAACGATCTGTGCGACGTCATTTTCCTATGCAGAACCGGGTGAACACATGAACCAGCACATCGTCTGGTGTCCGTGCGCCAGACATCTCTTCCAGAAGCCGCCTGGCGTCCTGAAGGTCGACGAGAATGAATTCCTCGGAGAGTGTGCCTCCGGTCGCTGCGAGCGAAGACACCGCACCCTGAAGGGTCGACCGGGCCTTCTCGAGAAGGTCGATGTGGCGCACGTTGGTGACGGCTGGCGTGTCGGCGGCTATTCCCGTCCCAAGCGTCTCGTGAATGTCCCTGATCAGGCTGTCAATGCCAGCGCCGGTCAGGGCCGACACCCGTAGCGGCGCGGTGGGTTGAGGCACTCCTGGGATGTCACACTTATTGATCACAATAAGTCTTTTATAATCAACGTCTTCAAGAGACAAAGCGGACTCGTTCTCGGCGATGGATCCATCCACGACAACGAGCACCAGATCGGCGGACGCCATCGCCTGATTCGCTCGACTGACACCCTCGCGTTCAACCGGGTCGGAGCTTTCGGTCAAACCCGCGGTGTCCACGAGGGTGACGCGCAGACCGGCGAGGTCGACGACCTCAGTGACCAGGTCTCTGGTGGTTCCCGGGACGTCGGTCACAATAGCTCGATCTGAACCGACGAGACGATTGAACAGACTCGACTTGCCCGCGTTGGGTTTTCCGGCGAGCACCACCGTGGCTCCGTCACGGACGAGCCGCCCACGAGCCGCGCTCGACAACAGGACGTCGATGCGGTTGATGACGCTGGTGATGGCCCGCTCGACATCGCCTGGGGCGAGGAAGTGATACCCCTCGTCGGGAAAATCCACCGACGCCTCGAGCTTCGCCACCAGATCGAAGAGCTCCGCATCGATGCCGTTGATCGTGGCACTGAGCGTGCCGTTCAACTGGTCGAACGCCGCGCGGGCCTGTGCCGGCGTCACTGCGTCGACGAGATCAGCCACAGCTTCAGCGCGAGGCAGGTCGAGTTTGCCGTTCAGATACGCGCGCAGGGTGAACTCTCCTGGTGCCGCAGCACGCGCACCGGTGGCGAGTGCTCCGCGCACGATCGCCTGGAGCACCACGCTGCTGCCATGCGCGCTGATCTCGACCACGTCCTCGCCAGTGAACGACGCCGGTTGCTGGAACCAGATTGCGATGACCT
>JBKJMH010000351.1:0-2832 GCA_046596625.1 Vicinamibacterales bacterium | reverse complement strand
AACGGCGGGGCGTGAAGCCGGACGCCGTTGCGGCTCAGGGCTCTGGGCTTCAGGCTTCAGGCGAGGAAGGATGACGAGAATTGCGACGGTGCCGTTCAGTGTGCCGAGGCCGTAGAGTCTGACGTAGCTGCCGACCTTCAGGTCGGCCCTGGCTTCGCGCACCTGAAGGTGCGCGGCTACGTCGTGGCCCGAAGCCCGAAGCCCGAAGCCTGAAGCCCGAAGCCCATCGCCCATCGCCGCGCGCCGACGGCGCGCTATCCCGCCGGTTGCTGCTGCGTCAGGCAGTGAATGGCGCCGAGTCCCCAGATGAGCGCACGGCAATCCACACCCACCACCTTGCGTTGCTTCACCACGCCGCGCAGGATGCGCAATGCCGCCGCGTCGCGTTCGCGGTCGCCGAAGGTTGGCACCAGCACGGCACCGTTCACGAAATAGAAGTTCACGTAGGTGGCTGGCAGCCGCTGACCCTCGAACACCACGGGCCGCGGCATCGGCAGTTCCACGATCTCGAACGGACGCCCTTCCGCGTCGCGCGCGCGCGACAGCCGGCGCCGGTTGTCGGCGAGCACCGGATAGTTTGCGTCGCTCGGATCCGTTTCGATGGCGGTGACGATGGTGCGCGGATCGATGAAGCGCGCCAGGTCATCGACGTGACCGTCGGTATCGTCGCCTTCAATCCCTTCGCCCAGCCAGATGACGTGGCGCTGGCCGTAGTAGGCCTTCAGCAACCCTTCGATTTCGTTCTTCGAGCACTGCGGATTGCGGTTGCGGTTCAACAGGCACGACGTCGTGGTGAGGATGGTGCCTTCGCCGTTGAAGTCGACCGCGCCGCCCTCCATCACGATGTCCGCGTTGAACACCGACAGTGACAACTCGCCGGCCACCTTCGTCGGCACCGTATCGTCGGCGTCCCACGGCGGGTACTTGCCGCCCCAGGCATTGAAGCCCCAGTCGACGATGGCCGTCTCGATCGTGCCGCGGCGCGTGCGCTGGACGAAGGCCGGGCCGTGATCGCGCGTCCAGCACTCGTTGGTCCGAATCTGGTGCAGGGTCACGCGGCCGAGCGGCACGCCGGCGTCGCGCAGGGTCTCGCGCACGATGCGCACGTAGTTCTCGTTCGGCACGTTGAGGTGTACGGGCTCGAACGCGGTGATGGTACGGATCACGCGCACCACGTCGCGGATGGAGCGATGGTAGAAGCCGGGGAACGAGATACCGTCGGGTCGCGGCCAGCTGATCCAGGTAGCGGCGTGCGGCACCCACTCGGCGGGGAAGCTGTAGCCGTGCTCGGCGGGCGTGCCGGACAGCACGCGTGGACGACGTGCGCGCGTAGCGGCCATCAGTCGTTGAAGCGCTGGGTCAGCCCGCCATAAGCATCGATGCGGCGGTCGCGCAGGAACGGCCAGTGCGTCCGCGCCGCTTCCACGAGATCGAGGTTGCAGTCGACCACGAGCGTCTCGGGTTTGGCGACGCTGGCGCGCGTCAGCACCTGTCCGTTTGGCGCTGAGACGAACGACTGCCCCCAGAACTGGATGCCGACCTTGCTCACCGGCTTGCCGTTCGGGCCGAGCACCACTTCGTGCCCGATGCGGTTCGGCGCACAGACGTAGCAGCCGTTCGCCACCGAGTGACTGCGCTGAATGAGCTCCCACGACTCGTGCTGTGCCTTGCCGTACTCCTGCTTCTCGGAGGGGTGCCAGCCGATGGCAGTGGGGTAGAACAGGATTTCCGCGCCCTGCAGCGCGGTGAGGCGCGCCGCCTCCGGATACCACTGGTCCCAGCAGACGAGCACGCCAATGGTGGCGTAGCGCGTCTTCCACGCGCGGAAGCCGGTGTCGCCTGGCGTGAAGTAGAACTTCTCGTAGTAGAGCGGATCATCGGGGATGTGCATCTTGCGGTAGATGCCCATCAGTGATCCGTCGGCGTCGATGACCACCGCCGTGTTGTGATAGAGCCCAGCGGCGCGCTTCTCGAAGAGCGAGCCGATGACCACCACTGCGTGCTGCTTTGCGAACGCGCAGAGCGCATCTGTCGATGGCCCCGGAATGGATTCCGCCAGGCCGAAGCATCCGTGGTCCTCGCTCTGGCAGAAGTACTGGCTGCGAAACAGTTCCTGGGTGCAGACGATCTGCGCGCCCTGCTCCACTGCACGGGTCAGCATGCGGAGTTGCCTGCGGAGGTTGGCCGCTGGGTCGGCACTGCAGGCCATCTGCGTGATGCCGACGCGCACTTGGCGGTTGGGCGTCGCGGCGACTGCGGCTCGACGCCGTGATCGGCTGGAAGAGTGCTGGCTCATGATCGTGGCGATCGTAGCACGCAGGGAAGGCCGTGCCGGGGGTGGCAGCGCGGCAGCCGGGAGCCGGAAGCCCGTGTTACTTCGCTTCGAAGGCGAGCAGGACGTTGCCCGGTCGACCGAGGTGATCGCCGTAGCCGGCATTCAGGTAGAGCATGCCGCCGACAATGGTCGGGCCGGGCCCCTGGATGGCGCCGCCGCTGGCGCGGACGCGGTTGAGCGTGGTGAAGTCCTGGTTGGTGTCGAACTCCCACACGACCGCGCCGTCCTTCGTTGCGTACGCACGCAGGCCGCCGTCGTTCGACCCCGAGAAGAGCACACCCGGGATGAGCGTCGGCGCCGAGATGAGCGCGGCGTTGCAGGTGGGCGTGCCGGGCGTGCACTTCAGCGCGTGCGGCTCCTGGAACCACGTGCGCTGCCCAGTCATCAGGTTCACCGCGTGCAGGCCGCCGGGCTTCGCCGTGCGGATGTCGGACACCGGGATGTAGAGCTGTTCGCCGTCCGTGGACATGCCCCACTGAATGCCGCCCCAGATCGAA
>JBKJMH010000240.1:0-3751 GCA_046596625.1 Vicinamibacterales bacterium | reverse complement strand
CGGAGAGATGTCCGAGTGGTTGAAGGAGCACGCTTGGAAAGCGTGTGTAGGGGAAACCCTACCGTGGGTTCGAATCCCACTCTCTCCGCCATCTTCTCCAACAATTCGATGGGTCTCTGGTCGCGTGCTCGCCACATTCGTCAAGAGCTGGCTGATTCCTGGCTCGATGTCCTTCCTTCTGGCCGCTGTGGCCGTCGGCGCAGTGCTGCTGAACGCGGGGCCCTGGGCGCTCGCGTTCGGACGAGTGTGGCTGACCGGCCTGGCGCTGTTGTACTGGGTGCTGAGCCTTCCGGTCGTGGCGAGCGCGCTGATCACGAGGATGGGACGGCGGTACACGACGATCCGTCAACGCGAGGAAGCCATCGGCGCGGACGTCCTCGTGGTCGTGGGCAACGGCAGCGTGCACTATACCGACGGGACCTTCGGCATCGACTACCTTACGCGTCGCTCGGTCTTCTGCGTCTTCGAGGCGGCCCGGCTCCAGGCGCTGCTCGCGCCGCATCTTGTCATCACAACCGGCGGGGTTGCAGGCGACCCGCGGGCTCGCCCCGAGGCCGTGCTCATGCGCGATTTGCTGGTCGAGCGCGGAGTGCCGGACGAGCGGATCGTGGTCGAGGCACATTCCCGCAGCACGCACGAGCAGGTGACAAACGTGATGGCGATGCTCGTTGAGCGCGGGCTGGCCGGCCCCCTCGTGGTGGTGACTACCACCGCCCACATGCCGCGCGTCGCCGCGCTGTTCGCGGCCCGTGGCGCGCGGATCGTGCCGTCGGTGACGCCGGAACTGCGCTATGACAACGGGCTGACCGGGTGGCGACGCTGGTGGCCTGCGATGTCTGCGCTCACTGGGAGCGCGTCGGCCCTCTACGAACTGATGGCGGGCGTGCGCTCAGCGCTGCAGTTGGACCCGCGATAGCGCGGAACTCCTTCGACACCAGGGGTCTGCGGCCTGCCCTGCCTGGCCGTGTCAACCGGCCCTGTCGCCTCGGACAACGACGATACTGTTACCTCCGAACCCTGCTAATGTTTTCTGTCGTCCTGGAAAGCGCCCGTCGACCAGATGGCGGCCGAGGGCGCGAATGGTACGGACGCGGAGTTTGGGCACCGAGGAGAGCAGACCCGTCATGGGCGTTGGTTGGTTGGATCAGGATCAGGCGCCGCGAGTTGTTCCCTTCGCGACATACATTCTCCTTCTGGCCGTCGGCCAGCTGGCGTCCGGTTTCGACATCCGCTGGCTGTATCCGGTCCAGGTGAGCCTGGTCGCTGTTGCCCTCGCGTACTTCTGGCGCCGCTACGAGGAACTGCCCGGTCTCCGGACGATGACCGTCGGCTGGTGGGCGCTGGCGGTGATCGTCGGCGCCGCGGTGTTCGGGCTCTGGATCGGCCTCGACGCCTCGTGGCTCACCATCGTTGCGCCATCGAAGGGCTTCGATCCCAGGGACGGCGGCCGCATCAACGTGCTGCTGGCCTCTTTCAGGATCGCGGGCGCCGCACTCGTCGTCCCGCCGATGGAGGAGCTGTTCTGGCGCTCCTTCGTCATGCGCTGGATCGACAAGGCCGCCTTTCTCTCGCTGCCGCCCGTCTCGTGCACTGTGAAAGCGCTGCTCTGGTCGTCGGTCGTGTTCGGGTTCGAACACAACCTATGGTTCGCCGGCATCATCGCGGGCCTTGCCTACGGCTGGCTCTATCGCTCGAGCGGAAACCTCTGGGTCCCGACCATCGCCCACACCGTCACCAACGGCCTGCTCGGGGTGTGGGTGCTCTCCACGGGCAACTGGCAGTTCTGGTAGGTTCGGCCGCCACAGACGCCGGCGCGTCGCCCGCTCTCACGCCGACGGGTTCGGTCAGGTGTCCATGTCGGAACTCGTCACCACACGTCGACGGTCAGGTTGATCGTCCTGAGTGCGTTCGTCTCCGGATTCTTCCTCGACGACCTCGGGCACGCGTTCGTCCAGCAAGTACCGCCGCAGGGTGCGCAGATCGTTCAGCAGCAGACGGCTCGCCACGAAGTGCTGCTGCAGGCTCTTGAGTTTGTAGTCCACCAGGTGCAGCGCATCCAGGTGCCTCCGGTGATTCGCGGCGACCGGGCTTTCGATTTCGGTCTGGATTGAGCCGGCGGCGTCGTCCAGCGCCTCGCAGAGGAGGGCGACGTACTCCTGCGCACTCTCGATGCTGTCAAAAACGTTCCCAGGAGACATGATGAATGGACCTCTGGCGTCGTAGCGGGCAAACCCCATGCCCCGCCTGCTGCCAGACCGTCCTGACGGAACCAGCGCCGGTCCAGGTACTTACGTCCGCGCCGCAACCAGGGAACTGGCAACGGGCAGTGCACAGCTTACGATTCGGTAACTCGGTTGCAGATCTGTCGAGCGCGGGATTTGCGCTCATCGACGCCACAGACCTGCGGGAGGCCATAGGGCCACCGCCCGAGCGTTGGCGACCTAGCTGTGAATGTCAAAGAGGTTGTTCATGTTAAGCAGCCTCTTGGAAACGCATCCACGGCGAGCGTCGCCCCAGGCTCGTGTGTGGACGCCGGTGGTTATAGAAGCGGAGATACGGACCCAACGCCGCGGTGCGCTGCGCCGAGCTGCGATAGGGCGTGCGATAGGCCCACTCACGCAGCAGTGTTTGGATGAGGCGTTCGGCTTTGCCGTTGGTCTGGGGGCGATAGGGCCGGGTGTAGCGGTGCCGCACCGCCCAGCGTTGGCACACCGCCGCCATGGCTCCGGCGCGATAGGCCAGGGCGTTGTCGGTGAGCAGGCGGCGGATGCGGACACCGCGCCGACGAAACCACGCCAGCGTGCGCTGCAGGAACGCCGCGCACGCGGGCGCATCCGCCGCCGCGAGCACTTCGGCGTAGGTCAGCCGCGTGGCGTCATCGATCGCGACGTGGAGATATTCCCAGCCCGCCTTCCGGGCTCGGCGCCGTCGATCGCCGTGAATCCGATGGCCAATCCCCACCACGCGCCCCAGCCGCTTCAGATCGATGTGCAGCAGGTCGCCGACATGCGGCCACTCGTAGCGCTGCACCGGTTCGACGGGTTCCAGCAACGCGATGCGATTGAGGCCCGCGCGCGCCAGCACGCGCGTGACCGTCGAGCGTGGGACCCGCAGTGCGGTGCTGATTTGCCACGCGGTCGCTCGCGTGCGCCGCAGCGCGACGATCGCCGCTTCCAGCACGGCATCCAGGCGCGCCGGCTGATGATGCGGCCGCGACGAGCCGTCGGTCAGCGCGCCGCCCTGACGCGACCGGGCGACCCATTTCGCCACGGTCCGGACGCTGATCCCCAACGCCTCCGCGATGCGCGCATAGGTCCAGCCCTGCTGGGCGCGCGTCACGATCAACTGCCGCATCTGCGGCGTGGTCTTGGCATTACGATGCACTCTCATTCGGGAGGTCCTCCAGAAACGGTGGATAGGTGTGGTAACCCCCATTGTTTCCAGAGACTCCCGAATGAACAACGTCTATAGCATTCACACCTAGAACGCGATTCGCGCCCCTGCTCCCGTACCTTCGCCGCCACCGGCGACCGGCGCGTCCGCCTTGTCGAACAGCGCCAGGGTGACCGTTGCCGTATACGCCTGGCCATCGTCGGCGAGCGTGATCGTCTCGGTGAGGACGCCGTGCCCGTCTGGCCACCAGTCGCCGCTGACCGGTTGCCCAGCGGCCGGTTCCGGCGCCTTCGTCGTGTAGAACACGTACTTCGTCGCGAAGGTTCGCGGGCTGGTCTGCTTCCACACACCGTAGGCG
>JBKJMH010000046.1:0-12309 GCA_046596625.1 Vicinamibacterales bacterium | reverse complement strand
GCCGAGAACCAGCTGCTACTCTGGAAAGGTTACGGGGTGAACGACGTCATCCGTCAGGGGCTCGCACAGATGTGGGCCGAGGGCGTCGGCGGCTCGCACTACCAGATCATGGCCGGGAAGTATGGACAGGTCGGCTGCGGGATCTTCAAGAACGGCAATGAAGTGAATGTAAGTCAGGACTTTCGCTAGTCACGACCGCTGGCAAAAGGCCCTTCGCAGCGCTCCGCGTCCCGCCAAGAAAACCTTCCCATTGATTTAGATCGGTTGTACACTACCCCCTTTGCACAGGTGCCGAATATGTACGCAATCGTTCAGACCAGCGGCCGTCAGCTGAAGGTCACTCCCGGAGCCGTCGCACTGATGGATGGCACGGCGGGAGAGCCCGGCGAAGAACTGACGCTGGACCAGGTGCTGCTCGTCGAAAAAGACGGCGGCGAAGTGGTGGCGGGTGCGCCGTTCGTGGCGAACGCCAAGGTTCTGGCTGTCGTGGAAGGTGAAGCGCGCGGCCCGAAAATCCGCGTGTTCAAGAAGAAGCGCCGCAAGGGTATGCGCCGGACCAAGGGTCACCGCTCAATCCTCACGCGGATTCGCATCACGGACATCGTCCTCTAGGTTCCAGTCATGGCTCATAAGAAAGGTCAGGGAAGCTCCCGCAACGGTCGGGACTCCAACTCGCAGCGCCTCGGCGTCAAGGCGCACGACGGCAACTTCGTGACTGGCGGGACGATCATCGTTCGTCAGCGTGGACGTCGCTTCAACCCGGGCCTGAACGCTGGCCGCGGGAAGGACGACACCATCTTTGCGAAGATCGACGGCAAGGTGCGCTTCGAGGATCACGGCGCCAAGGGCCGCCTCATCAGCATCCTGCCCCTCGAGCAGGCCTGAACACACACGCTATTTGGCCGTTCGGCATCCGGCCATCCGCCACAGCTGCACCGCCCGGTCGCCTTCCCTTGCGGACGGCGCCCGGCGTGCCTTGCGGTTGGCACAATGGCTGATGACCAGATGACCGAATGTTCTGATGTTTGTTGACGAAGTAGATATCCACGTCACGGCCGGTCACGGTGGCCGTGGTTGCCTGGCATTCCGCCGAGAGAAGTACGTACCGCGCGGCGGCCCTAGCGGCGGCGACGGCGGTCATGGCGGCTCCGTCCACATCGTCGCCAGCGCCCACATCAACACCCTCATCAACTTTCGTTTTCACCCCGAGTTCGACGCGCCCAGGGGAGGGAACGGCGAAGGCTCCAACCGTACGGGCAAAGACGGCAGCGACCTGACACTGAAAGTGCCGGTCGGCACGCTTGTCTACGACCACACAGGCTCCCCCGAGATCCCACCGCGCCTGCTCGCCGACCTATCCAAGCTCGACGACATGGTTACTGTCGCGCGGGGTGGGCGAGGCGGACTCGGCAACGCCCACTTCGCGACCTCGACCAACCGCGCGCCGCGCAAGGTGCAGCCGGGCGAGGACGGCGAAGAGCGATGGCTGCGGCTCGAGCTCAAGCTGCTGGCGGATGTCGGGCTGGTCGGCTTTCCGAACGCGGGCAAGTCCACGCTGATCTCGCGCGTCTCCGCCGCGAAGCCCAAGATCGCCGACTACCCGTTCACGACGCTCACCCCGAACCTCGGCGTGGTCGGACTGAGCGATGACCGCAGCTTCGTGGTCGCGGACGTGCCTGGCCTCATCGAGGGCGCGCACCTCGGCACCGGCCTTGGCCATCAGTTCCTGCGACACCTCGAACGCACCAAGGTGCTCGTGCACCTGGTGGACGTGTCGAGCGGCTCCGGACGCGATCCAGTGTCGGACATGGACATCATCCGTCGCGAGCTCGAGCTGTTCGCCCCGGACCTGGCTGCCAAACCGCAGCTGATCTGCGCCAACAAGATCGACGCGCTCGATGACGAGGAGCGCGCACAGGTGGTCGAACGCCGCGCGCAGGAACTGGAACTGCCGTTCTTCAGGATTTCCGGCGTCACCGGAGTCGGACTGCCGCCGCTGCTCGAAGCCATCTGGCGCGAACTCGTCGCCGCACGCGAGGCCGAAGCGGCCGCCGAGGCGCTCGCGGCGAAAACCGACGCCTTCTTCACTGAATGAGCGTTCGTCGCATCGGCCTGCTTGGCGGGACGTTCGATCCGATCCACATGGGTCACCTGGACCTGGCCGCAGCGGCGCACCGTGCGCTGGGCCTGACCCAGGTGCTCCTTATCCCAGCCAATGTACCGCCGCACCGGCCCAAGCCGCTGACGTCCGCCTTTCACCGCTTCGCGATGGTCGCGCTGGCCGTGGCCGGGCGCGCGGACTGGCGCATATCCGACGTCGAGCTGCGCCACGAAGCTCCGTCGTACACGTCGGTGACGCTGCGCAGGTTCCACGAGCGCGCGCATCGGCCCACCGAACTGTTCTTTCTGATCGGCGCGGATGCGTTCGCGCAGATCACGACCTGGCGCGACTATCCCCGTATCCTCGACAGCGCACACTTTGCTGTCGTGTCACGACCGGGTCACGCCGTGACGACAATGCCGGCACAGATTCCGGCGATGGCGGCACGTATGGTCATGGCCACTCCGGGCATGACGTTCCCAGAGACACCGTCGATCTTTCTGATCGATGCTCCGACAGCGGATGTCTCATCCACTACGATCCGGAGCCGCCTGGCGACAGGCGACTCCATCGATGGCATGGTGGATCCTCGTGTGCGTCAACACATTGAGCAGCACGGACTTTATCGCTCGCCGCTGCATGACAGACGCCAATCGTCCCCCAGCGCGAATCCCGCGGCAGGCAGGTTGCATGGCCAAGACTGAGACACGCAAGACCGAGACACGACTCCCGAAGCAGATCACCCTGGCGGTGAAGGCGGCTGACGACAAGCAGGCCAATGACATGGTCGTGCTCGATTTGCGCACGGCCAACGGCTTCACCGACTTCTTCCTGATCTGCTCGGGCACCAACAGCCGGCAGGTCCGGGCGATCGCGGACGGCATCGTCGACGCCCTGGCCGCGGAAGGAGAAAAGCCCTCGCATGTCGAGGGCTACGACCGCTCCGAATGGATCCTGCTCGACTACTTCGACTTCATCGTCCACGTCTTCATGCCCGAGACGCGCGCGTTCTACGGGCTCGAGCGCCTCTGGGGCGACGCGGAAGAACGCAAGCCTACCGAGGAAGAAATCGTAGGCGAGTAGCTCGCGCCGCGGCGGCCTGACATGATGCAGGCCTGGCTCGATGCGCTGGTCGCCGTTCTCCTCGCGCCAGTCTGTGCGGCGTGCGGATCCCTCCTCCCCCATCCGACTCGTGGCTGTGTCTGCGAGTCGTGCTGGTTCAACCTCGCTCCCCTTCCGCCGCCGTTGTGCGATGCCTGCGGCGGCACTCTGCCTGCCGCGGCTTCCACCGCCCCGTCCGTCTGCGCGGACTGCCTGCGCCATCCCCCAGTCGTCGATCAGGCGCGTGCCATCGGGGTACACGACGGCGCCCTGCGCGCCATCATCCACGCGTTCAAGTATGGTGGCCACCGCTCGCTCGCGCGACCGCTGGCGGAGCGGATGCGCACCGCTGGCGCGACCATCGTGGCCGAAAGCCGTGCCGTCATTCCGGTGCCGCTCCACGGCTCCAGACGCCGCAGCCGCGGCTTCAATCAGGCCGCCGACCTGGCGCGGTATCTGGGGCTACCCGTCACGCACGCACTGATCCGCACGCGCGAGACGAGTACACAGACGGCGCTGCCCGCCGAAGAACGACGCGAGAATGTCGCGTCGGCGTTCCGGCCGGCCCGCTGCGCAGCTGCCCTGCGCGGAACCACCGTGCTGCTGGTCGATGACGTGCGAACGACCGGCGCCACGCTCGATGCGTGTGCCGCGGCGCTGAAGGAGGCGGGGATTCTGAAGGTGGTCGCGCTTACGGCAGCGCGAGTCGAGACGCCACGTGGGTGAACACGTCCGCGGCCACATCGTCTTTGGCGCGTTCGCCGTCGAGGCGCACCCAACCGCTGCCTGACGACAGGCGGTGGTAGCTCTCGCGCACCCGTACCTGCAGGGCGAGGTCGCGTTCGTAGCGATCGCGGTCGGCCGACTTCCTGGTCACGGCCGTCTGCGGCGCGATGTCGAGCATGATGGTGAGCGACGGCGGCGGCAGGAAACGCTGGATCTCTGTCAGCCACGCCGCGTCGAGGCCGAACGCTTCCCCGTACGCCACGCTCGATGCCAGGTAGCGGTCGCAGACGATGAACCAGCCGTCGTCGAGCGCGCGCTGGAGTTCGCCTTTCCACTCGTAGCGGTTGGCCACGTAGAGCAGCTGCATCACCTCGGCGCTATAGTCGCGTTCACCAGCCAGTGCGCGGCCGATTTCGGCACCGATGTGGGTGGTGTAGTCGGGGAACGACGCCAGCCGGACCCGGTGTCCGAGGGCGGTCAGCCGGTCACGCAGCCGCTCGGCCTGGGTCTGCTTGCCGCTCTGGTCGAGCCCCTCGAAGGCGATGAGATGTCCGGCCATTGCCTAGCGGGTGGTGGCCGGTTCGGCGGCGGATTCGAGCTGCAGCATGTCGTCGATCGTCTGCCGGCGGCGGACGACCTCCCACTCGCCGTGGTCGACCAGCACCTCGGCCGGGAGCGGCCGGCGATTGTAGTTCGACGCCATGGCCGCCCCGTAGGCGCCAGCATCGCGAATGGCGAGCAGGTCGCCCATCGCCAGCGGTGCGAGCGTGCGGTCACGCCCGACCACATCGCTGCTCTCGCAGACCGGGCCCACAATCTCGTAGTCGCGCGGCTCGGCGTCGGACGCGAGCACACGCTCGATGCGATGAAACGCGCTGTAGAGTGCCGGTCGCAGAAGTTCCGTCATCCCCGCGTCGATGACCGCGAACTCGCTGATCGCGTTGCGTGGCTTCAGATCGATGACCCTTGCCAGCAACGCCCCGGCAGGGCCGACAATCGAACGGCCCGGCTCGATCACGATCGGCAGGGCCGTCGGGCGAACGGCGTCGACAATCGCCTGAACGTACTCGCGCGGGTCGAGCACCGGCTCCCCGTCATACGAGATGCCCAGTCCGCCGCCGACGTCGAGGTATTCGAGGTGGATTCCGGCGCGGCCAAGTTCGCCCGCCATGGCGGCGACAAACTGTGCCGCCCCGCGCAGTGGCTCGAGGCTGGTCACCTGCGAGCCGATGTGTACGTGCACCGCCACCAGTTTCAGGAAGGGTCGTCCCTGCAGGGTGGAGAACAGTTCGCGAGCCGCGTCGACCGGCACACCGAACTTGTTGATCTTCAAACCCGTCGAAATGTGCGGATGACTCCTGGCGTCGATGTCCGGGTTGATGCGCACCGCGACGCGGGCCGGATGGCCCAGACGCTGGGCGATGGCCTCGATGCGGGCCAGTTCGCCGGCCGATTCGACATTGATCGCCTTCAGTCCGAGCGGAACCGCCTGTTCGAGCTCCGCCGGCGACTTCCCCACGCCGGTGAAGACAATCTGGTGCGGTTCGAACCCCATGCGCCGTGCCACCTCGATTTCCCAGATGGAATTGGCGTCGGCGGCGCTGCCGAGCCGCTGCAGCAGCCGGCCGATGGCGAGGTTGGAGTTGGCCTTGAGCGCGTAGTGCAGGGCATGGGGATAGCCGTCGAACGCCTCATCGAGCGCGGCAAACCGCTCACGCAGGAGGGCGGCGCTGTAGACGTAGAGCGGGGTGCCTTCAGCAGAGGCAACAGCCTCCAGTTCGACACCGTCGCACACAAGATGGTGGTTTGCGCGATAGAATCCAGTCACGAATCGACGACCGACTATACCACCTGATATCATCGCGTGTTCCCGCGCCAGCCACCAATGTCTGCCGATCAAACCGCATCGCCGGACGATATCGAAGCCCTCATCCAGCGCTGCCTGCGAGGAGACCAGGCCGCATGGGAGCGCATCGTCCGCCTGCATTGGCGGCGGGTGTTCAATGTCGCGTACAAGTTCGTCGGCAAGCACGATGAAGCCGAAGACCTGACGCAGGACATCTTCATCAAGATCTTCAAGTCGCTCGGCACGTTCGACCGGCGCGCGAACTTCCAGACATGGCTGGTCAGCGTCAGCCGCAACCTCTGTATCGACCATTACCGCAGCGTCCGCAAGGAGCGTCAGACCATCGACCGCGACGTCGATGCCAACGAACTCGCACCGGCGGCGCCCGAGCCGGGGCCGATTGCCGCCCTTGAACAGCGCGATCGCATCTCCCTGCTGCGTGAAGCCCTCGCCGCCCTGCCCGACTCGCTCCGCACGGCTGTCGTCATGCGCGACATTCAGGAGTGGTCCTACCAGGAGATCGCCGAGCGGCTGAAATTACCCGAAGGGACCGTGAAGTCGAGGATCAATCGCGGACGGAACGAGCTGGCGCGCCAGATTCGCCGGCTGCGTGGCGACGACTACAGCCCGAGTGGCTCTTCACCGGATGGCCGCTCACGCACTGGAGCATATCGATGAACGTGAAAACCGAGCAGGCGGGCAACGTCGCCATCGTCCGCGTGGGCGACACCCGGATGATGTATCCGATGCTGGCCGAATTCTCCGACGCCGTCACCGCTCTCATTACAGGCGGAGCGCGCAACATCCTCATCGACCTCGGGCCGGTTACCTACGTCGACAGCGCGACGATCGGGTGCTTCATGGACCTCTATCGTACGGTGTCTGGCCTCGGCGGTCAGCTGAAGCTCTCGGGCGTCCAGAAGCGGGTCGAAACCATGTTGACCATGACCGGGACGCAGAACTTCGTCAAAATCCACTCGGACGAGGCGACCGCGCTGAGCAGCTTCGGGGCATAGCATGCGGACCATCAAGACCACCACGGGCTCGGAGCTGCCGCTCGATGGCGACCTGCTCGCCATGATGGAGCTGCTCTATCGGGAAGTGACGGCGCGGCGGGCGCTGGAACGGACGTTCGACGATATGGTGAAGGAGATTCATTTCCTCATCGACCAGATGGACGAGGACGAGCGTCGGGCCTACTTCGTCGAGAGCCTGTTCCTGAACACGGTGCGCTACGAGAACGACAGGCTCGAGGCGTACATGAAGAAGCTCGCGAGGAAATAGCCGCGTGTCCCTGAACTTCCTCGCCACACGGTTCCAGTGCACCTGGCCGTGGCAGATCATGGTGATGCTGTGCGATGGCCGCTTCGTCTGCGGCTGCGCCGACCCCTACGGCAAGCGGGTGCTGGGAGATGCCCGCACCGGTTCGGTACGCGATGCATGGACCGGCCCGGTGATTACGGCGCTGCGCGCTGACCTGAATGACGGCGGCTCGAAGTTCTGTGGCGACTGCGCCCTGAAGTTGCCCCTCAAGAAAGAACACGTGCCGGTGGTTCGCCCGGTGGACGCCGGGCCCTATCCGAACCGGCTGTACATCGAGTGCACGGCTGCCTGCAACATCTCGTGCGCCCAGGCCTGCTGCGCACCGGAGACGGGCATCACCCGCACCCGCCAGGCGGGCATGCTCGACTTCGAGCTGTTCAAGCGCGTGCTCGACGAAGCCGGCCCGTCCCTCGGGCGCATCGACTTCTTCAACTACGGCGAGGCATTCCTCCACAAGCGCGCCGTCGAGATGTGCGAGTACATCAAGTCGAATTTTCCGCACATCTACCTGTACACCAGCACCAATGGACTGGCGCTGTCGGAGGAGCAGGCACGGCGGCTGGTCCACTCGGGCATCGATGAAGTGACGTTCTCCGTCGACGGCGCCACGCAGGCGAGCTACGAGCAATACCGCCAGCGCGGCAAGCTCGACGTGGCGATGCGGAACCTCAGGGCGATGGCGGACGAGAAGCGCACGTCCGGGCGCGACCTGCCCTACCTCAATTGGCGCTATATCCTCTTCAAGTGGAACGACAGCGACGAGGAGATGGCCCAGGCCAGGCAACTGGCCGAGGAGATCGGCGTTGACCGCCTGTGCTGGGAAATCACCGATCACCCGGAAGATTCGTACTCACGCCGGTTCGTGCCTGGCACTGCCGAGTACGAAGCGATTCGGCGCGAAACCTGGGACGACAGCAATCTTGGCAACGCCATCCCCGGTGCGACCCCGCAGGCGCGCATCGACGTGCGTCCGCTCGTCCCAGGCTTGCCGCTCATCGGCGCACGCAAGCGTCCGCTGACGGTTCGCACCCGCGTCCACAACCTGAGCGCTCGCGCGTTCCCGAATAGCGGCGCCCAGGGCCGTCGTCTCGTGCGGCTGGGCGCACAGTTGTGCGCGGCTGATGGCTCGCTGATCAATCTGGACTTTGCCCGCGCCGACCTGCCACGCCCGCTCGAGGGCGGGAGTTCAGCCGACATCACGGTCAGGCTGAATGCACTGCCGGAACCGGGACGTTACCTGCTGAAGTTCGATCTGGTGAGCGAAGGCGTGGAGTGGTTCGAGAAGTGCGGGTCGGCCACAACGGCACAGCCGTTGTGGGTGCTGTGAAGGGACGCTGACCGGTCGGGGCAACCCGATCGGCGTCTAGCGGGCGAAGCCGCGAGCGATCGCGGGCGCCGCCTCGGACGCCGGGACGCGTGCGTCGGTCAGGCTATCCACCAGCTGCCAGCAGTCGGTCTCTTCGAGAATCTTTGCGGCAAACTCGGTGTGCAGCGCATGGCCCGCCCGATGCGCGACCAGGTGGCCGACCACCGGATATCCCACCAGAGCCAAATCGCCGACGGCGTCCAGGATCTTGTGCCGCACGAACTCGTCCTCGAAGCGCAGCGCATTGTTCAACACGCCGGTTTCGCCGAGCACGATCGCGTTGTCGAGCGACCCGCCCAGGGCCAGTCCGTTCTGCCGCAGCATCTCCACGTCCTTCAGGAAGGTGAAGGTGCGCGCCGGCGCAATCTCCTCGATGAAGCTGTCCTCGGTGATGCTCAACGTGCGCGCCTGATGCCGCAGCAGCGGATGGTCGAAGCTGATGCTGTAGGTGACCTTGAAGTGATCGGACGGATAGAGCGCGATGCGCTTGTCGCCGCGTGACAGGGCGATAGGACGGACGATCTTCAGGTACTTCCGCGCCGCCCCCTGCTGCTTGATGCCGGCTTCCTGAATGAGATAGACGAACGGTGCAGCGCTGCCGTCCATGATCGGCACTTCGGGCGAGTTGAGCTCGATGAGCACATTGTCGATGCGCAGGCTGACGAGAGCCGCCAGCAGGTGCTCGACCGTTTCCACCGAGACGGCATTGCGCGAGAGGGCCGTCGCAAGCTGGATACCGCCCAGGTGCTGCACATTTGCCGGCACCTCGTGGTCGCCCAGATCCGTCCGCCGGAAGCGGATGCCGAAGTCGACCGAAGCCGGCTTCAGGGACAACTGGACCTTGTTGCCGGAATGAAGGCCGATTCCAACACAGGAAATTGCGCGGCGGAGTGTGCGCTGTGCGTCCATTGTTCTCTCAGCGAGCGGGGACATGCACAGACCAGCTGAGCAAACGCGATGCCTGCCGCGCGATCACAGGACTTGGCTTGGTGTCGTGCGAATCATCGAATGTTTCTTCAGATCTTCACTGTAATGTTCGCCTTCGTCCAAGGCAGGGCTGTGGTCCATCGACCACAGGCTCGCGCGCCGATAGCGTGGTAATCCGACCACGCGTCTCAGCCGGCTTGGCTGCGCCGCGACTGGCCGGCCTGTGCGGAGAGGAGCTCGGCCAGATATCGGCCCGTCGCCGAGGCGTCCTGCCGCGCAACCTCTTCGGGCGCGCCTTCCGCGATTATCCTGCCGCCGCCGGCTCCGCCTTCCGGACCAAGGTCGATGACGTGGTCGGCGGTGCGGATGACATCGAGATTGTGCTCGATGACCACGACGGTGTTCCCCTGGTCCACCAGGCGGCTGAGGACGTCGAGCAGTTTCCTCGTATCTTCGAAGTGCAGGCCGGTGGTCGGCTCGTCAAGGATGTAGAGCGTGCTTCCGGTGCCGCGGCGCGACAGTTCCTTCGACAGCTTCACGCGCTGGGCTTCGCCGCCCGAGAGCGTGGTGGCCGACTGGCCGAGGGCAACATAGCCAAGGCCGACGGCCTGGAGGGTGCGAAGCTTGTTGGCGATGGCCGGGAAGTTCTCGAGCAGTGGCAGCGCCTGATCGACCGTCAACTCCAGCACGTCGGCGATCGACATGCCGCGATAGGTGATGTCGAGCGTCTCGCGGTTGTAGCGTCGCCCCTTGCACTGCTCGCAGGTGACATAGACGTTCGGCAGGAAATGCATCTCGATGGCCATGACGCCGTCGCCCTGGCATCCCTCGCACCGGCCGCCCTTTACGTTGAACGAGAAGCGTCCCGGCTTGAAGCCGCGCTGCTTCGCCTCGGGCATCATCGCGAACAGATCGCGGATGAACGTGAAGAGTCCGGTGTAGGTCGCAGGATTCGACCGCGGCGTCCTGCCAATCGGCGACTGGTCGATTTCGATGACCTTGTCGACCAGCCCGATCCCCTCGATGCGGTCGTGTGCACCAGGCTCGTCGGCAGCCCGGTAGATGGTTCGCGCCAGTGAGCGGTAGAGAATGTCGTTCACCAGCGTCGACTTGCCAGAGCCGCTGACGCCCGTCACCGCCGTGAAGACGCCCAGTGGGAACCGCACGTCGATGTTCTTGAGGTTGTTCTCCCGCGCGCCGCGGATGACGATCTCGCCCCGAGGCGTGCGACGCGACGCCGGCGTTGGAATCGACCGCGCTCCGGTCAGGTAGGCACCCGTGATCGAGGCGGGGTCATTCATCAGCGCCGCGGCGGTCCCCTGGAAGATCACCTGGCCGCCGTGCTCCCCCGCGCCCGGGCCGAGGTCGATCACCCAGTCGGCGGTGCGGATCGTCTCTTCGTCGTGCTCCACGACGATCACGGTATTCCCGAGGTCGCGAAGACGCGCGAGCGTGTTCAGCAGCTTGCGGTTGTCGCGCTGGTGCAGCCCGATCGACGGTTCGTCGAGCACGTAGAGCACGCCGGTGAGGTTCGCGCCGATCTGGGTCGCCAGGCGGATGCGCTGCCCTTCGCCACCCGACAGCGTGGCGGCACTTCGCCCAAGGGTGAGATAGCCAACGCCGACGTCGTGGAGGAATCGTACGCGGTCCTGAATCTCGCGCAGAATCCGCTCGGCGATGATCGCCTCCCGGTCGGTGAGGCGCAGGGTGTCGAACGCGGCCAGCGCCTCGGAGATCGGCAGGTCGACATAATCCGCGATGCTGTGCCCCTTCACCCGTACGCCAAGGCTCTCCGGCCTGAGCCGCCGGCCGCTGCAGGAGGAACAGGGCCGCAGGGAGCGGTACGGTTCGAGTTCGGCTTGCTCAGACCAGGTGCCATCCTCATAGCGGCGCCGCAGGTTCGGCAGCAGTCCTTCGAACCTGACCGGCGCACCCTTCGGTGTGCCCGACATCAGCACGTCGCGCAGCTTCTTCGGCAGCTTGCCGAACGGCAGGGCCAGATCAATCGCAAAGTCCTTGTGCAGCGACTGCAGCGCTTCGCGAACCAGCTTCCGATCGCCCTTGGCCCACGGCAGGATCGCGCCGTCGGCGAGCGCCACCGACTCGTCCGGCACGAGGCGGCGTGGATCGAAGTCGACCAGCGCGCCCAGTCCCTGGCAGTCGGGGCAGGCACCGTGCGGCGAGTTGAACGAGAACGCCCGCGGCGTCATCTCAGGGACGCTGATGCCGCAATCGACGCAGGCCAGACGGCGAGAGAACAACCGATCGCCTTGCTCGAAGGCGTTGATGACGACGATATCCTCGGCGAGCTTCAGGGCGGTCTCGACCGACTCGGTCAGCCGGCGCTCCACGCCGCCACGCACGATGAGCCGATCGACGACCACTTCGATGGTGTGATTGCGCCGCCGGTCCAGCTTGATGTCTTCCTCGAGCGCCCGGAACTGGCCGTCGACGCGCGCCTTCGTGAACCCGCGCCCGCGCAGGTGCGCGAGCTCCTTCTTGAATTCACCCTTCCGGCCGCGGACGATTGGCGCCAGCACGTTGATGCGCGACTCGTGCGGATAAAGCATCACCATGTCGACGATGCGCTCGAGCGACTGGCTGGAGATTTCCTTGCCGCAATTCGGGCAATGCGGCACGCCGATGCTCGCGAAGAGCAGGCGCAGGTAGTCGTAGATTTCCGTGACCGTCCCGACGGTCGAGCGCGGGTTCGCGCCCGTAGTCTTCTGCTCGATCGAAATCGCGGGGGAGAGGCCGTCGATCAGGTCGACGTCGGGCTTCTCCATCTGCTCCAGGAACTGCCGCGCGTACGCCGACATGGATTCGACGTACCGACGCTGCCCTTCCGCGTAGATCGTGTCGAAGGCCAGCGAAGACTTACCGGACCCGGACAGGCCCGTGATCACGACGAGACGGTCC